>CAYSCZ010000024.1:0-43076 GCA_964429655.1 uncultured Roseivirgaceae bacterium
CTGATTTTTTGGGCTTTAACCCTTCACGACAAAATTCCAATGACAAATCTGGGTTTAATGTTATTGTTTATCAAGAGATCGCTATTTGAAGCATAATAACGATTAAATCGATATTGTCGAAATAATCAAATCAAACTGATTGCTATTCAATCCGGTGATATTGTCAAGCAACCGGCTGTATCGCAATCCCATATTAATATCCAGTAACCGAATAAATCGAAAATCAAAGCTTACTTCCACCCCGATAGAGCGAAAGCGTCGGTCATTGAAGCTGAACTGAAGGTCAAACGTTCGCGGGGTAATGGCAGTCAGTTCTGAGCTATTGAGCGGGTCGATGGTCGATTCGGAAATATCAAAGAAGAGATTGCTTGAGACACGTTTTATAAAAAATAACGGGCCAATGGGAATATCCGGGTAAAGCAATGGTAGGGAATAATTAAACCCAAATCTACTCACCCGGTCATGAAGCACTGATCCATATCCCCGGGCATAAAAGAAGTTATCCCGAAACTTGTATTCACTGACAAAAGGCTCTGACTGATAGTCTGCATTGATAAAAAAGCTGTGGTTTCTGAATAATCCAGGGAAATAGAAGATGGAACGTAAGGTTAAGGAATGCGAGGCATTAAAGTCTGAGCCTAACGTCGTTTGATAATTTAAATTGATGGACTGTCCAAAGCGGGGCTTCAGATGTTGCAATGCCATCCTCCTAAGGTTAAAAAAATCAAGTTCCAGCTCCCACGCCCCAAAGGTTTCATCCGTTCCAGGCCGGTCATTATCATAATCCACATTTATCAATTGGTAGCTGTTGGTAATCCAGAATTTCCTGAAGAAATGGTCCCCGGTAAGGTTGAAGGGAAGGACCGCCCCGATGGAAAAAACATTTTCCGTCCACGCATTGGTGACGATGGGCACGCTTATGGAGTCTTCAGTACCTGGAGCCTCCCGAAATACCGGTATATCCCTGTCCCTGTTTGACTGGTTGTATTCCACTTCTAATGCCGGGTACCAGCCACCATAAGTAACCGTTGCACCGTAGGTTCCTACATTTTCATTGTTATTGTAATTGTAAAATGCGCTGGCAGACAAGGTCGTTAATTTGTTATCTGCCCTGGCTGTTATTCCGGCATTTGGAGGAATGAACGTAGGCGTCCAGCTGTGCAATACCAGACCTTCAAATGAATTGTAATCCGCTGTTTTATATTTTTTATCCGGAACCTTATCCAGTATGCCATTATCAATTGCCAAAGGTTCGATAAAATCAAAAGGATGGCGGCTTTCGACCGGTTTCCATTCCGCAGGCTTAAACGGCATTTTCTTAACATCATATCCCTCAGCAGTGTACTCCGCATAAGTCAACAGGCGACCTGATGGCGAAACATCAGGCTGAGTGGCACCAAACCTGGTTGACGTAATTTGAAAATGCTTTCTTCTATTCAAGTCATAAGCATAAATATTGTCTGTGCCATTGTAGAAGCTATTATAGATCACATATGGCTCCCGGTACACCGGATAAGATATGTTTTCAGTTTGAAAAGCGGTCAGCAGCTTCATATTGCCTTTGCTCAGATCAATCCTGGCCACAGCATTTTCCTCGCCCTTTCTTACAACCACCAGGATTTGTTCATCATCCATCCAGGTGGGAAAGGCGTAATGATAATCTTTATCATACTGCATGCTCTTTAATAAAGTGCCAAAGCGATCAAGCACATGGATTTCAAAATTGTAGTTGTCAGGTGAATGAACGGCAACTATTCGCAATCCATCGGGGCTCCAGTCGGGCGCAAAGTAACGGGTATTTTCGGTTAGTTGTTTTTTCTCACTGGTATGCAGATCATATTGCATGATGATAGAATAGCTTTCATTGGCCCATCGCTCGTCGAAGGTTCGTTGGGTCCAGATAAGCTTTCCATTGCTATAATTAATGACGGCATTATCGTCATCGTAAAAACCCGGATGAAACAGTTTTTTCTCTGTACCATCATCATTGAGCAGATAAAAAGTGGGTATCTGGTTAAAACCTGCTTTCTCTACCACCAGCAAACCCTCTTCGATAAAAGTAGGGTTATGATAATTTATAAAGGTCTTTTTAGACTGTTCACTGATGGTTTTACCGGTGGTTATTTCCTTGTCCTTTAACTCATTTTTCCATTCTTCCTGCAATTTTTTAAACGTTTCCCGGTAGAGCTTTGGTGTCCTGCTTCCGGCGATGGATTTTAGGCTATTGCTCATGGGATAAAAGACACCATCATATTCTACCGCATCTTTCACCACGGTATTCCAAATATTTTCCTCTTCGCCTCCTCGTAGGGAAGTAGTCATCAGGTAACCAAGATTATAGTGATTGGGTACAAACTGCTTTAAGCTGGTGGCCGAGGCTTTCTCATAACCTGGAACCTTGTCTTGGGAAGCCAGTAATGCCCGGTAGCGGTTCTCAAATTCCGGCAGCCTACCCCTGCCACCTCGAGTCAGTGCCGTCTCATAAAATACAGCGTCCCCCTCCCAAAACCACCGGGGTAAGGCCATACCTGCAGCTGCTGCCCAGGCTGTCTGCCCAAATAAAATTGACACTACCCCGGGGATGCCCCTTTTGGTATTATTGAATTGCTCTATATGCCGGTATTCATGGATGGCCAGTAAATCGATCCAGTTATTGCCCAGCGTACCATACTGCGGTGGATTGGTGAAGAACTCAGAGCGATAGGGGCCAATGGTGACAAATCCATTGGAGCGTACGGTTTGGTTTTGCAGAATGATAGAAACCTTATTCTTTTTTGGCCCCAGGCTGTAATAATTACTGTCGTACAACACCTGGGCCAGATTGACAACACGCTGCGCCTGAGATTCTGCATTTTCTGGGAATATAACTTCTACCGCTTCTGTGTCAATCTGTTTCCAATTCAAAGATGCCGGGTTGAGTCCCAGGGGATAGCTTTGCCCGGATAGACCAGACGAAAAAACTATCGAAAGGCAAAACACAACCACAGATACTTTGATCTCAACATAAAAAATAAAGCGCATAAATAATAAAGCGGACATCGGACGCTAATTTAATGCTAACGAGTTTTTATGCTAAAATATTCTTTAAATGAGGTTCGCCTGCCTTATCATCATGAGGCAATTATGTTCTCTTCTTTTTTGACTTAGGTAGAGGTAATTCCCTGACGGATATCCTGACTAATTCGCTCAACCATTTTTTGTCCTCAATCTTATCTTCAATCAAAAAGCCCGGATTTGCCCCGGGATATGCCGGTGCTTCAACAACATCCCCTATAAATTCCTGCCCGGATTTGGTAGGTTTTAAAAAAAGTTTGTTGCACAAAAAAGGCCAAAGATTTTCTCATCTGAATAAATGCCATATTCTTTAAACATTTTTTTGGCTGTTATTAGCCCGGCATTTTCGATTTGTTCAACTTGAATTATGCAATAGGAATCGTGATGAAGGCATAAAACGCAAAGAAAGAGGTACTTATGTTGATGAGGCATAGCATCGCTATGGTGATTCAACAAGTTGACGGTAAGTGCCTATTTCAAAGTGTTTTATGTCTGGAATAGATTTTCTATTGCATATTTCAGGTTCAACCACAAAGTCCACGAATTTCTTGTCAGATGCCATAACCTTGAATTCACCAGATTTCCCCCACATCAAGGGTATTAAAAACACTACGCTAACTCACCACTGAGCCATTTTTTACCAGGTCATGTGGTTTTAACAGCTTGAGCGATCCATCCTCGTTTTCAGCCATTAACACCATGCCATTGGATTCCACACCCATCATTTTCCTGGGCTGTAGATTGACCAATACGGTTACCTGCTGACCAATCAATTCCCCGGGCTCAAAGTGTTTGGCTATACCACTCAAGATAGTTCGCTTGTCCACACCGGTATCAATCAACAGTTTCAGTAGCTTATTCGATTTCTTCACTTTTTCAGCAGTCAACACCTCCCCTACTCTTATGTCCAGCTTTTGAAAGTCATCATAATTTATGGTTGGCTTAATCGGCTGGTATTCTTTTTCTTCATATTGATCGGCTAAATTGAGTGCTTTTGCCTTATTCAACTTCTCTACCTGTTCCTCAATTTGGTTGTCCTCAACTTTCTCAAACAAAAGCTCCGCCTTGTTGATGGAATGACCAACGGGAAGCAGATCTATTGTACCGGCATCACCCCAGCACATGTTTTCATGGTTGAGCATCCGCTTGATTTTTTCTGAGGTAAAAGGCAAAAACGGCTGACATATGATGCTCAGGTTAGCAGCTAATTGGAGGGAAAGGTTCATAATGGTTTTTACCCGTTCGGGATCTTGTTTAATTTTCTTCCAGGGTTCGTTATCTGCCAAATATTTGTTGCCTTTTCTGGCCACTTCCATCATTTGAAAGAGAGCCTCACGGAATTTAAAAATATCCAATGCTTCCTCAATCTTTTTTACCTGTTCTTTAAGATCATTGATAAGTTGTTGATCAATCGGTTCAATGTCATTTGGATTTGGAAGTTTACCATCAAAAAACTTATGAGTAAGCACTACGGCCCTATTTATAAAATTACCAAATATTGCTACCAGTTCATTATTATTTTTTGCCTGAAAATCTTTCCAGGTAAAATCATTGTCTTTTGTTTCCGGTGCGTTGGCGGTTAAAGTATAGCGCAAGAGGTCTTGCTTACCGGGAAACTCCTGCAGGTATTCATGTAACCATACTGCCCAATTCCTGGAGGTAGATATTTTATCCCCTTCCAGGTTCAGGAATTCATTGGCGGGTACATTATCAGGCAGGATGTAATCGCCGTAAAGTTTTAAAATCACTGGAAATATTATACAATGAAAAACAATATTGTCTTTACCTATAAAATGGATCAACCGTGTATCTTCATCCTTCCAGTAAGGTTCCCAGTCATTCCCTGTTTTTTGTGCCCATTCTATCGAGTCCGAAATATAACCAATGGGGGCATCAAACCACACATAAAGCACTTTACCTTCCGCACCTTTCACCGGAACGGATATTCCCCATTCCAAATCCCGGGTTATAGCCCTGGCCTGCAATCCATTATCTAACCAGGATTTACACTGGCCATACACGTTTGGTTTCCACTCTTTATGTTCCTCCAGAATCCACGTTCTTAACCAATTTTCATAATCATTTAAAGGCAGATACCAATGCCTCGTGGTTTTCAATACCGGCTCTGAACCACTTAGCGCTGATTTAGGATTGATCAATTCATGTGGACTTAATGAGGTGCCGCAATTTTCGCATTGGTCACCATAAGCTTTTTCAAAGCTGCAGTTAGGACAGGTGCCGTAGATATATCGGTCTGCCAGGAATTGCTCAGCCTCCGGATCAAAAAATTGTTCGTTGGTTTTCTCTTCAAACACACCTTTTTCATATAATTTCAAAAAAAAGTCTGATGCTGTTTTATGATGTGTCTGAGAGGAGGTTCTGGAATAAATATCAAAGCTTACGCCAAACTCTTCAAAAGAAGTTTTTATTTGTTCATGATATCTGTCTACGATTTCCTTAGGGGAAGTATTTTGTTGACGTGCCTTCAAGGTAATGGCTACACCATGTTCATCCGACCCACAAACAAAAAGGACATCCTCATCTTTCATACGCAGATATCTGGCATAAATATCTGCAGGAATGTAAACACCGGCCAGGTGACCGATATGAACAGGGCCATTGGCATAAGGCAGAGCAGCAGTTATGGTATATCTTTTATATTGCTTAGAAGACATCTCAACGTTTTCGTGTAAAGATAGAAATATTAAATTGCCGTCCTTATGATACTAGATGTGATTATTTCCAGATCGGTGAAGATGATTTTTGCCTTTTTAATCATACCATTTTTCATATTTGGTCAAAGGAAAAACAGCGACAACGTGATTTTTTACGATGACTTCCTGACAGACTCAATAAAGTGGGAGATGGATGGGGTTAGTAAGCAGTTGGTTAAAACTGAAAATGGCTATGTTGTTTTAACAGATATTGAAAATGATTACTCCTGGTTAAAACAAGAAGTAAATGTTGATACTACACGGGATTTTGAAATCAGTATTCGAACCAGGTTTCTTAGCGGCAATCCTTACATGCCTTTTGGTTTTAGCTGGGGCAATGAACATAATTTTTACAGTTTTTTAATTGCCAATAATAAAAGTTTTGTAATCACCCTAAACAAAGGCAAGAAAACAAAATACCTCTCCCGGTGGTCCGAATCCAGCCTTATTCCATCCGATGGGTACAGCAACCTAACCTTCAGAAAACAAAAGAAAAAGTTCATTTTTCTGATTGAAAACAATCAGGTGTACAGCTGTGACTCAGGGCCCCTTTTTGGTAAAACATTTACACTGCTGGGCTCGAGAAATTCTACCATACATTTCGATGTAGCAAAGGTAGCATACCTCGACTGACTCATATAACTGGTTTTTAGGAATTTCTAAAAATATTTATGCTTATTGCGATAATTTTTCAGATTATCTTATATTACCAAAATCATTTGAATTTTTTATAAATACAATACAAATCTTTTTGATATGGAGAAAAGCACATATAACAAAAGTTTAATTTTTATCATTGTGGCCATCGCCTCGACCGGTGGTTTGTTATTTGGTTTTGATACCGGCGTTATTTCCGGGGCCCTTCCCTTTCTGGAAAGAAGTTGGGACCTAAGCACAGAAGACCAGGAATGGATCGTGACGGCACTGTTGGTTGGTGCTATTCTTGGTGCAATGTCCTCCGGTCGGCTCACCGACATTTTTGGTAGAAAGAAGATCATTGTCATAACCTCCTTCATTTTTGCAGTTGGTTCCATTATGGCAGGAGCTGCACCTTCCATGAGTTTTTTAGCCCTCAGCAGGATCGTTCTGGGAATCGCTATTGGGATTTCCTCATTTACAGTCCCCATGTACATCGCAGAAATTTCACCCACTAAGATAAGGGGTGCATTGGTTTCAGCTTTTCAGTTGATGATCACTATAGGTATTGTAGCATCTTATTTTAGCGATCAGGCTTTTGCTGATGAAGCTAATCCTTTTTCATGGCGTTGGATGTTTTATGTGGGGGTGATCCCTGCCATCATCTTGTTCGTTGGAATGATCTTTTTACCTGAATCTCCCAGATGGTTGATGAGTGTAGGTAAGCGAGATCAGGGTATCAAAGTGCTTCGCAGCGTTGAAAGTCCTGATATGGTAGAGGCTTCCATCAGTAGAATCGATGATGAAATTAAAAAAGAAAAAGAAGCAGTTACAAACTGGACTGAACTTTTTAAACCCTGGCTCAGGAATGCATTAATAACTGCTATTGGCATCATGCTCGTGCAGCAGTTTGTAGGTATCAACACCATCATTTATTATGCCCCAACCGTGTTTCTTATTGCGGGCTTTGAAGGTGCCCGTGCAGCCATTGCCGCCACCATCATTGTGGGGGTTGTAAATGTGCTTTCAACAGTAGTATCAATGAGCGTAATCGATAAAATTGGCAGACGAAAACTATACTTCATCGGTCTTACCGGAATGGCTACAGCCCTTGCAGCACTGGGTATTTTCTTTCTGAACCGGGAAGGCATGGGAGATGCTATGCGATATCTTATCGTTGGTTGTATTTTAGTGTATATTTTCTTTTTTGCCATAAGTCTGGGCCCTTTGGGTTGGCTGATGATTTCAGAAGTATTTCCTCTGAAAGTCAGGGGGTTGGGAATGAGTATAGGATCGTTAAGTAATTGGTTGTTTAATGCGTTGGTAGCCTTTACTTTTTTAAAGATTGCATGGGCTTTTACAGGTCCCGGGATGGAAATAATCAAAGAAAAAGTTGATGCAGAACTTACCACTGACCAAACCCAAATATTGGAACAATATGATATACCGCTTGGCTCAGAAATGTCAGCTGTTGTGGACGTGGTAAGTCGTGATGATATTCCCGAAAAGGATATAGAAGCCATTCAAGCAGCCTATGATGTTAAACCGAACCCGGCCGGATCATTCTTTTTATATGCAGGCATTGCAGTGCTAGGCATACTCTGGGGATTAAAATATATTCCTGAAACTAAAGGTGTGTCCCTGGAAGAGATTGAGGAGCATTGGCGTAAAGGTGGTAAACCAAATGAATTGAGGTAGGACTATGCCTTTAACGCAGGCCCAGGAGTCATTCAGGAAAAAAATGCTCAATAGCTTTAACTTTGGGCTCTATACTTTGCTGAACGTCCCGGCAGGTTGGGTAGCAGGAATGAGGTTAAAAACACTCACAGAAGCGTACTGCGAAACAACCATACCTTTTTTATGGATTAATAAAAACCCGTTTAAATCCATTTACTTTGCGGTACAATCAATGGCTGCCGAATTATCAACGGCAGCCATTCCATTAATGGCCGTTCAGGGAATCAGACCTACCGTAGCCTTTATCATTGTAGGTCTTGAAGCAGAATTTCACAAAAAAGCCACTGGAAAAATAACTTTCACATGTCATGAGGGTCAAGAGGTGTTTGCAGCGGTTGATGAATGCATAAAAAGTGGTAATCCATCTACAGTGAAACTAAAGACCGTTGGCAGAATGGATGATGGTACGGAGGTATCAACTTTTTATTTTACCTGGTCTTTTAAGCAACGAATTAAAAAAAATTAAAGGTCTTTTAGCAGCTTGTTGTAATCTGACTTTTGAATGAGATGACTAAAAGTTTGCAGGGATTCAGATATTTCCTGGAAGTCTTCTGATGGATGTAGACTGACATTACTTAATCCACGATTATCCAGTTTATCCAAAACATATTGAATTGTAATTTTATTAATATCGATGGACGGTTGGTATGCATGGTCGGTATTATTTGTTAATAATGTTTCAGATAAAAGATGAGCTTCATGTAGTTCTTTTAACATAACAGAGACAAACCTAATGGGTACACCGATATTTTTGGAGATTTCATCCGCGGTCAAGGGATCTTTTTCATTTTTAAATTGAATAATCAGCAACCGCATAATAAGTAGTGATATTTTTTTCTTCATGGCCGGGCTTATGCTCAGGCTGTCATCATCAAACTCATATTTATCAACATTCTGATGAGCGAATGAATACTCAGCACCAAAAAGAACAATAAACCAGCTAAGCTGTAACCACAATAAAAATAGCGGAAGCGCAGCAAAGCTTCCGTAAATGGCATTATACCTTGCGACCCCCACCTGGAAATTTATGTATCCCCATTGTGTGAATACATAGGCAGTGCCAGCAAGAATTCCCGCAATGATGGCCGATTTAAACCTTACACTGGTATTGGGCATGATTATATAAAACATGGAAAAAACAATCCATAAAAAAGTGTAAGGTATAAACCGTAATCCAAAGAATATCATTGGTTTGAGCCATCCGAGTAATTCGATCTGATTGGCCAGGTAAGTTACCTGTGTGGTTATAAATACATTCATACTGCTGGATAAAATAACCAATATGGGTGCGATCAAAATAATGGAGGTGTAATCAGCAAATTTTCGGTCCCAGGTACGGTTCTTTTTTATTTGCCAAATGGTGTTAAAAGATTCTTCAATATTATTAAAGAGCCTTAGTACAGTGAACAAAAGAAATGCTAAACTGATACCGGTTATTACACCACCACTTGCAGAATCCAAAATGTTATCCGCGAAGCGCATGGATTGCTCAAGCATCTTTTCCTGACCGGCAAATAATTTATTGATCTCTTTTTTCAGGAATTCATCTAAACCGAAACCTTTGGCTATGCCAAATACCGTAGCCAGTACCGGAACGATTGATAAAAATGAAAAAAAAGTAAGCGCTGAAGACCTTAAAGCGCACTCGTCTTTTATGAAACCTCTAACGGTAAGGATAATAACCCTGATTTGACGATAGAAAAAAGCTTTGTACTTAGGTAAATCAGAAAGTTTAACACGCCAGACGCCAAATTTGAAGAATTGTATTAGAGAAAATAAACTGGATTTTAAGGCATGAGCCATGTTGAGAAGTATATTTGGTGGAGTGAAGTTAGCAAAAAATAAAAAAGGGATGAACCTCATCCCTTCTTTATAAAATCACCTATTTAACAAAAATCACCTTATCAACCTATGAATTTTGTAGTATTATAGACACAGGCAATTATCAAATCGTTGGAAGCGACATAAATTTTTGTTAAAAAAATTATAAGTTTATTTTAAATGACTACTAAAAAGAATGATGGTAAAAGAAATTTAACCATTAATGATGTTCACTAAATCTATAATCACGTAATGACTAAAATAATGTACACCTATCTTTTTTTTATGTTCCTTTCATGCATTAATGTTTCAGAAAAAGAAGATGATTATGAAATTATGAAAATCGAGAATAAAAAGAAATTCGCTGATGTTATGGCCGTTAAAGTCAGTGGTGAGGAAAATGATTACAGGTTTTCTGTCACTTTATCAAGCCCTGATAAAGGATGCGATCAATATGCAGATTGGTGGGAAATTATTACCGAGGGGGGTTCACTAATCTACAGAAGGGTTCTGCTTCACAGCCATGATGATGAACAACCATTTACCCGCAGTGGTAACCCGGTAAATATCACCGAATCGCAGAAAGTAATCATTCGTGGACATATGAATAATACAGGCTATGGTGGTGCAGCACTTAAAGGCTCTGTAAAAGATGGGTTTGTTCCATGGGAGCAGCCAGAGGGCTTTGCTGAAAATCTTAAAACTGTCTCTCCGCTCCCAAAAGATTGTGCCTTTTAAACCGTCACCTGCAGTTAAGTAGTCCTTCCACCATCAGCTGAGCAGACGCAGGATTTGTTGAGAGTGGAATATTGTGCACATCACAAATCCTCATTAGCATTTGTACATCCGGCTCATGAGGATGTTTATCCAGGGGGTCTCTGAAAAATATTACCAATGAAAGTTTTTTCTCAGCAGCCAGCGCGGCAATTTGAGCATCCCCACCTAGTGGGCCCGATTGAAACCTGGTTACTGATAATCCTGCCGTTTCGACATGCTTGCCTGTTGTGCCGGTGGCCACCAAATCTATGTTATCTAAAAGACCTTTATATCTAAGGAGGAATTGGACCATATCGGCTTTTTTGCCATCATGGGCGATAATAGCTATTTTCATCCGGTTTTTTTATTTCAATGTTATAAAGTAACATAATAAAATTAATTTTATATTATCCTAATCAGCTATGACTATAAAGCAATTATTAATAATCATATTATACATTTCTGGTTGTTCTGTTTTTGCACAGACAGAAAATACCGTGATCAAACCGCAAAATGATCCAAATACAACTTTAGAAAAAACAAAGAAGGTTTATTTACCAAAAAAACTGAAACTGACCATGGTTTCTGGTGTTAGTGCCTCTGCATTGGCAGGTTCTTACTATTATGTAAATAATGCGTGGTGGGCCGATAAAAAAAGAAGTTTTCATTTTGATAAAGGGCGGGACCTTGAATATGCGGGTAATCTTGATAAAGTAGCGCATTTTTATGGCGGGGTGATTTATTCAGAAGCCTTTGCAGCAGCTTTGAGATGGGCTGAAGTATCACCCAAGAAATCAGTTTGGTTTGGAGGTCTTCTGGGATTTTCCACACACCTTTTTGTGGAAATGAAGGATGCTTATTCACCATATTTTGGGTTTAGCTACTATGATTTAATAGCAGGCACTGCCGGTGGGATTTACACCATCGCAAAGGAATACAGTAAAATAACCGCAGCTACAGATATAAAATTCAGCTACTTTGTAAAGTCCCGGGCTTATCTTGACAGTGAAAGATATGATAATGTAGAGGGAAGGGAGACAACCTGGCACGATGATTACATGAACCAAACATATTGGATATCATTTTATCCATCTAGGTTGAAAAAAAATCAGACTGATGCAGGAAATCGTTGGTATGATGCTTTAGGTATTTCTCTTGGTGTGAGTGTAGATGAAGTTACATCCGGTTTATCTACTGGGAAGGGAGACATTCAGTACTATCTATCATTAGATTTAGACTGGAAACAGATTATAACATCTGAGAAGAAATTCTTCAAGACCCTGGCCCATGTGTTAAATTATACTAAAGTACCATTACCAACTATTAGAATAACCCCACAGGCTAAGTTTATTCCATTGTATTATTAGTTTAATTAATTACTAAAATACATTTGTTGGTGATCACAGAAATTAATGCAACCTAAAGATGAGCCAGGGCGGTACTCTGACATGTCCTATTTGTGGTAACAAATCAAATAATTGGTATCCTATTGGAAAAAATAACCCTGTACTTATTGAAAGGCAGGTAATTGGAGCTGGAAGGAGAAATGGCGGCTGCTGGACTTGTTTATCATCGGATAGGGAAAGGTTAATTTATGTTTACTTAAAAGAGGAGTTAAAAATATTTAATACAGATAAAGAGTTGAAGATTCTACATATTTCACCAGAGCAACATGTGTTTAAGGCCATCATGGCTTCTAAATCACATGATTATGTATGCGGTGATCTATATTCCGAAGGTTATAAATACCCTGGATTTATAAGGAACATCAATATTTTAGGTATGCCGTTTGCAAAAAATTCATTTGACCTGATTATATGCAATCATGTCTTAGAGCATGTTCTTGAAGACCATAAAGCAATGAAAGAGATCTTTGATAAATTAAAAAACGACGGTAAAGCGATTCTTCAGGTTCCAATATCAAAAAATACATTTAAAACCTATGAGGATTATTCAATTATTGACCCCAAAGCTAGAAAGCAGAATTTTGGACAGTTAGATCACGTTCGGATTTATGGCCAGGATTACACGGATAGGCTCTCCTCTGTTGGTTTTAAGGTTGAAAGAATAAATATTTCAAAAAAATATCCTCTTTACGGTTTAAATCCGGATGAAGATCTCTTTATAGCTAAAAAATAACATTGCTCGTAAATACTAATTTTCAATTGAATAGGCGCTTATGTCAAATTTTTCATCCCCTTTAATTTCCACCTTGCTAAAATAATAGGTTACTAAAAGGGATATCGACATATAACCGACAACCAGCAAATGCCCCAATGGCAGGATCGTATTGAGTGTAAACCAGTCCCCCTGAAAATAAATTATTGATAATCCAATTATAAACCTAAAAGCTTCGAAGTAAATAGCGATGACCTTTCTATCCATAACAAGCGTATATGTAAAAATAGTGAGGAATAAAAATGCTCCAAATAATAAAGCCTGGCTAAATCCTATTACCCCCAGGCGATTGAACATATACATCATCATCACAAATGTGATCACAAATTGAAACCATGACCACAATTCGAGAGATTGAGATCGCGGCGGGTCATATTTTTGATATCGGTATTCATCAGAAATAACCTCAATAAGATATTTCTCTTTCACGTCTGCAGGACTCCATCCGGTTGGCATAAACCAGATCTTTAGCTTTGCAGCTATTGATCTCGTATACCAGGCGTCTTTTATTAATTGCCACAAATGAATGAAGTTAATTATTATGGGATTCCAGGTGTGCACCGGTCTTTTTACGCCATATACCGGCGGCACTTCATCCAATTCCTTTTGAAAAGTTCCAAACAGTTTGTCCCAAAATATAAAAATCTGATCCCTGGGGTTTTTTTAGTGATTATTGGAATCTTAATAAAGGCATGCCCCAACCACATCGCCGGACATACTTCATTAACCAAAGATCAAAAAGCAAGCGTAGATATTTACAGTCTTTCAACATTCTTTAGGAATGCCTTATTTATTTTGGGTTATAATTTTTTAGCGTCTGATTAATTGAAAAATGATTCTTGAGTATGTCAAAAAAAGTTGCTGTTGTTCAGGACAGCCCGGTATTTTTCGATAAGTACAAAACCATTAAAAAATGTGTCACGCTCATTCAAGCATGTGCAGCAAAAGATTGCAAGCTGGTATTATTTCCCGAATCGTTTATCCCCGGTTATCCCAGGGGAATGACTTTTGGCACAAAAATAGGCAGCCGGACTTCGGAAGGTAATGCCATTTATGCTGAATATTTTCAGGAAAGTATAGATTTAAAAAGTAGTGACCTTGATGAGATTATCAGGATAAGTAACGAACTCGACATTTATATAGTCCTCGGAATAACAGAGCGGGTTGAAAATACAGGAAGCTTATACTGTTCGATGGCCTATATCTCACCAATTAGGGGATTAATGGGTGTCCACCGAAAAATTAAACCCACTGCGGCTGAAAGAATTGTTTGGCATGAAGCAGATGGTAGTACTCTAGTTTCTTTTGATACAGCGTTAGGAAAAATAGGCGGTTTGATCTGTTGGGAAAATTATATGCCACTAGCCAGAATGGCTGTTTATCTGGACGGCGTTCAGATATATATGGCACCTACGGCCGATATGCGGCCGAGCTGGATTGACACTATGAAACACGTCGCCAGAGAAGGAAGGTGCTTCGTAATGTCATGTAATCAATACATTACCAAACAGGATTACCCTGATAAATATAAACCGCTGATAAGTGAAATGCCGGAAGAGATATCTACCGGTGGAAGCCTTATCATTTCACCATTTGGTGAGGTGATCTCAGGACCTATTTATAATCAATCATTGATCCTGACAGCAGACATTGATCTTGATGAAGTAATTAAAAGTAAGCTGGAGTTTGATCCCGTTGGGCATTACTCAAGAGATGATATTTTTAAGTTTGCGGTTAATCGATAAAATAAGCGTATCCAGTGAATTATGCGATTAAATCCTGGCAGGTAAAAAAAGCTTTAAAACGTCAATAGGAAAACATTAAACCCAGATTTGTCATTGGAATTTTGTCATGAAGGGTTAAAGCCCATAAAATCAGGCACTTAGGTCGAGGAGGCATAGCATCGCTATGGTGACGAGCCAATAACATGTTAAGTGTATGATTTGAAGTGATTTAACCATGTAATAGAAAGTCTAATGACAATTCTGGGTTAAAGTCTACGACTGATTTAATTTGTTTTGTATTAATGATTATCTTTCGTTTTGATGAAAGATTAGATGAAACTAAAAATACTTCTCTTAATTGCCACGACTCAGTCCATTAATTGGTCATTAGCACAAAACGATCCTAAAACCACAGAAATTTGGGAACCGGTACCACAAAAAGTGAAACCAGGAACAGATGGGTCTCCCCCCTCCGATGCCACCATCCTGTTCAATGGGGAAGATTTGTCAGCTTTCGAGTCGGTAAAAGGCGGGCCAGCGAAATGGAAACTAGCGGATGGAGCAATGACCGTGGCTCCCGGAACCGGCGCTATCAGGACAAAACAAAAATTTGCTGACTGTCAGTTGCACATCGAATGGAGGTCCCCGGTAGATGATAATGATGAAGGCCAGGGAAAGGGTAACAGCGGCGTTTTTTTGATGGAACGATACGAAGTACAGGTTTTGGATAGTTACCAAGGCAAAACCTATCCCAATGGCCAGGCTGGTTCAATATATAAACAGTATATTCCCTTGGTGAACCCATTAAGGCCTATCCGAGCATGGAACGCCTATGATATCATTTTTACCGCTCCCGTCTTTGGCAAAAAGGATAATATGATAGCCCCGGCAAGATTTACAGTGCTTTTAAACGGTGTACTTATTCAAAACAATGTTTCATTACTCGGACCGACAGAATACATCGGTACACCGGTTTATAAAAAACATGAGGATGCCGCACCGATACTTTTACAGGACCATACTGATGAAGTTAGCTTTAGGAATATCTGGATAAGGGAATTATAATGATCATACAAAACACATAATACGAACGACATGCAATTAAGAACCATAATACAACTAATAATATTTTTCACCATTTTTTTCTCAGCTAATGTTCAATCTCAATGCCCTCAGATTATTTGGTCAGATGAATTTGATGGTACAGCAGTAGACCAAAGCAAGTGGAGTTTTCAAATAGGCAACGGCTGTGAGGAAGGCCCGGACCTGTGCGGTTGGGGAAACAATGAGTTGCAATACTATAAGGAGGAAAACGCTGTTGTAGGCGGTGGCACTTTAAAAATCATAGCAAAAGAAGAAACCGTGGATGATAACCAATATACATCCGCCCGGATAAGAACAATTGACAAAGGGGATTTTCAGTTTGGAAGGATCGAAGCCCGTATGAAATTACCTGTTGGTAAAGGTATATGGCCTGCATTTTGGATGTTACCAACAGATGAAGTGTTTGGTGGATGGCCGCAGAGTGGTGAAATCGACATTATGGAGTATATAGGGCAGGAGCCTGAAGAGATTTTCGGAACCATACACTTTGGAGACCCATTTCCCAACAATAGATTTCAGGGCAATGATTTTTTGCTAAATGACGGTAGCTCGTTTAACGAAGATTTTCATGTGTTTGCCATCGAATGGGAAGCAAACGAGATTCGTTGGCTAATCGATGGATTTGAGTACTCTAAAAAAAGACCAAGTGATATAGCTCCTGACAATTGGCCTTTTAACGAACGCTTCCATATGATACTAAACATGGCTGTAGGTGGCAATCTTCCCGGCCCACCAGATGGATCGACAGTATTTCCTCAAACTATTGAAATTGATTATGTGCGTGTTTATGATGAATTTTTTCCAAGTCTTACAGGTAATACAATAGTATCAAATCAAGCTGAGAGTGAAGTATACGCAATAAAAAATTTATCTGAAGACTCAGAAATATCCTGGAGCGTTCCGGGTGATGCTGTGATCACATCCGGTGCAGGAACAAATTCCGTAACTGTTGATTTTGGAAATGAAAGTGGTAAGGTAAGTGCTGATATCACATCAAGTTGTGGTATGGAAACCATTGAGGCATTTGTTGAGGTTGAAGCACCAAAACTTTTAGATTTAAGGGTAGAAAACTTTGATAATCCTTCCTTTCTTGATTTTGATTTTTCCAATGGAACACTGAATGAAAATGTTGAAAACCCTGCACCAAACGCTGTCAACTCCTCTGAACTGGTAGGAGAATACATAAGAGATGGTAGTCAACAGTTTGATGTGCTGGTTTACAATATTGATTTTATTACAACCGGCAGGCCTTTTGTCTTAGGTAGTAATGCATTTTTTATGGATGTACTTACAGATGCACCTGCAGGAACTGCCATTCTACTACAACTGGAAAACAGTTCTTTATCAATGCCTGATAATTTCCCAACCGGAAGACATAGCCGCTATGAAGCGATAACCTCTAAAGAAAATGAATGGGAAAAACTGCAGTTTACATTTATCGACCAGCCAGATGCAGGCGTGCCGGATACTAACATCGACCAACTGATTTTTCTTTTTGCATCCAATACACAAACGGATAATACCTTCTACTTTGATAATCTGGAAGTATTTTCTGAAAACCCAGTAAATGATGCACCAATAATAAATATTGCTTCACCCGGTAACAATTTACAGTTTGAAGAAGGCAGTACCATCAGCATCTTAGCAGAAGCAGCTGACCCGGATGGAGTGATAACTAATGTAGAATTCTTTGCAAATGACATATCCATCGGGCAGGATAGTGTGGCTCCATATGAAATCACTTTTATACCTGATTCTGTCGGGTCCTACAATCTGACAGTAGTAGCTACAGATGATATGGGGAAAGCTGAAACGTCGGAACCCATAAGAATAATTTATGGAGAAGGTGTAATCACTTCCGTAACCTTTGACGACACAGCATTATTTAAAGCATTTCCGAATCCAGCAAATAAAAAACTGTTTGTTGTATCGAATAAATTAAGGAAACCAACATCATTTAGAATATATGATCTTTCAGGAAGCGTTGTAAAATCAATGGAAGATGTGTTAAAACAGACAGTTGAATTTGATATCCGGGAACTTAAGCGTGGGATATATTTTATCAAAATAAATAATCAAAATTATCAACACACGATCAAATTCTTAAAAAAGTAATACTAAGAAATGAGATCATTGCTAATTATATGCTGTATAGTACTAACATCATGTAGTACCTCTAAAAATAAAACATCGTTAGAATTAAATCCTAACCTTGAATACAAAGCATATACGCCTAAAGCGTCAGATATAACTATTTCAAGGAGAAAATATAAAGAAAGGCTTTATGGTTTTTGGTTAGGCCAGTGCATCGCCAACTGGACTGGCTTAGTCACTGAAATGGATAAAATTGGCAATATTGGTGAAATACAGACCGGAAGCTTTTACACCCGTGAAGATTGGGGTAAGCCAGACCAACCTAACATATGGAGCGGTGAAAATCCCAGCGACCTATCCCCTACCATCGATTTTGTATTCAGGGATGAAAATGAAGTATGGGGCGCAGATGATGACACGGATATCGAGTACATGTATCAGCATTTACTATTCACCAACCAAACGCCCCTGTTAACCGGAGATCAAATCAGGGCAGGGTGGTTAAAACATATAAAAAAAAAGGAAGAAAATTACTTATGGGTATCCAATCAAAAAGCTTTCGACTTAATGCATAAAGGATTAACCCCGCCGCAAACCAGTGATCCTGAGAATAATGAACATTCTGATATGATAGATGCCCAGCTAACGACTGAAATATTTGGATTATTCGCCCCGGCCAGACTAGATTATGCCTTAAAAATAGCTTACCTACCCATACGAACAACCGCCAGAAATGAAGCCGCACAGATTTCTGAATTCTATGTTATCCTTCATTCGTTGGCTTCTTCAGTTGATCCATCATTATCAATGAAACATAAAATTATGTGGATGGCAGAAAAGGCAAGAAAACACCTTCCCAACGATGATTACCCCGCTAAAATGTATGATTTCGTAAAAGCAAAATATGATTCCGGTATCCCCTGGGAACAGGGACGTGACGCTATCTATATCAGATACCAGGTGAATCAAAAAGATGGATATGATATGACTACAAGAAAACTCTACTGTAATGGCTGCTATGCAGCCGGTATAAACTTTGCCGCCAGCCTGGTAAGTTTGTTCTATGGTGAAGGCGATATCAGAGAAACCTTAAAAATTGGCACACTAACTGGCTGGGATTCAGATAACCCAACCGCTACCTGGGGTGGTTTACTGGGATTTATGTTAGGAAAAGAAGGTATTGAAGAAGTATTTAACAGAAAGTTTTCAAATAAATTTAATATTCACCAAACAAGAAAAAATTTCCTGAATGACGGTATAGACACCTTTGATAATATGGCGCAAAAGGGTATTTACATAGTAGATAGCGTTGTAGAAGAAGGATTAGGTGGTGGTATAGATCAAGATAAAAATGTATGGTACATCCCCAATGAATAAATATGTAATCGCTATACTTCTGGTACTCATATGGAGCTGCTCTGTAGCTTCATCAAGTGACCTTAAAAACTGGACCAAACATGGATTAGCTTTCAATAAAAAATATCATGAGCTGTGGTCGAAGGCCGGAGCCATTATGTGCCGGCTGGAGGGAAATAAATTAACAGCTAAGAAAATAAATGATCAGTACTGGATGTATTTTGGGGATACCAATATTTTCCTGGTCACTTCCGATAATCTGATCAACTGGACAATCTTAGAAAATATTGAATCAAAAAAACCGGTGGCTGTCCTCAATCCAAGACCGGGATACTTCGACAGCAGACTCGTTGAGCCTTGTCCTTATGCTTTTATAAAGGATGAAGGTATTTTGTTAATTTATAACAGCAGCAACGCCCGGAACAATAATGACTCCGACCTGCCAAAGTTTACCTATACCGCCGGTCAAGCCCTTTTTGATAAAAATATACTCCATAAATTACCTAAAAGGACTAAAAAATATTTTATTTACCCTGATAAGCCATATGAAAAAGTTGGGGTAGTCAATGAGGTCTGCTTTGTGGAAGACCTGGTACACTTCAAATAAAAATGGTTTTAATATTACGGTACTGCCGATTCCAAAATTGCCATGGCCGTCTACAGTGAAAAATTTTAATTAATATAGAACCATAATCTATTCTAAAACAAATTCACTATGCAATCAAAGCATTTCTTTATTTGTCTGCTTACATTTTTTCCTTGTGTTTTTTTAAATGCTCAACACCGAAAAATACCGTCTGATACAACCGTAATTACCAATCACTCGGTGACCATCAAAGGACAACGCATTGATTACACCGCTACCACCGGCACTCAACCGGTCTGGGATGAGGATGGCATGCCAATGGCTACACTTTTTTTTACTTATTACCAAAGGAAAAACATCGACGATCTTAGCAAACGACCATTATTGATTTCCTTTAATGGTGGCCCTGGTTCAGCTTCGGTGTGGATGCACGTTGCCTATACCGGGCCAAAAATCCTAAACATCGATGATGAAGGCTATCCCATTCAACCCTATGGCATAAAAGACAACCCCTACTCCGTCCTGGATGTAGCAGACGTAGTTTTTGTGAATCCGGTAAACACGGCCTACTCAAGAACAATCACCAAAGCGGATGAAAAGGTAGACAGGAAAAATTTTTTCGGTATCAATGCAGATATCAAGTACCTGGCCGATTGGCTCAACACTTTTGTAGGTAGGCACAATCGCTGGCTATCCCCAAAATATCTGATAGGGGAAAGTTATGGCGGAACCAGAGTGGCCGGCCTGGCGCTGGAACTACAGCAACGTCAGTGGATGTACCTGAATGGCGTCATCATGGTATCGCCGGCAGATTATAAGATCTACGAATCAGACCAGCCACTGGCGGCCCTTAAACTTCCTTACTTTACCGCAGCAGCATGGTATCATAAAATGTTACCTAATGAACTTCAACAAAAAGATTTGTTAGAAATACTACCGGAGTCAGAAGCCTATGCCATTAATAACTTTATGCCGGCGCTGGCTCGCGGTGGTTCTCTGGATCAAAAGGAAAAAGAAACCATCGCTGAAAAATTGGCCTACTACTCAGGACTCTCAAAAAAAACCATCCTGAGAAATAATTTAAACGTTTCTTCCGGTTATTTCTGGAAAGACCTGCTAAGGGATAAGTCAGGACAAACCATAGGCAGGCTGGACAGCCGCTATATTGGGTTGGATAAAATGGTAGCAGGGGAAAATACCGACTATAATGCCGAGATCACCTCTTGGCTACATGCTTTTACCCCTGCCATTAACTATTATATAAAAAATTACCTCGAGTTTGAGACAGATGTTAAATACAATATGTTCGGACCGGTAAGGCCATGGGACAGAAGCGAAAACAATACCAGGGAAAACCTGAGGCTGGCTATGGCTCAAAACCCTTTTCTAAACATCATGGTGCAATCCGGATATTTTGATGGCGCCACCAACTATTTTGAAGCCAAGTATACGCTATGGCAACTCGACCCTGGCGGCAAGATGCAAGACCGCATGCGTTTTAAAGGTTATCGAAGTGGCCATATGATGTATTTACGCAAGGAAGACCTGCAAACCGCCAACCAGGACCTGAGAAATTTTATCCTGGAAAGTATTCCCCGGAAACCGGCAAAGTACGATTAAAAAACAGATCTACCCAGAAGCACCTTGCATGGCAAAAAGCAAATTATACCAACGCAACCTGCTTTTCTATCTTGGCCTGGTAGTTGGCATAGTTGCCCTTGGCCTCATCATTACATACTCTGGTTATGAGGATGTGATCAATGCATTTGAGCAGGGTGGCCCGGAGATATTATTAATCACTTTTTTGTATCCCCTGGAAATTATTCCTCATGCACTGGCCTGGAAACTGCTTTTTCCCGGTGCACGGAATGTCTCTAACTGGACCTTCCTAGTATACATGTGGATCAGCCAGTCCATTAACAGGTTGTTACCAGCGGCTACCATCGGTGGAGATGTGGTGCGGGGAAGGCTGCTGGCATTAAAAGGGGAAAAAATATCCAAAACCTTTGCTTCATTGATTGCGGATAAGACCTCCCAGGCAGTTTCTATTCTGGTAATCCTCATCATCGGCCTGGTATTGATTATATCGCAGATTGATGATCAAAAAATTACCTATTCACTCATCGGGGCGGTCATAGGCCTGGCAGCCGGGATAGGTGTATTCATCAAATTACAAAGGTCAAAGGGTATTTCCGGTATACTCACAAAACTAACCCGGGGTGATTCAGAGTTGCTGGGAAAGGTTAGAAGCGCCGTTCATGATATCGAATCTTACCTGGAAGGAATCTATGCCACTCCCGGGGCTTTTATGTTGTCAGCATTGATACGAGTGGTTTCTAACCTAGCCATATCACTGGAGATTTGGTTTGCAGCCTGGTTAATGGACGCGCCCATATCTATGCTAGACGCGGTTATCCTAAGGTTCGTTAGTTTCGGTTTGAGGAGCATGGCATTCATTATTTGGGGTGGCCTGGGTGTGCAGGAAGTTAGTTACGCCCTGCTTGCAGGATTTGTTGGTTTGCCTCCGGCTACACTTATAGCCATATCGCTTGCCACCAGGGTTCGTGAGATTGTTGTGGGATTGCCCGGTATTTTTGTATGGCTCGCCAAAGAAGGTATTCACGCTCACAGCAAACGAAAATCTAAGACTTAAGCATCTTCCTGGAAATAATTAATAAAAAATTAGTGCCTTTGTACCTTCCTGGTAAAATTAATTAAGGCCACAAAGACACTAAGTCACAAAAAAGCAATGAATAAAAACTTAGTGCCTAGACCTGCTATATTTGACTAGACACTACATATTAATTCATCGCCAGCTTGATCGCTTCTGTAGCCAAATGTTTTTGAATGGCTTCCTTAATTTCCTTCTCGACTTTCTTTTCATTAAAATCTTTTCCCTCGTATTTTTCGCCAAGCGCAAACAACCGCTGGAAAAGGATTTGGTCTTCTACTTTCATGTTAAGCTCCAACCTTTTCTGTGTAGCAAATACCACATCCCAAACGTTTCTTACCACTGCCCAGTAGTCACTGTTTTTAGTCCACCAATCAACAGCCGGCTGGCATTTTTTCTCGTCTACCTTATTGTATACGTTCATACCCTTCTCACTTGCTATTACTTTATCATCTACATTTTCAGCACGGATCATCTTTTTGTTATCCTGCTCATGCACCCAGTAGTCATCGAAAACTTCATGATGGTTCCTTCGCTCCAATACATTGTAGTCGCTCCTTTTGCTAAATTCCCGCCTGGGTAGGGGTGCATCCGCAGTGCTTTCCCAGTAATGCCTGCCATCGAAATGTACCCAGGTAGCCGTGCCTTCATATCGTGGACTGTCATCCACCTGATATACTTTCTGCGTCCATTGTCCCCTCACTGCGTCTTTGGGCAAAGAGACATAGTTCCAGGCGGCATTTTTATCAAAAGCATACAACTCCGTGTTTTCAAAGATCCAATCCTGTCGCCAATGCTTTATAATCATAGAATCACTGATGACCAGCAGGTGCTGGATTACGATTTTATCCTCAGTCTCATCCACGACAAAGGAATACTCCAGCCCGCCGGCCAAATAGTTGTCTTGAAATTCATAATCCCGGTCCGAAGAGAAGGTCTCCGCAAACTGGAAGTCAATGTCATAGCAACCACACATCGCTTT
Organism: uncultured Roseivirgaceae bacterium; assembly: GCA_964429655.1. GTDB lineage: Bacteria > Bacteroidota > Bacteroidia > Cytophagales > Cyclobacteriaceae > CAYSCZ01. Next base: position 23,414 of record CAYSCZ010000024.1, read on the forward strand.
GATGGCGGCTTTGTCTTGCGCTTTTTTATCCTGTGCGCTAAGGTTTAGTGTGCAGATAAGTGCACATAAAAAGAGGATCAGTTTCATGAGGGTATAAGTTTTAAATTCAGAAATGTACTTTTTAGTGGATGATACGCATAACCCAATAAAAACAGGTTTCCGGCAAGGTAAAGGCCTGCTAAAGCCAGACCTGCGAGATCATCCGGTTTTAAAAATAAGTGAAAAAGAAAAATATTTAAGGTAATAGGCACAAGGGCTACAGCACCTAACAGGCTGAAAGCCTGGCTAAGCAACAGTAAGCCGGCTGTGATCTCTGCTATGCCGAGCATAGGCCAAAAATAGCCCGTCTGTTTCATCCCACCGATAAAACTTTTGATTTTTGCTACATTGGGATCCGTGACGGCACGTTCGGTTTGAGCCCGGGGAGGCTTCGGAATAAATTTCTTAACGCCTGCATAAACAAAAAGCCCTCCAAGCCCCAGCCGTACAGCAACCACCAATATTACCAAAGCTTTGGCCTGCATCATTGTAGTAATTCAAAAGTGAATTCAGGATAGCCTCGCTCACCTCCGGTGGAGGTAAGCCTGTTAAAACGTACCTTATAATAGTTTTCTTCCGAATCTTTGATAACGAAAAAACGATCCTCATACAATGAAGGTGCACTACCAGGCCCTCCACCCTGACGCCAGTTTTCGCCCAGGCCATCTGTAGCCGATTCGAAGGTAAGATTTGCTGTGTTTTCCATGGAAAAAGCAGCAAAAGCAAAATCTGCATTCATCACCATAGCCACTGAGGTGTTGTTACGGTTTAATACGATAAAATCTTTAAAACCATACGGGATATCCAAACCAGGTGCCCCAAGGTTTAAGTGTTCTGTGAAAGTGCTATACATGATGTCCCAGCTATTCTTTTCCGGGGCTACCTTCACCTCACCGGATTCAAAAGAGAAATAGGTAAAATTAAAGGCCTGGTTTTTAGCTATACGCGCTGTGGTAATATCGCTGCTATTGATATCCGCAGATTCCAGCACATACTCTGCTCCATCCTGGTAAACCTTCACCTTTTTCCAGGGGCCATTGTCTCTTTTAATAATGTATACCTGTGCATTAATTGCGCTGGCAGCTATTTCACCGAAAGCGGTTGCTGACAGATCTCCGTTTGGATGGTCTACCCATGCCACTGCCCCCACGGAAGGGTCGAATTGAGGGATTACCATGTCTCCCGCAAAACCTGCAGTGTCAGCAGCACTAACCGCGCTCAAATCTGTTTGATCGATAGGCCTGGCCATGTGGAAAGCTGAACCATTAAGGATTACCCGGTGGTTTTCACCGCTATAAAATCCAAGGTCCCAGCTGTATTTGTCTGCCGTTGTTTGTTGCAGTTTGCTTAAGTCTATAAATGCCTGGTTAGGGAAATCTTCCCCACCGCCATTTAATTCAATCGTTCCCGAGGTTGCTATGAAATTCTCACTGAAAGTTACACTCACCGAGTTGTTCACACCTATTTGTAAATTCTGCGGGGCATTTTCGAGCGTGACAGATATGGTTTGATCCTCCTGAATGTTGAGGCCTGATCCCTGATGTACGGTGACCTCAATAGATTCTGTACCGGCTACTGCCTGAACACCTATTACACCCTGAGATGCTTCCGGAGTTGTGTAAAAATCTTCCATTGCTCCATATACCAATCCTCCGGGTTCAATTCTTAACTGAAATTCCGTATCACTCGAAAGCGCTCTCGAAAACACAATCCTGACGGTTACCTGTGAAATAGCTTCACTGATACCCAATGTAGTGTTTTCAAAATTTACCTGGGCCGGTGCCGGATCATCGTCCTCATCGCAGGAGGTGAAAACCAGCAATAAAGCCATTAACCATGCAGTCTTGAGTATATTATTCATAATTTATTATTGTTTGAATTGATAATTGATTCTGAGAAAATAAGATCTTCCGTAAGCAATCGGGGTTGCACCCCCGCCGCCACTGTGTGCACCTCCTCCTGAAATATTGTTGTTCACAGAAGTAATGTTTAACAAGTTTCTGCTGCCCACACCAATGGTTAGGTCTTTGACTTGTTTGGAAACTGTAAGGTCTAGCCAGTTAAAGGCGTCTACCCATTGTAGCACGGCGTTTTGCTCACCTAGCTCATTGGTGATCAATTGGTAGCGCTTGGCCCGGCCGGTATATTTGTAAAATGCGCTTACATCAACGCCCAGTTTATTAAAAGTATAGGTTCCGTTAAAATTCCACTCCTGTGAAAATACAAATCCGGGCTGTTCGATTTCTGTGGCATTAAGCTGTTGGTTAAGCCCAATGTAAGAAAAGCCGGTATTTACATTGATTTGATCTTTTGAGTAGCTCAATCGCAGGTTTCCACCTGTGGATTTAAAACCGAATAGGTTAGTGTAGGTGGTCGGTTGGTTGGCCTGCTCCGGTATGAAAAAGGTGATGCGGTTGGTAATGTTGTTGTAGAACCCGTTTAGCGATGCTTTCAGTGGAAATTCTGGGAATTGATAGGTAACATCCCCATTGAAGTTGTGTGAATATTCAGGTTTCAGGTTTTCGTTACCCAGGATGTTATGATTGGCATCGATGAACTCATGGTAGAGCTCCCTAACAGAAGGCGCCCTAAAACCCCTTCCATAGCCCAGCCTTATCTGCAACCTTGTGTTGGGTGCATATTTAAAATTGATGCTGGGGGTGGGAATGGTTTCAAAAATACTGTTGTAGGCAAACCGTACGCCCGGCCTGATTTTCACTTGGTCCCAGGACCATTCAGCAGACAGAAAGGCTGCTGCATCCTGGATTGATTTTTCTCCTGCTGTCAGATTAGTGCCTGAAGCAATTTCATGATTGGCTTCCAGGCCAAGTTGGGTAGTTAATTCGGAGTTTCCTACCGAAAACTGCAGGGCATTGGCCAATGTGCTGCGAAAGAAAAAAGCCTGGTACCGGATGGTGTCCTGCTCGGTAGTTGTGGTTGTCCGGGTATCCTCTGTTACCAGGTTTTTTGTAAATTGATGTGCATTCCTTAGAAAGTCAGTATAAGAAAAAACGGTGTTCAGCTGGCTTTTACCGAGGCTAAAATCACCCTGTAATTGGTGCATATACCGTTGGGTAAGGTAGTTTTCATCTATTGCAAAGGGATCTATCAGTGGGTTACTTTCATTCGGTACCCCCAGGTTCTCAATTTTTTCATCCAGGTAATCGAAACGGTAGTACACATCACTGTTGTCTTTAGCATAGCGTAGTAGCCCACCGGTATACAATTGGGATTTTGGATACCAGCTTTTATTCCTTCCGGAGCCGTTACCTCTCCAGCCTCCAAAGTCATTGTTCCTGATTTCACCCTGGACAAACCAGTTTTCGGAAAGGTTATAGCCAGCAAGCAAAGCATGATTGTGTATACCATCTGTGGCGCTGTACTCGTTACCAACCGTTTCTTCCTGAATGGTGGCATTGATGGAAAGTTTCCTGGGCGCACTTTTCTTTGTGATGATATTTACCACACCTGCCAACGCATCCGCACCATAATTGACCGCCAGGGGACCTTCAACAAGCTCTATGCGTTCTATGGCATTAACGTTGATCTGATTAAGGTCTATTTCATTGGCCGTACCTGACCGGCCGGTCAGGGGTACCCCATCTACCAATACTTTTACATACTGACCGGACAGGCCTTGCAAAATTATTCCTGCACGTCCGGTTGCATTGTCTCGGCTAAAACGAAAATTAAGCTCTTGAGCCAAAACATCCTGTAGCTGGTTGGCGCCTTGTTGCCGGATTCTTTCCTCACCAATTGTACGAACAGAGTATACGGAATTTCTTACCGATTGTGCCTGAAACTGGCCGGTAACCACCACCTCATCCATTTGATGAACTGAGGGCTGTAAATAAATTTTTTCAGGAATTTCTTTAATTAACGTGTCCGTAAACTGCTCATAACCAATGTGCCGGATGGAGATAATGATGGGAAGAGAATTGGGCAGATCGATAGCACCGTTTACACCAGATATTACCGTTTGTTTCAAATCGTTTGACTGGTAAGCTACATTAGATCCTTCCAAAAAAGCCCCCGTTTCTGCATCTACTATCTGTACGGGTTGATGCTGGCCAACCAAAACAGAACAAAAGAAAACCAAACAAATAGACACAAACAAACGCATTATTCTTATTTAGACTGAATATAAATAATGCAAAGATTATCCGTAATTTGTCTCTTGTCAATTACTAGTTATAGTGAATTTGTATCACTAGAAGTAATGATATTATTCGATCAGCCCATTTTCGAGCGCATAAATGATCATTTTGGTGGGAGATTTCAAATTAAGTTTTCTCAGTATATTTTTCCGATGGGAGTTGATGGTATGGGTGCTTACATGAAGCTGATCCGCGATGGCATTGGTAGATAATCCTTTAACAATTAAAGTAATCACTTCTTTCTCACGAGGCGTAAGGGTTTTAGTTGGTGTTTTTTGTACCACATTTTCAAAAATACTGCTGCAATAAAAGCGTTTTTTTGAAGCTACCATTTTAATGGCGCTGGTAATTTCCTCTTCTGAACAATCAATAGTAACTATGCCTGGAATACCAATCTCCAGCGACTTGCGTGCAAAAGGTAGTTGTTTACGATCGAGCACCAAAAGGATGTTGGCCCCCATATTTTGCAGGTTTCTCAGCACTGAAGCTTTAATCAAATCATTGTTTTCACCACCCAATACCAGAATATGGGGCTGCTGATAGTCAAAACCGATTATTGTATCCTGGTTGGCCTGCTTGGCTTCCTCGTAGCTGACGGATATGGAAAGCTGGGTGATTCCCCTTCTAATCAGAAATGGCAAGTTAACCAGGTAAACAACAGGGTTGGAGGTATTTATCATTATTTAGACTAAATCTAAACAAAGATATAAATATCCTATTTAAAAAATCTATTGAGGCATTCATTTCCTTCCCTTGATTGCGAAAGCTTTCAAAATCATAACCACTGTGCACGTTTAATAAAATGATTTTTAAACCTATCGTGGTTCTCCATTATTTCATCGAATAAATAATATTGATATCTAATAACAACCAGCTTAACTAAAGGAAACGATCTGGTAACCCGCACTATTCAATTGTTCCTTAAGATAACGAATGTATAATGGGCCTACCTCACAGCAACCACCGATAACTGATGCACCATTATTTATCCAATTCATAGCGTAGGCAGCATATTTCTTTTCATCCAGGTCTTTTCTGGTAGATAAGGCATCTACAGTCCCGCCTGGTTTTAGTGGTTCGACAGAAGTGAACCCATTACCATATCCTCCAAAGGGAATATCCAGATGCTTCAATGATTTTAATCCTTCAGTGATAGTCTCCGGAAAAGAGCAATTAAATAATAGGGCATCCAGTGAATAATCTGAAATTGAATGTAAAGCATCACCGATGGATTCTCCTGAACGCAGCTTATCCGGTGCTTTATCCGACAATGTAAAACTTAAGACAACAGGCATATCACTTTCAAGGGCGGCTTCTGTCGCGGCTTTTGCTTCTTTGATATTTGAGATGGTTTCTACAATGAATAAATCCACCATAGGTGCCTGGATAGCTACGATTTGTTCATATTCCTGCTTTAGCGCCTGAAAAGCACGTTCATCTGAAGTATAACTTCCTACCAAAGGTGGCAAGCAACCAGCAACCTGTACGTTTTGCTCTAGTTCAGCCCTGGCATCGGTAGCAATCTTTAAGGCTTGCAGCTGAAGCTTTTCAAACCATTGAGGTTCTCCATCCCGCTGGAGGCGTGTGGGTGTACAAGTGTAGGTATTGATGGTGATTACACAAGCTCCTGCCCTGATAAAATCTTTGTGGACTTCTTTAACGATATCCGGCTGGTTCATCATCACCTTCGCTGACCACAAAGGATGGGCAGGTTCCTCTGCTCTACGGTAGATTTCCTGACCCAGGCCTCCATCCAGTAATACTATTGATCTCATTATCGATTTTTTGAAATTTCAGCAAAGATGCATCACACATGTATTAATATTAGCCGATTTATCTTGTAATTTCTATTGCCGGTATTCAAGTACTAAACTTATGTCGTTGACACCCCGACTTTAGTGTTGGTAAAGCTGCAATTTTTTAAGTGTTATAATCAAAAATATCAACTGATATTTTTTGATGCCGGGTATCAAGTTTCACTTAGTGTCCTGAAGGATTCTCTAAGAAGTATAATCCTAACCAGGGAATTATCTTAATAGAAATGCATCCCATCATTATCTAACTTGATTCACAAAATATCATCCATTCAAATTAAAAAACTAAAAACAAATCTTTACAGCTGTTTTACTTACAGCATCAAACACCTATATTTGCACTCATTTTTTTTACCGCTATTAATACAAAAATTAAACGAACAGTCGGTTCGAATCAAACATAAAGAAGCATAAATCCACGGAGAGGTGGGTGAGTGGCTGAAACCAGCAGTTTGCTAAACTGTCGTACGGGTTAAACTGTACCGGGGGTTCGAATCCCCCTCTCTCCGCTTCCTCAATCTTTTACAGAAATTTGGTCCGCTAGCTCAACTGGATAGAGCAACTGCCTTCTAAGCAGTAGGTTTCAGGTTCGAGTCCTGAGCGGATCACTTTTATACATCACAATTATTCAGCCTTCTTGAGCTCAGTATTTCTGTATGGCTACAATCGCAAGCCTCTCAAAACCTCTTTTGAATGATCTTGTAAAAAAATCAGAACTTTTTTATCTAAGTGAAGTGAAAGCACTAAACTTGTTCTTATAGCAGGTTTTTATATTTTGGTAATGAAGATATTCCATGATATTCGTAGCTGGTACAAGCATTGCTTTATTCTATTCGGCATTACCCCTAAATTAGAAAAATAAATCCCGGTCAGATGGCTTCCTCTTTTATTGGATGCTGGTGATGGCCTTTCATTTATTTTTATACTATATAAATTTCACTGTATCTCCTTATCAATATCCTCATCTGTTAGGCATTGAAATTTCTTTACCCTTAATACATGGTATTTTCTATACTTTTATGTCTCAACGGTCACCAACCAATATCCAACCAGAAGTTGGATAGGCTTATTGCATTTTTTACCAATTACCATCGGATATACATATCTGGTGCCTTTGTTTTTTTCCTCTGCAGAGAAAAAAATAGCCTTCTATAAAAATGATTTCAAGGGGTATAAAGGGTACATGACATATGGTTTATGGTTAATTTTTATCTCAGGAGTTGTTTATGTCGTCTGGTGGGAGTATTGCTCTACAGACATAAACGTAATATTCAAAATCAATTTTCTGATTTGAGATCAGTAAGTTTAAATTGGTTACAATTACTTATTTATGGTTTAGGCATAATCTGGATTATTGTAATTTTCACGAATAAGGATGCCTATATTTTTTCAGGTGTTGCCATTTTTGTGATCCTTATTGGCTTTTTCGATGTTCAGCAAAAGACCATTTTTGTCAGCCAAGCACCTAACCTGGCCAAGGCTAAGGCAGCACCAGAAGACAAAAAGAAATACGCAAGGTCAGGCTTGAGAAATGAGGCTGCAGATGAAATCCATATACAATTAATGAACTTCTTCATCGATAAAGCGTACTACCGGAGAAAGGAAATCTCTTTACATGAACTGGCTCAGGAATTGGAAACCCACCCCAATTATATATCCCAAATCATTCATGAAAGAGCGCATAAGAGTTTTTATGACTACGTAAATACATTTAGATTAAATGCGTTCAAACAGTTGGTTAAGAACAAAAAGCACAAACAGTTTACATTATTAGCTTTAGCTTATGAATGCGGATTTAACTCCAAATCTTATTAATGTGACACCTGAAATTAGCGTCTGGGCACTTCACCCTGCTTCCCTGGCTTTTCCGGTATTTTATGTTATAGGACAGCAAGCCATATCCAAAGCAGGAAAAACTCCAATATGGAACCCGGTAAAAACCAAAGAAACGCTAATTGATGAGCCGAAAAAAGATCGGTTAAAACTAAGCTTAAAGGTCCAACTTTTCAGATTCATAGTTTTAAGTGCATTAATTGGTTTATCAGGTTATATTATGGCTGAGACATCCATCAAGATCTTAGCGATCACCAATATATCTGAGTCAATCTTTGGCGGATTGTTCACAGCTTTGTCTTCCTCGTCACCTGAACTCATTGTTTCTATTGCAGCAGTGCGGCAGAAGGCGCTTACCTTAGCTGTTAGCAACGTGATCGGTGGAAAAACCTTTGATGTATTGTTTCTGGCTTTTTCTGACTATGCCTATCGGGAAGGTTCAATTTATCATACGATGCAAAATGGGCAATTATTCATCATAAATCTAACCATCATGCTCACTGCCGTGTTAACCTTAGGACTACTTAGCCGGCAGAAAGAAGGCTTTATCAGGATCGGCTGGGAAAGTTTATTGATCGTAGTATTGTTTATAATGGGATATCTAGCACTTTTCCGGATGCACTTATAATCGCAACAGTAGTATGTTTTTCAAAATTCCACGCTTGCAGACTCGAATTCGAATAGGGAGAAATTATCATTTCGGCAAACTGGCAACTGCAAAAATCTTCAGAATTTTCCATATAAACTTTCAGAGCGCAGAAATGGGGCTGTATCTCAAGCTTCAGAATAAAATAACTATTTCTTCAATAATTAGAGTTTAAGCATTTACCGGTTTTTCGTTAGATTCCGGTTTCTCAAATAATTTTGTAATTTTTTCTTTGTAGACAACTTCATGTTCCATTAGCTCTTGAGCCAGCGTGACGAGCTGATCTTTACGTTTTTCAAGGATTTCTTTGGTTTGCTTATAAGCACGATTAATTATTTTTTGTACTTCATGATCTATTTTTTCTGCAGTCTTTTCACTGTAAGGCTTTTGTAAGGATTGTTGCGTTTGTCCGGATGAATCATAGTAACTAACGTTTGGCAGGCTTTCACTGAATCCGTAATAACTGACCATGGTGTAGGCTTGTTTTGTAACGCTTTCCAGGTCATCAAGTGCATTGGATGAGATGTCCCCGAAAATAACCGCTTCGGCTGCCCGGCCTCCTAATGCCGTACAAATTTGGTCAAAGATTTGAGCCCGGGTAAGGATGTATTGCTCCCGGGGTGTATACCATGAGGCACCCAAAGATTTTCCGCGTGGTACGATTGATACTTTTAACACAGGTTGTGTGTGCTTCAAAAACCAGCTAGCTGTAACATGCCCTGCTTCATGGTATGCGATTCTTTCTTTCTCTTCCTTGGATATGATCTTGCTTTTTTTCTCCAGCCCGGCAATGACACGGTCTATTGCTTCACGGAAGTCATTCGATTCTATTTTTTTCTTATTTTTCCTTGCAGCTACCAGCGCAGCTTCATTACAGATATTTGATATGTCAGCACCGGAAAAGCCAGGCGTTTGCGCCGCCAACTCATATTGTGATACCTTATCATCCAGTTCCAGATTTTTCATATGTACTCCAAAAATGGCTTCTCTTTCTTTAAGGCTGGGTAATTCAAGATTAATATGCCTGTCAAATCTTCCGGGCCGCAAGAGTGCAGGATCCAGCACCTCCCCCTGATTAGTGGCAGCAATGACTACCACATTAGTTGACGAGTTAAACCCATCCAATTCTGATAGTAATTGATTTAAGGTATTTTCTCTTTCATCATTTTACTGGAAAGCCCTGGTGCTCTTCCGGGACCTACCAACGGTGTCTATCTCGTCAATGAAGATTATACTTGGAGCCTTTTCCTTAGCTTTTTGGAACAGATCACGCATCCTTGATGCCCCAACCCCAACGAACATTTCTACGAACTCAGATCCTGACAATGAGAAAAATGGAACACCTGCTTCACCTGCTACTGCTTTTGCCAACAAAGTCTTACCCGTGCCGGGAGGACCAAACAGCATGACCCCTTTAGGAATATCCGCCCCAAGTTTTTCATAACTTTCCGGTGATTTAAGAAAATTTACAATTTCAATGATTTCTTCTTTCGGCTCCTCTAGTCCGGCTATACTATCAAATGAAACATTAATTTCATCTGTTTTTTCCAACACCTTAGCCCTGGATTGACCCATATTAAATAACCCTCCACCTCCTCCCTGCATTCTGGAAAATGCACGCCGCATAATGAACATCCAGAGAAGGATAATAATACCAATAGGAATAAGCCATGATAATAGCTGTCCGAACCAGTTTTCCCGGCGGGTGTATTCAATTACCGGTAAAGCATCGTCACTAATACCCACCTCTTCCATATGCTCATCAAAAAGCTCCACCGAACCGATGGTGAATTTATAATGGGGCCCTGCAGTATGTTCATCGCTAAAAAAACGTGTGGGGGCATTGTCATACTGCTTTACGCTGAGGCTGTCTTTCTTTATAAATACCTCTACCACCTCACCATTTACCACATTCAATTTTTTAACGTCCCCGTCAAGAAGCATCTTATCTTTGAATGATTTCCAGTGTGTCGTCGACATACCAACCTTTCTGGGAAAGAAGTACATAAATAAAATTAAAATACCCAACAAGTAAATCCAGGAGAGATTCCGACGGTTAAAAGATGGTTGATTAGTCTTTTTTTTATTTTGACCCTGCGTATTTGCCATAATTTTTTTGGGGAATGATTAAGAAAGGATGTAGAAAAATCTTCCCAACTACAGGAAGATTTTTCACAAAATTGATTTCCAGTTATGAGTGACTTTTATTTTCTGACAGGTTCTTTCTTATATCTTTTGCCTGTTCGAGCTGCTTCTCCAGGGTCTCGTGAATTTCTACCGCAACACCTTTCAATAAAATTCTATCCGGTTGATTGCCATAAAGCATTCTTTTGAAATATTTTAGGTCTTCTTTATGGTTTTTAATGATCAGATCAAGGTATTGGGCATTGAATGCGTCCTGGTTTAACGTTTTGATTTCTTCAATCTCCTCTTTTTGCTGAACCATCAAGGTGGAAGGAATGTCATCACCATAAGCTTCGGCTAACTTGAATAACTTTTCCCTGAAGTCCACATAGTTGTCAATTAACTGTCGGTTAAAATCTTCAACTGCTGCATCATTAGTGTTTCCTTTGGAGAATTTTGCCAGGGCTACTTGTGTACGGTTGTTGGACATTGCCTGAATGAGCATATTTTCAGTCTCATCACTGTTAACTGGTTCAATTTTACCAACTTGTACTTCCGTCTGTTTATCGTCCTGTTTCTGTGATGATGTGCAATATGCTAATGATAAGCCCATCACAATGGTAAAAAAATATTGAATTGCCTTTTCCATAATACTGTTATTTTTATTTACTACTTATGCAAAAGCCATTCCATTCAACCGGAATATTGTCCGCCTAAGTGGCAGTGAGATATTAATTATCGATGGGAAGTGAAACGTAAAAGGTTGTCCCTTCACCAACCTTACTTTCAGCATTGATTCTTCCCTGGTGTGCATGGATTATATTTTGAACAGTGGTAAGCCCAAATCCTGTTCCTTCTTTTTTCATAGTGAAGAAAGGCTCAAATAAGTTATCGTTCTCATCTTCGGGAATACCTTTGCCATTATCGGTTATTAGTATTTCAACGTACCCATCATTTTTCCTTATACTTACGGACAAGAGGCCATTTACAGGTTCCATGGCTTCAATAGCATTAATAGAAAGGTTCAAAAGGACTACTTTTATCTGCTCCGCATCAAGGTTGATGTTTGGCAGGTCCTCCTGATAATTTTCTGATAGTTTCATATTATTTAGCATCAGCCTGTCATTGACCAGCTTCATAGCATCTTTTACCACAGTGTTAAGGTTCTGTTTTTCAAGTTGAAGTTCTTTTGGTTTGGAAGAATTGAGCATTTCAGAGATCAACGAGCTTATGCGTTTGGCATTTCTATTAATTATTTCTAGATACGCTTGTGCCTCTTCATTTTCCGGGATTTCATCCTGCAGCTGCTCCAGGGCTAGCGACATATTTGTTAAGGGGTTCCTTACTTCATGAGCGATCGTGCGTGTGATTTTTCCTGACATTGTTAATTTTTCGGCTTTGAGAAGCTCCTTTTCTTGCTTTTTTCTTTTGGTAAGATCTTTTATTACACACAGGTAAAAATTCAATGTACTATCATCATCATATAATGTTGTTATGTTCAAAACACAACTTTTCTTTATACCTCTACGATCCAGAAGTACTAAATCATAATCTTTCAACAGTCGCTGGTCAAATACAACCTTTTGAAGCGTGAAGAATTCATCTTTATCAGAAACAATATCCTCAAATGACATACATACTAACTCTTCCGATGGATAGTCAAATATTGAAATAAAAGAAGGACTAGCCTCTCTAATTCTATACTCATCATCTACAAGTAGTATTGCATCAATAGATTCATTAAATAGTTTTTGATACTTTTCTTTATCCTTCTCCAGGCGCTTAAGCAGGGATTTTTCTTCGCTTATATCCTGAAATGTCACGGTAAGGCCATCCAATAACTTTACTGCTGATATTTTAAACCATTGATCATAACCGTCATGAACATAATGATGCTCAAAAACTTTAGACACTCCCGATTCGATCACATTTTTATATCTTTCAAACAGTCCAGAGTCTTTATTTCCCGGCATCCCATCCAAAAGATGTTTTCCAATAAGGTCATTTTTTTTCTTATCGACTAACTGTTCGGCTACATGATTAATAAATATCCACTCCAGGTCTATAATTCTGTTCCCTTCATCCCTAATGGCCTGAAAACACATGATCCCATGAAATGTACTTTCTAAGATGCTTTGATGTAGTTTGTTTTCATCAATTGATGATACCATAAGCTTTCATTTTGTTGTATAGTGTTTTACGATCTACTTCCAACAGTTCTGCAGTCTTCGATTTGTTGTTGTTGGTTCTTTCCAGTACCCTTAAGATCATGTTCTTTTCAGCTTCCTCAGAAATATCTTTTAGTGATGTAAATGCATTATCGGTCAATTTCAGATGGGTAATACCGGAGTTATTGGTCGATGCGTTTAATAATTCGGATGGGATGAATGATTTGTCAATGACATGCTTGTCGCATAAAAGGACCGATCTTTTGATCAGGTTGTTCAGTTCCCTAAGGTTGCCATGCCATTGATGCGCTTTAAGGGCTTCCAAGGCATCAGGGTCGAAACCTTCAATGGCTTTATCCAGCTGCGCATTAGCTTGTTGGAGAAAATGATTGACAAATAATTCAATATCTTCCGGCCTTTCCCTGAGCGGTGTCAGGTCTATTTTAAATTCATTTAACCGATAAAATATGTCTTCCCTGAAGTCCCCATTATCTACTGCATCTTTCAGGTCTTCATTACTGGCCACAATGATTCGGACATCCACCGGTGTATCTTTGGTATCACCCAATTTTCTTACGGAGCGCTCCTGCAGTACCCGGAGCAATTTAATTTGATTTTCATAACTCAGGTTACTGATTTCGTCCAGGAATAATGTTCCACCATTGGCTTGCTGGAAGCTCCCTTTTTTATCGGCAAGTGCACCAGTAAAAGCTCCTTTCACATGTCCAAAGAGCTCGCTGCCCGCAAGGTCTTTTGGTAAAGCTCCGCAGTCAATTGCTTCAAAGGGGCCCTGATTTCTTTTACTTTTCTCATGGATGGCCCGGGCTACATACTCCTTCCCAGTGCCGGTTTCACCCTGTATGATAACCGATAAATTGGTGGGTGCAATCAACTCAATATGTTTTTGAATGGTTTGCGACTGATGGCTGATACCCACCACGTATTTTTTACCCGGTACTACTTTGACTTCTTTACTACCGGGGCTTTTAGGTGAAAGATCCTGCTTTAAAGCTTCCTGAGCTGTCATGAGTATTTCATCAGGATATAAGGGCTTGGTAACATAATCATAGGCACCCTTTTTCAAAGCATCAACCGCAACTTTAACATCTGAGTACCCGGTAATGATGATCACCTGTGTTTCAGGTTTTATGATCTTAATTTTTTGCAGTATGTCAATACCGTTATAATCAGGGAGCTTAAAATCACACAATACCAGATCAACCGGATTATTTTTCAGATATTCTATTGCTTCGAAGCCATTGTATCTTGAAGTGGTTTCAAAACCCTTTTTTTTAAAGAATTTATCCAGCAGCTTACATATATCTCGATCATCATCAATAGTTAGGATAGATTGCATAATTAAAGTTAAATAAATCAGGTCAAATCATCCACGGCTTTCAAAATTTGTCTTTTGGTAAAAGGTTTTTTTATGAATCTGTGTGCTCCGTATTTTTTTGTTTTTTCCACCTCGGGATTACCGTTGTAAGCACTGATCATAATGATAATAGCTTTTGGATTTTTGTTTAATATCGGCTGAATAAAATCATAACCTGAACCATCAGGCAAATTAACATCTACAAAAAATAACTGGAATGTACTGGTATGGATTCTTTCGTTCGCCGCTCTTAGTGAAGTCACGTACTTAGATGAATGACCCGTTTGTCTTAGAATTCCTGACACCAAAACCCCGATATCTATTTCATCATCAACTATTAACACATTCATATCCTACATTTTCTAAAATTTTAATAAAAATTCAAAATAGAATCTGAATTTCTGTGAATATCTGTTTTTATTGTTTGAAGTTATAAGCTTCCCGTGTTGCTTCTAATTCCTCTATCAAGTTTTTTGTTTCTTTCATTTGAGTGGAAAGTATCGCACGCAAATAATCACTAAAAATATTTCGTTCCAGCAGTTGTTGGTATACTTCTATGAGCTCATGTTCCCTTTGGACACAAAAGCTTAAGACTTCCCGTTCATTTCTCCTGATCATCACATGATTAATTTCTATGCCTGCTTTTTCCAGTTCTGCTTTGATGCGGTCCTTAATATTCAATGTGTAGTTATTTTCATCTTCTACATCATACTGATCAATAATTTCCTGATAATAAGTCCGTTTTTTTTGGGACAATGTTTCCAACTGGTCCCTCATTGGCTGATTATGTATTCGCTTGGAGGCTTTAGAATAAACTTCATAGGCCAACCTTAATTTATCGATAAAGGCCTGAACTTTAGGATCTATCGTTGTCTGTGTATGCATAATAATTTTAATTTAATAATTGATTTAATTTAATAACTCAGGGAGCTTTGAAGGGATATAAATCGTTGAATGCTGTCAAGACTTACAATACCTTTAAAGTCTTCACCTTCAAATACCGGGAAGGTAGATTGCCCTTTTTCCCTGATTTTGGGCATGATCTTGTTGAGTTTATCGGAGGTTTTAATGGAGTCAAAGTCTGTTCTCGCCAGATCGCCTACCTTATGTCCATTTGAATATTCCTTCAATGATTGTAAAATGTCGTTTCTGCTTACGATGCCTTTTAGTTGATCACCATCATAGACCACAAATACATCATCGCATGATGAAATCAATTGACTACTTAATCGGTCTATCTGCTCATCAGCCTTGATGGGTGTTATATCAGTGATCATAGCTTCCTTCGCTTCGTGACCTCTCAACAGTTCATTTTGTTGAATCATGAAATGCTCGCCGCGTGCCCCGAAAAAGATGAATACGGCGATTAACGATAGTATAGGGTTGTACATTAATCCCAAAAAGAAAAAACCTATGGATAAAAACTGGCCGATAGCAGAAGCTATACCAGTAGATTTTAGCCTATCCATTTTCATGGAGAGTAGTGAACGCAATATACGGCCACCGTCCATGGGAAAGGCCGGTATGAGGTTGAATACCGCTAATAAAATATTTACAGTAAACAGGCTAAACCAAAAATTTTCAAGCGTAATAGAAGCCGTTGCCTGTTGTGCTTCCGATGACGAGGGTATATAGCTGGCCAGATCATTTAAAAACGGGAATATCAATGCCGCTATGGCCAGATTGACTAGTGGTCCGGCTATAGCAACCTGAAATTCCTCTTTCGGCTTTTCGGGTATTTTATCCAGGCTAGCCACCCCTCCGATAGGTAATAAGGTGATTTTACGTGTGTCTATACCAAAGTGCCGGGCTGTAAGAATGTGACCCATCTCGTGAAGTACCACACAAAAGAAGATGGCTAATATGTATGCTGCCGTTAATAATATGGTCTCTGTACTACTTCCCCTGTTATATTCTGAGAATAATATCCAGCCAAGTAGTAAGAAAAATGTCCAGTGTAACACGATTTTTACTCCGAACATTTTTCCAAGGTTTAATGTCCAACGCATAATAGTTTTTTAATTTTTACTTTTCTATTCACTTATAGCCAGTAAAGGCCTTTGTAATTCATCAAGGAGACGTTCAGTGTCGCTTCCAAAAAGTAAACGGATCAAACCGCCAGCTCCTTCACTAATGCTTGCGATTATTGAGATGTTATAATCATTGGAGAATTGCTTTACTGAGTCCACATGAAATTTATTGTCTTGGATAATATGTGTGCTGAAATATTTAAAATCATTGTTCCGGGCAAACTCATTAAGTTTAGCCTCCACATTTTCTTCCACCACGTCTTTGTTTTTCATAAGGTGTGCTATGTGGGGGTGTAGTTTAAAGGTTTCTATAAAATTCCTCAATTTATCGACCTTTTCTTTTTGGTAATGTTTAAGATCGATCAGAATCAGAATTTTATCATGTTCAGATATTTTATATGGTTCCTTCACGGTTAATACAGGAATATCTGCTTTACGTATAGCTTGTGCAGCATGGTTACCTGTAAAGAACTCAGCCCTTGACATCTCTCCGCTACTACCCATCACGATCAGGTCAATAGGGTTGTCATCAAGATAGTCCTCAAACTCTTTCCTGTATTTACCATATTTAATAAATCGTGTAACCTGTTCGTTGGGGAGATTAAGCTTATCCTGAAGGGCTTTCAATTCTTCTTTGCGTGTTTTGGTGAGCTCAGTGATGAAGACTTCATGTTCTTCCTGATTTTCTATTTTGGCTTGTATGTCGCCATCAGGCCTTAAATTATCTGGCGGGAAATCATCTATTATGTGTAAAAGATTTAAGGTAGCACCGACAGATGATGCCAGGTCGGCAGCTGTATGTACTCCAATCATAGATTCTTCGGAGAAATCGACCAGCGTTAAAATATTTTTGATTGTGGTTGTATTTTCTACTGTTGTCATTTTGGAGATATTTTTAGTAAACTTTTATTTTAGATATTCTGGATTTTGAATTTGCTTTTTTTGGCAGATCAATAATTAAGATACCGTCTTTGTATTTTGCGGATATATTTTCTTTATCTATATAATCAGGCAATCTTATAGATTTACCAAAGGCAGCATAACTAAAATCCTAGCGTACATAATCGTGTTTGGCAGTATCTTTATCTTCTTTACCTGCAATAATCAAATAATTACCATTAACACTTACCTCCAGGTTTTTGCTGTTATAGCCTGGTAGGCCTAGTTCAATGGTTAATGTTTTTTCACTTTCAGCGATATTTACCACTGATGGATTGTTTGATAAAGGCTCTAAGAAAAAATCTTCTAAATAATTTTCTGTTCCAAATCCACCTAAAAATTGTTTTCCTCTATTAAGTCTAGACATAAGCTTTTTTTTAATAAGACTCAAAAGACGTGCCGCCTTTGTTTACCAGATTTTATTAGGATAGTCCTATTGATGAAAGGCAATAAGTTACACAAAGGCCAAAAATCTTGTGGAATACGTTCTACATTGTGTTGATATATGATACAAACCGATTAATGTGTATTGATTATATGGCTACTGTCAGACGGATGGCATGATTTTGCACCATAAGAAAATGTAAAAGTTAAAAAATTATGTTATTAAAAGATAAAATCCGCAACCTCTCAATAATGGTAGGTATCCTATTAGCCATTGTCACCTCGTGTAATAGAAGCAGTAAAACAAAACTGGAAAGGGATGCCACATACATTGAAAATGGTGATACCATTGACCCAACGGAAGGCGTAGGTGAAGGGTCTTCCGGACATAAATATATGGAGCCGGATGGATCAGAGGATAATTAATGTCTTATATTTATTGAATGAATAGAGGTTATTTATACCTGGTTATATCGGTTAGTACATTTGCCCTTGGTTTTTTCTCGCCAGCCTTTGTTTCGGTTATATTATTCTGGACAAGCCTGGCAGCGTTATATTTTGCCATCGGATATTTAACGCATTTTGGTGCTCTATTGCTCAAATCGAGAAAGGGTAAGTTACCAGTTATTATCAAGTTATTCCTTCTTCCAGTATTATTGGGTGTAACAATTTACAATTTAATTTACCGGATGAACGATCAGGCGCCGCCCTTTCAAAATATTTCTGAGGGGTTATGGCTCAGTCGAAGACTCGTCTTTTCAGATAATGAAACCTTGAAAGATAGTGGCATCAACGCTATTCTGGATGTGACGGCAGAATTTGATGCAATTGAGATCGGCTCGTTGCAGGGGGAGGTTGAGTATTTCAATATACCTGTTATGGATCATAATAGTCCAAGCATGAGTCAGCTTAATAAAGCAGTACTTTGGATTAAAAAGCAAAGGGATGAAGGTCGGGAAGTTTTAATACATTGCGCGCTTGGTCAGGGAAGATCAGTTACGGTTCTTCTCGCTTATCTGGCAACTGTTGATCTAAACAAGAGCCTGAAAGAACATTTAAACTTTATCAAAGCTATTCGAAAAACAGCTAACCCAAATAAAAAGCAACTCAGAAAGCTCCGGCAATTTGTAAAAAATCCTCCAATAGTTAAGCATGAATCTGTTTATGTGTTATTCAATCCTCAGGCAGGAAACAGGAATAAAGAAAAAGATCTGATAAAAATAAAAGATCATCTAAGTTCATTTCCGGTGTTAAAGATATGGGAAACAACGGAGGATGAACAAGCAGATCAGCTGGCTAAAAGAGCAATTGATGAAGGTGCTACAATAATAGTAGCAGCAGGAGGAGACGGAACGGTTATGCAGGTAGCGTCACAGATTATTGGCAGCAATGTCTCGCTGGGGATTATACCGCTTGGTACAGCCAATGCACTGGCTGCTTGCCTTTATGGCAACATTATTCATTTTGATCCGATCATACAGGGTTGCCAGCATGTATTGTCCGGTAAGTGCACCAGCATTGACATGGCCAGGTGTAATGATCGCTACATGCTGTTATTGGCAGGATTCGGAATGGAAAGGGGCATGGTAGAAAAGGCAAATGAAGAATTCAAAGAAAATTGGGGAGCTTTTGGTTACCTGATCGGAGGTTGGCAACAACTGGAAGAACAGCAGCTATTTGATATTAAATTATCAGTAGATGGCGTTTCGCATCAGTTCAAGACAGGGAGCGTAACTGTCGCAAATGCCGCGCCTTTAACATCAATTCTAGCACACGGAAATAGCCTTCCCATCCCTGCCGATGGATTGCTTGACGTTACAATTATTGTCAATATAGGATCAAAAAGCGAAGCTATGGGCATAATGATGGATCTGATCGGCGGGTTAAATCAGAAAAAACCCGGAAATAAGATTCTTCACTTTCAAGGGAAACAGATTGAAATAACTACAGAACCGCCTCAGAAATTAGTGTTGGATGGCGAAATCTATGAAGAGAACCACACCTTCTTTCAAGTTTTGCCACGTTCCCTGAAAGTGATGAGAGATAACTGATATTTATATCCCATGGATTTAGTGCTTTATCATAATCAATGTAATTAACCAGCCAATCATCAATAATTTATTAGGTTCACTAAAAAAACTGAATGGGCGAATA
>CAYSCZ010000025.1:0-39799 GCA_964429655.1 uncultured Roseivirgaceae bacterium
GACTGATTTTTTGGGCTTTAACCCTTCATGACAAAATTCCAATGACAAATCTGGGATAATTCAGGTTTAACTACAAGGAAAAATAATCGGTCTGACAAAGCATTGTTTACAATACTTGTAATGAATAAAAATTAGCAGTCAAAAAAGTATCTTAATAAACGGGTAATCAAAACTCACTCACAAAGTGATATTCGATCTCGGGGAAATTATCTTGTACCATCTGCATCCAGGCACGGGATTGTGCCATAAATACAAGCTTTCCATCCTTATCACGAGCAATATGCTGGAGCTTGGACTGTACGAAAGCATTCAACTTTTTTTGGTCTTTACAAGCAATCCAGGCGGCTTTGTAAAGGTTTATCGGCACAAACCGGCATTTGGCACCGTATTCATGAAGTAGGCGATATTGAATCACCTCAAACTGTAATGCCCCGACAGTACCCACAACCTTCCTGGCTCCCATTTCATAAGTGAATAGCTGAGCTACCCCTTCATCCATCAACTGATTGAGGCCCTTGTCCAGTTGTTTACTTTTCATGGCATCCTCATTGATCACTTCTTTAAAAAGCTCCGGTGAAAAACTGGGTATGCCTTTAAAAGTACCTTTCTCGCCCTCACTCAGGGTGTCTCCGATCTTTAAATTACCGGTATCATATAAACCTACGATATCTCCCGGATAAGCCATATCGATTATTTCTTTATTCTGAGCCATAAAAGCAGTCACATTGGAAAACCTGAGCTTTTTATCCAACCGTACATGATGATAATTCTTTCCCCTTTCAAAAGTCCCCGAGCATATCCTGGCAAAAGCAATACGGTTTCTGTGTTTGGGATCCATGTTTGCGTGAATCTTGAATACAAAGCCCGTAAATTTATTTTCATTAGGGACTACCTCCCGGTCCTCCTTAATCCTGCCCCTTGGATGAGGAGCTATACTAACAAAGCAATCCAGTAATTCACGAACACCAAAATTATTGACAGCACTGCCAAAAAATACCGGGGCTACCTTTCCTTGTTGATATTCGCTTTCATCAAAGTCTGCATATACTTCCTCAATGATTTCAATATCTTCACGTAGTTGTACTGCTTCATCTTCTCCTATCGTTTCATCCAGTGGGCCGTGTGACAAATCCGTGATTATCAAAACTTCGTTGGTTAGTTTCTGCTGACTAGCCCTAAAAAGCAATAATTTTTTCTCAAATAAATTGTAAACCCCCTGGAATGATTTTCCCATACCGATGGGCCAACTCAAAGGCCTAACCTTTATATTTAATTTTTCTTCAATCTCGTCCAATAATTCATAAGGATCCCGACCTTCCCTGTCCAGTTTGTTGATAAAGCAAATAACAGGTGTGCTCCGCATGCGACATACCTCCATCAGCTTTTCGGTTTGGATCTCCACCCCTTTTACACAATCGATTACCATGACCACGCTATCTACAGCCGTGAGGGTGCGGTAGGTATCTTCAGCGAAATCCTGGTGACCCGGCGTATCTAACAGATTTATTTTAGTATCTTTATAATCAAATCCCATCACAGAGGTTGCCACGGAAATACCTCTTTGGCGCTCAATTTCCATAAAATCCGAGCGGGCATGCATGTCTATTTTATTGGATTTAACAGCACCTGCGGTTTGAATAGCACCTCCAAATAGCAGTAATTTCTCTGTTAAGGTAGTTTTACCCGCATCCGGGTGACTAATAATACCAAAGGTTCTTCTCCTTGCTATTTCCTCTTCTAACGGCATATTGAATTTTTTAGAGCCGCAAAATTATAAAAATTGCTGTTATTTACCGTCTACATAAGCCTGCAAGTATTTAAATTCATCAGTCAGAGAACCATCTTTGGCTATGGTAGCCCTTTCGATGATCTTCCCTGAATCATTTCCCATCAAGTGAGGAAAAACTTTATTAATCAGGTCACTGCCAAAATCATTTGAAGCATCCCGGGGCAGTTCACAAGGTAAATTGTCCACTGCCATTACCGTTAGGTTAGCTTCATCGCTGAGTGCAGGCTCCACGGAGTCCTGGCTGGGGTTATAATCGTAGATGGGGTCCTCTATGGTGGATGGTTTTTTGGTCGATGGAATGGAACCTTCAATATCACATGTTACATCACCAATAACAGTTATTTCAAATGATGGTTGCAAAACATCCTGTCGGCGGAACAGCACTGGTGATTTCGGGTCCCAATAAGCACATGCAATTAAAATATCACTGACGCGTGTATACTTCAGAAAGTCCCCTTCATACTTTTGTGGCTCATTAAAAAATTCCAATCGATTGAACGTTCCTCCATCTCTTCTTTTATGATAATCTCGACTATTGAGTTGGGTAAATACCGGGCCATCATATCTCTCAATAAGAAAATTAGCAGGCGAAACCTTTCTGATATTCAGCCCTAACAAAACTTCCATAGCCCCTTTTGCAACCCTGCCCCCGCCGGTGACTATAATCTTAGTGGTGGGTAGTTTTATTTTTTCATATTCTTTTTTGAGGTCCTCGAGGTCAAAGCAATCCCTGGCCCTGCGCAAATCAAATAGATTGTACCGTTTACCAAATGTCAAAATAGTATTGTAAGCTCCTACTATCCCCGCGTAACGCCCAAATGCTATGATTCTTTTACCATCCGGGTTGGTAAGGCACTCATAGTCTATCAACCGGATGTTCTTTTTTAATATAGATTGTAATAAAGCGCTGTTATAAGGTTGTTTTTTGATGGTGTGAGAAAAAAAGAAATAGGTCTTATCAGGGATCAAATCTTCAATGGGAACTTCTTTTACCCCAAAAATTACATCGCATTGATCCAAATTGCCCACGACTTGTACTCCAAGCTTACTGTACTCATTGTCAGAATAACACCTTAATTCACTGGACTGGCATACAACCTTAAGCCATGGATAGGTATCCATTATTTTTCTGGCTTGTGAGGGCGTTAGAGGCGTTCGGTAATCGACTGGTATTTTACCTTCTCTCGTTATACCTATGGTTAAGGATTCCATTTAATTAAATTTACATTTATCAATTATACACCACTATTATAACGAAAGATGAACATAATCTTGTTGACTGCTTGCTGGGCACTGTATTTAACCTTACATAGCTTCTTAGCGTCAGGTAAAACCAAACGATGGGTGAAGGCCAATTTACCACAAATTTATATCCGGTACAGGCTGATCTACTCAATCATTGCGATCATAACATTCATACCCCTTATTTTACTAATGTTGTGGACTTCATCAAAAGTGTTATTTCCATCTGGCCCGCTTGCAAAATTTATTGGGTTGGTTTTTGCCACCTGGGGAGTCCTGATTTTTAAATCAGCTTTTAAAGGTTATTCACTTAAAGTATTTATAGGCATTACAGATAAAAAAGAAAAGCTTTACCGGTTTGGGATCCAAAGGTTTATTCGTCATCCATTATACACCGGCACCATCATGATTTGTCTTGGATTAGTGTGCTACTCCCCAACGCTTTCAAACCTTGTCAGTATTATTATTATTTTCTTATACCTTCCCTTTGGTATCTATTTTGAAGAAAAAAAATTACTGAAGCAATACGGTGATGATTATATGGCATATAAAAGAATGGTACCATCACTATTTCCCAATATTTCTAATGTGATCAAGTCCTTATAAGTAATTTCAAATATTTTAAAGAATTAATTTTGCTTACTAATGATAGGAATGAGAAGTTTTGGCTTTTTGCTTTTAATCATCCTAATGGTTGCAAATGAGGCAAAGGCAGACAGGAATAAAAGAGCAAAAAAAGCACTTGAAGAAGGGGATTATGTCAAAGCGGAATCGTTATTGCTCAAATCCCTGGAAAAAGATCCTATAAATCCGGGTGCTAAGTACCTGTATTCGGTCCTTTTTATCGAAAAGGCTTTTAATCGCTACAGCATTGATTCATCCCATCATTTTATCATGGCTACTCTTAAAGACCATGCACTTGGAGATGAAGATATTATTGATCAACTGGAAAAAAATGAAATCACTTTAAAAGCTATTAATAAACAAAAAGAAAGAATAGATTCATTGGCTTTTCAAAGGTCAATGGAAGTATCAACAATATCAGGTTATCAGGAATTTATAGATGAATTCGAGGGTGCCGCACAAATCAATAAAGCAATAGCCAAAAGGGATAGTCTGGCTTTTCTGGAAGCCAGTCAGAAGAATAGATGGCAATCCTATAAAAGATTTATGGAAATCTATCCCATATCAAATCAATATGATAAGGCAAAAAAACGCTATCAAAAGCTTATCTACGAAGAAAAAACAAAAGACAAGAAACTATCAAGCTATAAAAATTTTCTTGTTGAGCTTCCGGATACACCGTACCGTAATCAAATTGAGCTAAATATTTTCAAGATAAGTACTGCTTCAGGTAGAAAAAATGACCTGCTGGATTTCCTTTTAGAGCATCCCAAATCTTCCGTAGCTGAAAAAGCCATCGGCATCATGCATCATTTATTTCCCGATGAAAAAATGCCTGTGTTCTACGATGGCTTCCTGCCTGTTGTTGACTCCATTAAAAACCTTGAAGAAAATATACCTAAGTGTCTATACCCAATTTATCAGGAAGATGAATACACTTTCTATGATGATGGGGATAATGTTTTTTTAAGTGGAAGCTATGAACATATACCGGATGACTATAAATGTGGCAAAGTCGGTCAGGATTATCTGATGGTAGCGAATAGTGGGGTTAATTATCTTATAAATCTTAAAGGGGAAGTTTTCTTCAAAGGAGTCTTTGATGATGCCCATGATTTGGGGTCCGGAGTAATTGTTATAAAGAAAGACAATTCCTTGCGTGCAATTCATAAAACCGGTTTCGAAATAACTGCTAAAGGATATGAAAAAATTGAACTTCTAAACAATATACTCAAAGTGTGCAGTAATAACAGTTGTGGATTAATGGCAATAAATGGACGCAAAATATTTGAACAGCGATTTGATGATATTAGTGTAGAAAATGGTTTCTGGGTTTTTAAAAGTTATGGTCAGTTGGCTGTTTCTACGATCGAAGAATTTATTAAAGCTGCTAATGGTGAAGAGGTGTCCCTTGATTTTAGATATGATGAAGTAGAGCTTATTAATAATAAATATTTAATTGCATTCAGAGGTGAGCATGAGACATTGATCAACAACAAATTAGAAATCATTATCCCGGAAGATAAGCAATTTATCGAACCGGTAGCCACTGGCTGGTTGGTGAGAAAAGATGATGGTTACAGGCTTTTTACCAGTGAAGGAGCGCCTTACAATGATAAACTACTACAAAATATTGAGGTAAATAAAAACTGGCTGGCTATGAATGATGGTCAGGGGTGGCAGTTAATATCCTTACTAGCCAGTAATAAAGCACGTATCGATTGTGATTCGATAAAATTGATAAGCGATTCATTTGTTTTTTACGCCAAAGAAGACAAAGAATATATTCAATTTCTAGACCGGTTAGTCCGAATTGAAAATAATTATAAGGTTACACTTGTTAAAGATTTTCAAGGAGTATATAAAGAAGAATTCCTGGCTTTATCGGAAGGAAAGAATATTGAACTGTATGATGCTCAGGGAATTTTGCTATTTGATATAAATGCAAGCAAAGTTGAGTTTCTTACCGATAGCCTATTCAGAGTGACTTATCAAAATAAAAAAGGCATCGTAAATAAATCCGGGCAATGGGTTCTTAAGAACAGCTATGATGCTATCGGTGAACTAAACAATGACCTGGTATTGATTATTTATAGAGGAAAATTTGGTGCTTACGACCTCCGGAAAGAATTATTAATTCAACCATTATTTGAAAACAGGTTAGAAAAATTCAATGACACATTACTGATAGCTGAAAAAGATTTTAGGAAGGGTATTGTGGATCTTCAAGGTAATCCGGTTATTGACTTTCAATTTAAAGCAATCGATTTTTGGAATGATACCTCGATTCTGGTTAAAGAAGAAATTGAATGGTTCATTATCAACACAAAAAATGGAGATACTTATTATGATGGTATATTAAATTATGAAGAAATATATCAAAATAATGATGAAAGAATTATCAGGTATAAAGGTGAAGAAGGTTATGGAATTCTTAGCAATGCGAAAGGAGAAATATTGGAACCTACCTATCAGTTTATATCCAATGTGAATTGCCTTTCGCCTACGTATTTAGCTGTTAAATACATAAGGGAAGCAAACTACTACTTCGTAATTTATTCGGATAATGAAGGAAATATTTTTAAAAGATTGCCTTATACAGCAGCTCAATACCAGGTTATTTCATGTGAAATGGTTCAGCTTAAAGATGGTCTAACTGATTAGACAATATTTCAATACCTTCATCAAAGCTATGAGGTTTATAACCCAGTTGGTTTCGGGCTTTTTCCAGGATAAAGCCGGTTTTAGGAGGACGCTTTGCTTTTTGCTGAAATTTAGATCCGTCTGTGCGGTTGATAAGTGATTTATCCAGGTTAAAAAAATCCGCTGTTTTTATGGCCATGTCATAAGGTGTAAGCAAATCCTGACCGGATATATTAAATATCCCCTGAGCCCTTTGTTTTGCTATTAAAAAACAACCTTCTGCCAAATCCTCTGCAAGTGTGGGTGTCCGCCATTGATCATCAACAATATTTAAAGATTTACCTTCTTCTAGACTTTTTTTCACCCAAAGGATGATATTCGAACGACTCATATTTGGAACTATTCCATAAACAAGCACGGTCCTTACAATTGCACCTTCAATAGATGATTCCAATAGAACCTTCTCTGAGGCTAATTTACTTTCCCCATAAAAACTTATAGGATTCGGTTTATCTTCCTCTCTATACGGTCCATTCTCGCCATCGAAAATAAAATCGGTAGAAAGATGGGTAAGATGAAAGTGATATTTTTTAGCTGCTGCACATAAATTTTCGACAGCTGTTACATTTAGATTCCAGCATTTTTCCCGTTCGGATTCGCATTCATCCACCTGGGTCATGGCTGCAGTATTGATCACAGCATCAGGTTGGGATTTATCGATAACATCAAATACCTGCTGCTTATCGGTTATATCCATTCTCGAATACTGATAGGCAGCATAATCGATATCTTTTCTATCAGGCCCCAGTCCGGTACCTGATAGCTGATCATGGCCCCGATCAACAATCAGGTCAACTATCTTTTGACCTAAAAGGCCATTAGACCCTGTAATAAGCAGTTTCATAATAGTTTTTTATTTAGGATATTCATACCCATATTCACTGGTAATGAATGATTTGTCCACTTTTTCCACATCCATAGTCATATAAACATCCTCAAAGGGCTTACCCTGATTATTCGTTTGTAAAGAAGCTATTTCGTCAATCACATCCAATCCTTCAACAACCCGTCCAAATATTGTATAAGCGCCATCAAGATGCGGGGCGCCTGCACTGGATGTGTATGCCTCCAAACGATGATCAGAAATATCTTTGGTAACACTTACCCCCAATTCATCTTCCACCAGGTCCCTGTTTGCTATGGCCAGCTCATTCATCGCCTGGAAATTTTCTTGTTGCTGCAATTCAATGAACTGATTTCTGAGGTCTTCATACTTATCATCCTGAAGTAGTTTAGATATGGCTTCATTTAACTTACGGGCGTCTGTAATCAATTGATCTTCAGTAAATTTTGTGCCATGAACAATGTAAAACTGACAGTTACTGGATTTTCGGTCAGGATTTTCTTGATCCCCCATACGCGCTGCAGCTAAAGATCCTTTGGTATGAAGAAATTTATCCACTATTTCAGCGTCAATTTTATCATCTTCGGTTTCCTTTTCCTCTTCATTTGCATACACATCCCCACCCTGAATCATAAATCCATTGATCACTCTATGGAATATGGTACTGTCATATTCATCATTTCGAGCAAGCTCAAGGAAATTGGCTTTATGCTTAGGGGTTTCTTCATAAAGTATAACTTTCATGCCACCAAATTTTGTATGGATGGTTACGATGTAGTCACTCCCTCCTTGTGAGCAAGATCCCAGGATCATTAAAGCCAGTAATGCTATAATTGAGTACTTTGAGTAATTCATATGAGTAATTTTAGGCTAATTTAGGTCAGTAACAGGATTTTTCATGAATGGGTGTTATTTTTTAACTGTTTCAATATCTCATCCCCTCCATTTTCTAATACCAAATCACCCAATTGTTTTCCCAAATCTTTTGGATTAGACAATTCGTGTGACAGGTGCTCCTTAACCATTTGTTCACCGTCCTCACTGATCAAACCACCAGTGATACTCAGCTGACCAGATTTAATAATTGCCAGTGCAAACGAAGGGATACTACAGCCACCGTCGATGGTCCTCAAAAATGAGCGTTCAGCTTCCAAACAAACACTTGTCGTATGGTCATTTAGAACATCTCTCAATAATGACTGCTTATCGTCGGTTAAATTCTTATAATATTCTATTGCCATGCTACCCTGACCAACTGCAGGTATAAATTCATTTAAATCCAACTTTTCCCTGATCAAATGATCATATTCCATTCTATGAATACCTGCATAGGCTAACAATAAAACATCACAATGGCCGTCTTCCATTTTTTTAATCCTTGTTTGCAGGTTTCCCCTTATGTCAGTTGTGGTGTGTTGTGGGTATATTCGTTTCAAAATAGCAATTCGCCTCACTGAGGATGTGCCGACAACTAATTGATTTTCATTTTTCAGGGAAGCTTCCTGATGGCTAGCCAGTACATCATGGGGGTGTTCGCGTTTTGTAAAAGCTAAGATGTCAAAGCCATCAGGTAAGGCTGATTGAAGGTCTTTGGCGCTATGCACAGCAATATCAATTGCCCCACATTTCAACATATCCTCTAATTCCTCAGTAAAAACCCCCTTACTTCCAATCTTACCTATTGAGACGTTTAAAATTTTATCTCCTTTGGTTTCTACAGGAACCAACTCAGAAGGTATGCCATTATTTTGTAGCAAGAATGCAGCATGTTTAGCTTGCCACAATGCTAGCTTACTTTTCCTGGTACCGATTCTAATTGGGCTTGTTAAACTCATGAGGATCGAAATATTTCACCCAGGATCAGTGACAAACTTAAGATCTGGATTTTAGGGTTTGCATTTCGGCTAATTTCATTCATTGATTGAGATATTTGCTGATTAAGCTGTTCTATCTTCTTTGTGTTCAATGTATTTGCAAAATTTGAAATGAACGTTTTTTCATGCTCCGGCATTGTTACCTCCTCCACTCCTACGTATTTACTCACCAATGATTCCCTTAAAACAGTTAATCCATAATCAAGAAAGGCAAGCTGGGACGACCGGCTGAATTGGTTAAAGACCTCCATGAACTCAATAATGGAGCTATAATCATTCTTCCAGCACAATCGCATCCATTCTTTAAATGCATCATGCTGATCTTCACCTTCCCTGTCCATAGTGTGCAACGCCTCGTCGATACTTCCCCTGGCAAGCACACTAATTGCAGAAGCTTTTCCTTCATTCACATCTTTATTTTCTACCAGGTAATGCTTTATCTCTTCCGGTGTAAACTGACGGATACGCAACAGCTGTGTTCTGGACAAAATGGTAGGCAGCAGTTTTTCGTAATCATGGGTTACTAAAATAAAAATGGTGTTTTCCGGAGGTTCTTCCAGTATTTTTAGAATTCCATTGGCTGCTGATGGATGCATGAATTCAGGCACCCATATCAACATAATCTTATATTTGGCTTCGAACGATTTATATGATAAACCCTGTATAATCTGACGACTTTCTTCCTTGGATATATTCATCAGCTTGTTTTCTGCCCCCATATGATTGGCCCAGTTATAAACATTGCCATAAGGATTTTTTAAAAGCCAATCCCTCCATTCAATCATGAAATTCTTACAAAGAACCTCTTTGCCGGATAATCTTTGTCCTTTAACGTTCGTGCCTGCACTTACAGGAAAAGCGAAGTGCACATCCGGATGTATTAATTTATCAGTTTTTACACAAGCATAACATGTCCCACATGAATCAAGGTCTTGCTTGTTTTCACATTGGAGGTAACTCGTAAAGGCTAATGCCATAGCCAGGTTTGCAGTGCCTTCCTTGCCAAAAAACAGCTG
Source organism: uncultured Roseivirgaceae bacterium (assembly GCA_964429655.1). Taxonomy (GTDB): domain Bacteria; phylum Bacteroidota; class Bacteroidia; order Cytophagales; family Cyclobacteriaceae; genus CAYSCZ01. The sequence continues at coordinate 10,093 of CAYSCZ010000025.1, forward strand.
GGCATGCGCCAGGTGATTATTTTTGTAAGCTTTTAACAGATATTCCTTTTCTTCCTGAAGACCGGGTATGTTGCTAAACCGCATAAATTAAGACTGATTATTTCTATAAGGTTTAGATAATCGATAAACACTTTCCAAAACCTCTACATCCACCGCTGGCAGTTGGATATTCCTCCTGGCCATCATTTTTTCAGCTACTTCCAGGGCTTTTTCATATATGTAAGTAGATCCATCTCCCCATGAAAATGATGGGATGAACTTTTTTGGAAATCCTCCGCCAAAGATATTGCTACTCACACCACAAACAGTCCCGGTATTAAACATGGTGTTAATACCACTTTTCGCATGATCACCCATTATTAAACCACAAAACTGATTGTTTGAATTTATGAATGATTTGGAGGGATAATTCCAGACCTTTACTTTACCATAATTATTTTTCATGTTTGAGGTGTTGGTATCAGCCCCTAAATTACACCATTCACCCAAAACAGAATTTCCCAAATATCCTTCATGAGATTTATTGGAATAGCCAAAAATTACTGAATTCGAGACTTCCCCTCCGATTTTACATGCCGGCCCCAAGGTATTGTTCTTACGAATTTTTGCTCCAATACTTACGGTAGTGTCTTCACAAATGGCTGTTGGCCCTTGAATCACAGCATTCTCGCTTATTTTACTATTTTTACCTATATATATCGGCCCGTTTTCAGCATTCAAGATTGCACATTTTATGACCGCACCTTCCTCAACAAATACTGATTCAGGACAGTAAACCCTCGTGTAATGATCATTTATTTCTGAGGAATATCGATTTTTTGTGATTAATTCAAAATCGTTGATGATTTCCTGGCCATTCCACTGGAATAGTTCCCATACATTTTTGAGTATTTTTAAATTTCCCTTAAAATAACAAACGGAAAATGTGGCCCAATCTTCATTCCGGATCTTTGCGATATTTGATCCGGATGTTCTTGCCGCAATAAATTTATTCTCCTTTAAAAGGACCTGATCTTTTTTCAGAGCCTTAATATATTCCTCGACTGTTTTATCCGGTAGTATTGATGAATTAATAATCAATCCGTCTTCAATTATTTGAAAAGGATATTTCTTACCTAAATAATCCTCAGTAGCATATGAAACCCTATGGCTGTTTAATTTCCTCTGCCATTTCTCTTTTAATGTCAGAATCCCAAGTCGTAATTCAGCAATTGGTCGCGTATAAGTTAGCGGAAGAAGGTTTTGCCAGTTATCCGGGTGATCTAGAAATGTAATATCCATTCAAGCGTAAAAATAAAAAAGTCTTTAAGAAAGCATCCTAAAGACTTTTTTGTAAAGATTAATTAATACTGTTTATTTCTTATTCTTTTGATATCTTCTGTTAAATTTCTCCACTCTACCGGCAGTATCCACAAATAGCTTTTTACCTGTGTAGAAAGGATGTGAAGCAGAACTAACTTCAACCTTTATTAATGGGTATTCTTTACCGTCCTCCCATTTAATCTTCTCCCTGGTATTAATAGTGGATTTTGTCATAAACATAAAATCACTGGAAGTATCCAGAAAAACAACCTCTCTATATTTTGGGTGAATATCTTTTTTCATATACTTTCTTTAAATATGGCTGCAAAATTAATAATTATTTGTTCAAGTGAAAACTTTTTGATTGATTTAGAAATATGTTCAGTCACCCACTGGAGATTTGATTAGCTTCTAAATTATTAGTTTCGTGATCCAAATTATTAACCCGAATTAAAAATGAAGAAATTAAAATATTTATTTTTTTGCTTGATTCTTAGTCAGGTCTCACATGCGCAAAGTTTGATATCTGAGGATGAGATCAAACCTGGAAGGTTTGATCAGGGTAAAATGTGGACTTTTGAAAACCCACCACTGGATTATTTTAAAGAAGCTTACAATTTCACTCCCGATGAAGCGTGGCTGAAAGATGTAAGGAAGTCAGCACTAAGGTTCTCAAGTTGGTGTTCTGCATCCTTTATCTCAGGGGATGGACTTATTATGACCAACCATCACTGCTCCAGAAGTGTAACTGCTTCCGTTATGAGGGAAAATGAAGATTTTGAAAGCAATGGCTTTTATGCCGAAACCCTGGCAGATGAACGAAAGGTACCTAATCTCTATGTTGACCAATTAGTTAAGATTACAGATATAACCGAGCAGGTAAAAAACTCAACCGCGGAATCAGAAGATGCGGCACTAAAAAAAATCTTAGAAAATTATAAAACGATGCCATCCTGGAAGGATCTTGAATTAGAAACCAGGACCTTTTATAGTGGTGGAAAATACTCATTGTATGGTTTTAAAAGATACAGTGATATACGGTTGGTTTTATATCCTGAGTTAGCCCTGGGATATTACGGAGGAGATCCGGACAATTTTACCTATCCAAGATATAACCTGGATTTCACCTTCTTTAGGGCTTATGATGAAGATGGTAACCCACTAAAAACACCCTTTTACTATCCGTTTAATGCTGATGGTATTAAAGAAGGCACGCCTGTATTCGTAGTTGGTAACCCGGGTAGTACAGGCAGGTACTTAACCATGTCTCAATTGCTTTATCGAAGAGATGTCAGAGCACCGGTAGTTATAAGTTATTTGCGAGATCGAATAGAAGTTCTTGAGGATTATGCAAAAACGATAGATAATATTTACAAAAAGGATAGTGTAATCAATGTGGCATTTAGCTACAGAAATGGTAATAAAGCATACACAGGAAGGCTACAAGGATTAAATGATGAATATTTAATGACTAAAAAACGATTAAAGGAAGAAGAATTACGAAGTAATCTATCAGTTGAAGGATCGGATCCCTGGAAAGAAATTGAAGAATTTACTACTGTACAACGGGCCAGTTTTCCTGAAACATTTTTATTAGCACCATCGGCATCAAGGGGAAAAGTGAATTTACTATTCCATGAAATTTTTAAATTATTAAAAAACAAAGAAAAGGAGGATGTGGAAGCTGCTTCAAAAAATAAAAGCGCTATTGAAGAAATTCTCTCCGGGTTTGAAAAGCAATTAGAAATTCAACTATTTGCTGCCCTGATTGATGAATTAAAACAGCATTCATCTAAAGGATATGTTAATGAAGTAATCGATGATGAAAAGTCTGTCAGCCAAGCAAAATCGGTAATCGAAAATAGTGATCTATTCAATGATAAGAAAAGAAGTAAGTTATTAGATAAAGATTTTAAAAAATTGGATAAGTCTGATGACCCGATGCTGAAATTAGCCAAAACCCTGGTTTCTGAGTATATGGATGCATCTATAAAAATGGGGAAAGCCACTCAAGCCAACAAAACCGCTAAAGAAAAGATAATATCCATGCAGTTTGCTTTGGAGGGATTAAAAAGCCCTCCTGATGCCAGTTTGTCATTGAGAATTGCGGATGGTAGAGTAAAAAGGTATAACTACAACGGAACCATAGCGCCTTACAAAACCACTTATTTTGGTTTGTATGACCGTCATTTCAGCAATGAACAGGAAGAACCATGGCACCTGCCCGATCGATGGAAAAACCCATCGCTTGATCTCCTGAAATCACCGTTGAATTTTGTATGCACTGCAGACATTATCGGTGGGAATTCCGGTAGTCCGGTTATAAATAAAGAAAAAGAGGTGGTGGGATTGGTTTTTGATGGAAACATTGAAAGCTTACCGGGTTTTTTCATATTTGATGATACTTACAACCGCACCGTAGCTGTGCATGCCGGCGGTATTTCGGCAGCGCTAAAATACGTTTACAAGGCCAACAGATTGTTAAATGAAATTAATATAGACTAATAACCTTAAGATGATAGCTTATTAACGGATAAAAATTTGGTGTTGACTTAATTTTTGAAACATATGGGAAGAGCATTTGAATATCGCCGAGCTGCCAAAGAGAAACGGTGGGATAAAATGTCCAAAATATTTCCTAAACTGGCTAAAGCTATTCAGGTAGCTGCCAGGGAAGGTGGGCCGGAGCCTGATATGAATTCCAAACTTAGAACAGCCATTCAAAATGCCAAGGCACAAAATATGCCTAAGGACAATATAGAGAATGCGATAAAACGGGCCACCGGAAAGGATGCAGAAAAATTTGAAGAATTAACTTATGAAGGCAAGGGGCCTCATGGAGTACTGGTGTTCGTAGAGTGTGCAACAGATAATACCACCAGGACCGTAGCCAATGTAAAATCTTATTTCAATAAAGCTGGTGGCAGCCTGGTACCTTCGGGGTCACTTGAATTTATGTTTAATCGAAAAGCTGTCTTTGAGTTTGATAAAACAGAAGACATTAACCTTGAAGAATTAGAATTGGAACTTATTGATTCCGGCCTGGAAGAAATCGAGGAAAACGAAGGTATTGTATATATTTATGGAGATTATAAAGATTTTGGATCTTTATCCGAAGCCTTCGAAGCCAAAAGTATAAACATCAAAAAATCTACACTTAAGCGATTCGCCGCCTCACCCATTGAGTTCTCCGAGGAACAATTAGAAGAAATTGAGAAACTTATTGATAAGATAGAAGATGACGAAGATGTACAGGCCGTTTATACCAATATCGCTTAACAATTTCATAATTCAGCATTCTAATTATCTATTAACTTAAAGAATCATTTTGTATATCTTGCAGTTATTGGTTAATCAAAAAATTTGCTTATGAAAACCATTGATGATTTTAATTTTAAAGGTAAAAGAGCATTGGTAAGGGTCGACTTTAATGTGCCCTTAAACGAAAACTTCCAAATAACAGATGATACAAGGATCAGAGCCGCTATACCGACTATAAAGAAAATATTGGATGATGGTGGATCGGCCGTCCTGATGAGTCATCTTGGAAGGCCAAAACAAGGACCTGAAGAAAAATTCTCTTTAAAACATATCGTAAACCATTTATCAGATAAGTTACAAACTAGTGTGCATTTTGCTGATGACTGTGTCGGGAAGGAGGCATTTGAAAAATCAGCAAACCTTAAAACAGGTGAAATACTGCTTTTGGAGAACACTCGTTTTTACAAAGAAGAAACTAAAGGCGATGAAGTTTTTTCGGAAAAGCTTTCCAAACATGGGGATGTTTATGTTAATGATGCTTTTGGTTCTGCCCACAGAGCTCATGCATCAACAACCATTGTAGCCAAATACTTTGAAGAGAAAATGTCCGGCTACATCATGCACGCTGAGTTAGCGAATGCCAAAAAGGTACTTGATGATGCTAAACGACCTTTCACGGCTATTATGGGCGGTGCAAAAATATCTGATAAAATTCTGATCATAGAAAAACTACTGGATCGGGTGGATAATCTCATTATTGGAGGTGGGATGTCCTACACATTCTTCAAAGCTTTAGGGGGAAATATAGGATCTTCATTAGTGGAAGAAGATAAACTGGAGTTGGCACGGAATTTAATCTCCAAGGCTAAAGAAAACAATGTAACCCTTGAATTGCCCAAAGATTCAATAATTGCTGATGCATTTAAAAATGATGCTAACCTCAAAACCGCTGATAATTATTCAATAGATGATGGATGGATGGGTTTGGATATCGGACCGGAAGCAAGAAAAGTTTTCTGCGAAATAATCAATAATTCGAAAACCATTCTGTGGAACGGGCCTATGGGAGTTTTTGAAATGAGCAACTTTGCTGAAGGAACCAAAATGATAGCTATTGGCGTGGTAGAAGCTACGTCCAATGGTGCTTATTCTTTAATTGGTGGAGGAGATTCTGCCGCCGCTGTAAATAGTCTGGGCTATGGGGATAAAGTCAGTTACGTCTCTACAGGAGGCGGAGCTTTGTTGGAATATATGGAGGGAAAAGAATTACCCGGTGTTAAAGCCTTAAATGATTAAAACGATTTTCACTTTGAAGTACTAAAAAGAGGCTGTCTCAAGAGCAGTCTTTTTTTGTTTATTTTGGGATAAAATCCCACTCTTCCTTTCATGTTAAGCATTTACAGGGTTTAAGGATGAAAAAAATCAAAAAAAAGTAATGTTTTAATGGGATTTTTCACCACTTAATAACTTTTGAGATAGCCTTTTTTTAATTTATGAGATCTTTATACTTCATCAAATCCATGATCACTTTAACGATATCATCTGCAGAAAGTGTGCTTCTATTCAGGGAAGCATCAAATATGCTGGGATGGAACTTTTTACCCGTAAGTTTGCCTATAAATAACTCCCGTCTGCTATCATTTTCATTAGCCATTCTTTCCGCTTCCTGTGTGGATATATTTTTTGATTTAATCAAATTTTCAATACGGTAAGACAAGGGTGCATGAACCCTGATATGAAGGGATCTTTTAATCTCGTTTGCTACAGAAACGCCCCCCCTGCCTACTATAATTACATGTCCCTTTTTAGAGTAGGTCAATATGATGTCCTTTATTGTCTCATTGATCTTGTTTATACTAATTGATTCCTGACTAAGTGAAGATATCATCTCCTCCAGGTTAGATTTTTCATTAGGGGTAAAAGCACGTTGAACTTCATGCGGTTGCCTCTGGAGTATTTTGGCGGATTCATTCAGTATTTCTTTGCTTATCCATAGCCAGCGCGGCTGTGTGGTATTTTTAGTTGAGTTTTTGGATAAATTAAGCCTGGTAACCAGGTTTTGTGCTATAGGAATAACTTCACATCCAAATTCCCTGCTGAGTGTAACCACAGGGCCAGGCTGAGAAGCCTCTGCTAAAAGTTTGTCTTTTTCAGAAAAATATTCTCTTAAATCTATTTTCATATACATTAGAAATTTAATTAAAAAATGACTCAAAAATGAACGCTTTCATATGATAAAAGTCATTTCTTAAAGATAATTTTAAATGGGCTGAAAATAAAATAATTATCAATTTGAAAAATAAAAGCGTTACAAATACTACAGGACTTAAATAGTATATTCTGGGTATTTTATTTAATTTTTGTATCTCAAAAAAAACAGTGTATGAAACTCATTTATTTAATCCTTTTTATTGTTTTCTTGAGCTTTCAAGGTACTGCTCAAGAAAAAATTTGTGATAATGATCAACGTATTTGTTACCTGCCAGATAATATTGAGGGTAACTTTTTCCGGGAAAACGATTTTATCTTTACACTAAGAGTATATACAGAAAGCTCCAATGAAGGTCAAAAAATGGTTTTTAAAAATAATGGACAGACCATCGAAACCATCTATAAAGACATTTCAAGGGAGCAAATGAAAGAAGATGAAAACGGATCTTACTTTGAATATAGATTTGATGGCACAGAATGCAATTATGAACATGCTGCTACTTTTGACTTTGAATTATATCTTTACGATTTTGATACGAAGTCAGGCAGCAAGGAACGCAACTTTATATTTTACTCAAATGCTTTGAAAGCTGAATCTGATGAAAAAAGCTTTCACATATTTACTAGATTAAAGCCTTACCCTGAAAAGTGGTAGATATTCAAAAATCATGACAAAACCCGGATATTCAATTATTCTCGCACTGTCAGCAATGTTTATATTTTCAAGTTGTAACAGTCAACCCAGCATCCCAAATAAGGAAGATCAAATAATGGCCGCAGTTATGGCTGCACCAGAGGAATTTCAAAACGAAGCAACCGTTATGGGTTACGACAATAATGGTGCGTTAAAAGTAATAAGAAATGGCAAAAACGAAATAATCTGTCTTCCTGATGACCCCTCAAAAGAAGGATTCAGTTGTGCTTGTTATCACAAAGATTTAGAACCATATATGGCCAGAAGAAGGGCATTGAGGAACGAAGGAAAGGGAGGTCAGGAAATGTTTGAAATTGTTGAACAGGAAGTTCAGGATGGGAAACTCAACATGCCTGATAACCCAACCACACTGCATGTTCTTTACGGTAAAAATGCAGCATATAATTCCGATAAAAAGGTTGTTGAAAATGCAAAATATCGATATGTGGTTTACATTCCATATGCTACGCCGGAATCCACAGGTCTATTGACCAAGCCACGGCAGCCTGGTGACCCCTGGATAATGGATCCGGGTACACATAGAGCCCATATCATGATCACGCCCGTCGTTGAGGATTAGTTTTTAGGTTTTAACTTATAAAATAAATTCCATCCATAGAATATGTCATTATCTAAGATGAACTATAAATGATTGATTACTACGCTTTAATCAATAAATATATACCAGCAGACCAACCGGTGCATAGAATATATGTGATACATGTAACCATGGTTACGGCCAAAGCACTATCTATTGGAAGAAAACTTGGTTTGCCATCGGATCAGTTAGCGTTTATTGAAGAAGCCAGTATGCTACATGATATTGGAATAATACATACAGATGCACCTTCAATAGGGTGTCATGGTAATTTGCCTTATATCATGCACGTTAAAGTTGGCAAAAGAATACTATTAAGCAAAGGTCTTCCTGATCATGCAAGAATAGCTGAGAACCACATTGGCGTGGGTAATACGACGCGTGAAGAAATAATACAAAGCGGATTATCGTTACCAGACGAAGCTATTATTTGTGAAAAACTTGAAGACATGATAATTAGTTATGCAGACCTATTTTACTCAAAAGTACCGGGTAAATTATTTGAAGAAAAAACACTTAATCAAATAAGATCTGAGGTTTCTAATTATGGGAAAAGACATTTGGAAGCCCTTGAACTGTGGATTAAGGCGTTTGAATAACACAAAAACTAAATGAGGTGGTTGTTGTATGCAAATTTGATTAATCCCACCAGGCTATTGGTACCCGTTTTTCTGAAAATATTCTTCCTGTGCGTTTCTACCGTTCGTTCAGAAATAAAGAGTGTTTCTGCAATACGTTTATTATTGTATTCTTTGGAAATCAACTTTAATATTTCCCTTTCTCGCGTAGTTAGTAACTTTTGCTTGCTTTTACCATCAGCGTCGTTTACCAGCATGGCATTGATTTCACTACTTAAATAAATTTTATCATATTGAATAGCCCTGATAGCGTTGATAAGCTCTTTATGGGAGTCCTTTTTTAGTATATATCCATCAATTCCTTCCTTAATTATTTCCCTTACCAGGTGTTGCTCGTCATGCATGCTTAGCACTATAATTTTAATGTCAGGATACTTTTCTTTTGTTTTTCTAACTAAAGAGAGTCCGTCTTCATCCGGTAGGTTATAATCGGTTATTAATAGATCAACCTTGCACTTATCTAGCTTTAACAGGGTATTTTTTACATTTTCGGCGGTTCCTACCACATCCAGGTCATGCTCCACGCTAAGTATCTTTAACAATCCACTCAACATTATCGCATGGTCATCAGTAAGGAAAACTTTCATGAATCTGATGATTTAAATCAGTATTTAGTAAGTACATGCAAGTATGGAATTGTTAGCTACTTTAAATTTTTGTTGAAAAAATTAATGGTTTTTTCCCAGGCATCTTCAGCTGCCGCTTTATCGTATCTCGTTCCTGATGGATTCGCAAAAGCATGATTCGCGCCTTCATAAATATGTATGCTGGCATCCTTGTCCAATTCATTCAAGACCGATTCAAACACCCTCACATTATCAACAGGTATTCCCTGATCTTCAGCTCCAAAAATTCCCAGTATCGGCATCTTCAATGGCTCTAATTTATCACTATCCGTAACCAATCGGCCATAATAAATAACAGTGGCATCAATTTCCTTAGGTAAATTAATGGCTGTATTTAACGACCAACCACCTCCGAAGCACCAACCAATAGTCCCTACTTTCATTACATTATTATCTTCTTTCAAATAAGCGTAAGCTCCTTTTAAATTTTCAATAAGCATTTCAGACCGATCCATTGATTCCATCATGTACTTTTTTGCATTTTCAGGAGTCTCGGCCACTTTCCCCTGATAAAGGTCTACTGCTAAAGCAACATATCCATTGTCCGCCAGTTTATCTGCCATGGTACGTATGTTATCATTAAGGCCCCACCATTCATGAATAACAATGATACCCGGTAGGCCTTCTGTGAATTCTTCAGGTTTAGCCAGATATCCTGTTACCTCGTTATTATCTACTATAGTGTATACAACTGCTTCAGAAACAATATCCTCCTTGGATTCAGAGGATACATTGGATATCGGTTGATCATCTTTATGCGCTTCAGTCATCTTATCTTGATAGGATTTTTCTTTCTTGGCCGTACAAGAAGCTAAAACTGCAATTAGTATCGTGACTAAGAATTGTCTCATAATAAATTCAGTGTTTAAGTAGTGAAGGTAAGCAATCTTCTATTCTATATAAAATTCTCCTTACTAAATAAAAATACCATATTCATGGTATATCAAAAGAGTTGGTATGGTATTATTTTCGAATCTTAATTCAGATTAAAATAATTCAAACATTCAGCTATGAAAATTTGGAACTTACTACAATTATTATTGATTCTTTGTTTCGCCATCACAATTACGGGTTGCAGTGACGATGATGACGACGATGATTCTCAACCTCAGGAAAATGGTGAGGTGAGTGACTTGCAAGGAAGCTTTTATTTCGAGAATGCTAGTGATCTTCAATTGGAAATTACCAGCATAAATGAATCTGAAGCTACTTTTTCTATTCCTGACTATTTGGTGACCGGGAGAAGAAATGCAACTTTCACTGGAACTGTGAATGTTACTGAAAGTGAAATTACGGTAACCATTGATGAGGGCACTACCGCAGGAGATAAATCAATTTCAGGAAATATTGTTTATAATAGAGCAGAACAAACTGTCACCTACAACATCATTTTTGATGGAACAAGTTACAGCGGCAATGCATATAACCTCAATACCGGTGCCGGTCTTGGTTTTGGCGGGAATGGATGCACAGCAGGTGCTATAAATACACTTCAGCAAGAAATACTAAGCGCTGCTTCTACATTATTAGCACAAGTACAAGCTAACCCTACCGGAAATTTTCAATCAGCACTAACAAATTACTATCAACAAATAAGAAATTTCTATGTGGTTATCCAGGATAACTGTGGAGTAGACCTTAGCGCAGCCATCGATCAAATTGATGCCCTGATTGATAGTTTAGGATAGCTAATCAAACGATAGCGATAATCTATGGCTACCTGACTGGGTAGCCATTATTTTTTAAGTATCTTTTTTTTTATCGAATTATTTTCAACAGATATATCTATAATATATATCCCGGCAGGATAACCCGAAAGATCAAAGAAATCACCATTTTGTTGTATTCTCAGTTTTTCTCCATTCAAATTATAAATACTTAGAAGATCAATCTTTTCTCTCGATTGTATTTTAAACCTGCCTGTTGTAGGGTTTGGATGCGTTATTAAACCATCTATTAAGTCATTCTCAGCGCTGGTTACTGTAAATATTACCTCAGCAATATTTGAATATGGCGATACTCCAAAATCATTATAAGATTGTACCGAATAAAAATATTGTTGGTTTGGCCGGATATCATTATCGACAAACTCAGTAACATCTTCGGACACCTTTCCGAAAGGATTTAAATTGGATGAATCTCCTACAGATCTGAAAATTTGGAAGCCTGATTCCCCAAAAGAATTATCGGACCACTGAAGTTTCACAAATTGATCTTCGAAACTTGCATTTAATCTGGATGGACGCAAAGGTTTTAAAATCAGATCAGTTGTCGGATGCTCTCCCTCCATTACATAATAATGTCGATTCACTGAAAGTCCCTTATATATATCGATGGGGCCATTAGGCCATGTTATTATAAGTGAATCTATTTCACTAGTATTAGCCATACCAAAATGTAACCACATTGAATTCTGAGATAAGTATCCGCTACCAGCAACCAATTGAGCATATTGTTTTTCTCCATTAGCAATTATATTCAACTTGGTTCCTATAGCATCTTTATTGAGATCTCTACCTATCAATTTAAATGAAACCCAGTTACCATTGTTCGACTCGTTTATAAATAATTGATTTCCCGCGCTATTTTGACCCGAATTAGCAATCACAAGGTCAAGATCACCATCAAAATCAATATCAGTAAAAGCTACTCCAAAACCTGCATATTTACTTTGAAGCACTTCGGAATTATCTTCCTGCTCAAAATTAAGGCCACCTAAATTGTTGTACAGTACATTGACAAACGGTGAAAAAAAATAATTATTAACTACATATATATCCTCAAAGCCATCATGATCATAATCAAAAGTTGTGGTGCCCCAGCCCATCCCAAAATCATCAGTTCCTGACTCAACAGATAGATTATCAAATGTACCGTCACCGTTATTTTTTAATAATGTATTGTCCTCAAGGTTGGCAATATAAATATCCTGATATCCATCTCGATTAAAATCTGCTATATCCACGCCCATACAAAAACAGCGGGTATCAGCTTTACTTTCAGCTGATACATCAGTAAAATTTCCGTTTCCATCGTTTTGATATAGTATATTAGGCTGCTTTGCATCATGTGTTAGAAAGATATCCAGATCATTATCATTGTCATAATCAAATAATATAGATCCCATGGCTATAAGATCATCCATGGCTCCTGACTGAAGAATCACATTTTTAAAAGTTCCATCCCCATTATTTTGGTAATAAGAATTTTGCGTTGAAATATTAGCCAGATATAGGTCTGTATGTCCATCACCGTTGAGGTCGCCAGCCATTAAGGCCAATGGATTTCTCGCATCTCCGGTATTTGATTCCTCAGTTACATCTATAAAAGTTTTATCGCCATTATTCTTATAAAGAATATTTTGGCTTCTTTCATTACCCACATACAAGTCAAGGTATCCATCATTGTTGTAATCAAACCAAACCGCACCATTGGAACTACCTGTGAAATTAACATTGGTTGACTGGCTAACTTCTATTAACTGTCCACTATTATTTTCATAAAACAAGTTAGCTTCCTGACTTCTAGTTGTTATGTAAAGATCATCGTCTCCGTCATTATCATAATCACCGAATGATACACCATAGTTACTTCCAATATTATTGATGCCATATTTGGCAGATTGGTCTGTAAATTGCGCTTTTGTGATGGCGGCCGGAATAATAAACAGGTAACAGAGTATCGATCTCATAGTGTCTTTAATCATAAAAAGCCTGACAATTCCGCCAGGCTTTTCGTTCCCTTTTCTTGTATGATTATGAATTATTCTAATGTGATCGAATATTCAAGCGTTTCATCATTAAAAGTGACTGTGTATGAGCCTTCTGCATCAGCACATTGAATATTTTTTCCTCCCGGATCGGTTGTTGCTAATCCATCACATTCATCTTCTACAGGACCATCGCCCGGGCCATCGCCCCAGTCTGTATCGCTGAAATCCGTAGTGTTCACAAACTTGAATGCACTAGGCTCATCACCATTATCCGGATCAGATGCCAAAATGTTGACACCAGTTTTTTGCCATAGGTTATCATCAACCAATTGCATTTGTAAATCGCTTCCACCCCATCCATTCAAAGATCCCAGAATATACATCTCATCCTGGTTAGCATTAAAGCTTGGCTCTTCTAATGTTATTTTATATTCAAGTGTTTCATCATTGAAAGTGATAGTGTAAGAACCTTCGACACCTGCACATTGAATATTTTTTCCTCCCGGATCGGTTGTTGCTAATCCATCACATTCATCTTCTGCAGGACCATCACCTGGGCCATCACCCCAGTCAGTGTCACTAAAATCTGTCGTATTAACAAATTTGAAGGCACTCGGATTACCGCCATTATCAGGATCAGATGCCGATATATTTACACCTGTAACTTGCCATAGGTTATCATCAACCAATTCCATTTCAAGATCACTTCCTCCCCATCCATTTAATGAGCCAAGAATAAACATCTGATCTTGATTAGCATTGAAACTTTCTTCTAATACTTCCAATACTTCTATAGTATATTCTAAACTCAGATCGTTTACCGTGATCTTAACACGATAGGTGCCAGCATCAAGCCCTAATTGTATGTTAGAACCAAATTCATCAGCCACACCGTCCGGCTCATTGTCGCCATAATGCATATCTGCAAGCGTAGGGGTTGTTGAAAACCTAAATTTATCTTCGGTGCTAATAACTGCTTCTACCTCCCAGGTATTGGCAGAAGCAATGGTGAATTGTATATTATCACCCTCAAAATCATTAAATGTACCCAATAAAAATAAGTTACTAAATTCTGTGGCTATGTCTTCATCAGGAATCAATTCGTAGGTTAATGTTGCATCATTAAACCTAATGGTAAAAGTACCATTGAAAGGAACGCAAGCTATATTTTCCTGAATACCTGAAGCTTCTACCACCGTACCATCACATTCCTGATCTGTCCAATCCAAATCTGAAAAATCAGAGGTGTTGGCAAATTTAAACTCATCACCTGTAGATAAAGTAACATCGGTATCTTCCCAGGTATTATCAGCTACAAGTTCCATTTGATTGTCTGTACCACCCCAACCATTGAATGATCCTAAAATAAACATCTGAGGTTGTACAAAAGCAAATGCAGAAGAGATAACATCAAATGTTGCTTCACTGCTGCTACTATTACCCTCAACGTCTGTTGCAGTCACACTAACCGTATAGGATCCAACAGCAGAATCATCGTCAGGTATAGGCTCTGTAACAGTGGCAGTGGCAGATGTTCCTGATACAGATGGATTTACAGAAGCAAAAACTGCTCCATCAGGATCAGTAATAGTTATTGATGCAGATGCAAGTGGACTAAGTGTTCTGCCTTCAGCTCCATCACTAAAAGTAACTGTAACATCAGTATCACCTCCCGGGCTTGATCCATTAGCTGTTATGGAAATAACAGGAGCTGAATCCAGTAAAGCTGGTGCCGTCAAATCATTATCGCAGGAAAAAAACAGCAAGCTTCCCGCGAAACCAAATAAAATTAAGTAAATAAACTTCTTCATATTGTACTATTTTAATCTTTATGCAATGCGTTATATAGACAATAATATTAAACGAATTTAATATTTACAAACAAATACTTCATTGAATTACGCTACAATAAAAAGCTTTTTCATGCAATCGATTGAATTTTATATTATTTGCAAAATTACCTTAAAATGCTTTTCATAATAATTAATTAATATATATTTTGATTTTATAAATAAACCATTTTTGGTATGAAGAAGCGTTTTTTGTTGTTTTTAGTTTGCTTGGCCTTATCAAATATCTTATTTGGTCAGCAGGTAGTGGTTTTAGACCCCGAATTTCCTGCACTAAAGGAAGAGGTAACCATAACTTTTGATGTTACTCTAGCTGAAGATTCTAGGGCTGAAGGTTTATTGGGATTAACTGATGATGTGTTTTTATGGTCAGGTGCCGGATCGGCCCCGGGTAGTGGTCCTGCGTTTGAGTTTGGTCCTGAGGGACAGGATGATTTTGGCAGCCCGTATGAACCGGGTAAAATGACTTTTTTGGGCGATGATAAATGGTCTATTACGATTGTAATTAAAGATTATTTCAACATTCCTGACGAAGATGATGATAGAATAACAACACTGGGTATGCTTTTAAAAAATGCAGATGGCTCAGCCCAGACAGAAGATTTTTTTGTGTCGATCGTTGATGATAGCGAAGTACAAAAAGCCTTTACCATCACCCCGGAGAATCCTACCGTAAATGATGAAATAACCATACAGATAGACCTTACCAAGGCCTTAGATACCCGCGCTGAAGGATTGCTTGGAGTAACTGATGAAATATATTTATGGTCTGGTATTGGCAATGAGTCTAATCCTTTTGAAAATGGCCCGCCAGGTCAGGATAATTTTGGGGTACCTTATCTTCCCGGGGAGATGACGCTCGTCAGTGATGATGTATGGGAAATTTCTTTGGTACCTGCAGAATATTATAATGTCACAAGCAATGTCAACGAATTAACGAGAATAGGCTTTCTTGCAAAAAATGCTGATGGTAGTGCACAAACTGAAGATTTCATCGGGGATATCGAGCCCGGAGGATTTCTGATAAATCTGGTTTCGCCGAGCAGTAGCGGGCTTCAATTTATTGAGGAGGGCGCTGCCTTTCCAATCTCTGTGAGCGCCAGCTCAGTTGGTGATTTGCAAATTGAAATTGACTCTGGAGCGGGATTTGAGGTGGTCGCATCCATCGAGTCACGTAACTTTTTAAGTTATAATTATCCTGCTAAGGATGGGGAAAGTATTTCTATACGGGTTACCGGTTCTTCCGGAGATATCGTACTTAACAAAACAGCAGAAGTGGAATTTTTTGTGAAATCGGAAAGAGTAGAATCACCACTTCCCACAAGCATAGTCCCCGGGATTAATTACGATCCTGCAGATGATACCAAAGTAACCCTGGCATTGGTTGCTCCTCAAAAAGACTATGTGTACTTCGTGGGGGACCAGACCAATTGGCAAATTAGGGATAAATATCAAATGAATTATGATCCATCCAAAGAAACCTACTGGATAGAATTGAATGAATTAATACCGAATCAACCTTATGTATTTGGCTATCTCACAAATCATAATGATGTGTCAGGGTCTAACGTGTTGGTTGGCGACCCATATGCCGACCTGGTGATCGACCCTAATAACGATCCCTTTATTGATGAAAATGTTTACCCAAATATCCCCGAATCAAGCCTTGAGGTTTTACCCGATAACAAAGTTACCGGAGGAAATGTACTCTTAACCGCTTTCATAACCGGGCAGAAACCCTATATGTGGGGCCCCGCTGAAGATTCCTGGGTACGGCCCGAGGAAAAGGATCTCGTTATTTATGAACTACTGGTACGAGACTTTACAGGGTCCTATAAAACCATGATCGATTCACTGGACTACATCAAAGGCATAGGTGTTAATGCCATTGAATTAATGCCAATAATGGAATTTGGAGGTAACAGCAACTGGGGCTATCAGCCGGATTATTACATGGCTCCGGACAAAGCCTATGGAACAAAAAATGATTTGAAAGCTTTTATCGAAGCATGTCATGAAAAAGGTCTGGCGGTAATCTTGGACGTAGTTTTTAATCAGGCAGATAAGAACCCTTATGTTTTTATGTATTTTGATTTTCAATCCGGGAGACCAAGGTCTGACAGCCCGTTCTTTAATGAGTCTGCCATCCCTGACTGTTTGGACTTTTTTCGGGACTGGAACCATGAAAGCACCTATACCAGGGCTTTAATAGATACTACCCTGCAATACTGGCTTAGGGAGTATCACGTAGATGGTTTCCGGTTCGATATATCCAACGGGTTTACACAAAATAATAACTGTGGGGGCTTTGATGAATCAAGGGTGGATAGAGTAACACATTATTACGATGTTATCAAAGCCGTTGACCCGGATGCTTATGTGACACTGGAGCATTTTTCATCTGATGAGCTGGGAACACTACAGGGGTTAGGTGCTTTTACATGGGCATTTGTTGCAAAATTCAGGTACCAGGAAATAATGAAAGCAGATCCTCCCACTGCAAATATCAATGAAGCCGCCGAACCGGGCGTCGTAGCGGCCATGGAAAATCATGATGAACAGAGACTGGTGTTTGAAGCGAGGGAATTTGGCACATCAGCGGGGGATTACAACATCCAGGATCTGGAAGTAGCTATAGAAAGGGCTAAAATGGCACCTGCATTTTTCTTTACACTCCCGGGTCCAAAACTTATGTGGATGTTTGGTGAGCTAGGTTATGATATCGATATCAACTTTAATGGACGAACTGGCAAGAAACCCCTACCATGGGGAGATGATCCGGATGCATTGGGATATTATGAAGACCCGGAGAGACAAAAGGTTTATAGCGTTTATTCAGCAGTATTAAATCTGACCCATGAACATTCCGATGTTTTTGATGACGGGGAAATTGATATAAGTCGACTTAATCAAGAAGTAAAAAGAATTTCTATTACTCATCCAGACATGAACGTAATGGTATTAGGAAACTGGGCTACTTCTGAGCTATCAATTGATCCGGAATTCTCGCAGGATGGTACATGGTATGATTTCTTTACAGGCGATTCAATAAACGTATTAAATGTAAATGACGCTTATACATTCGCACCTGGTGAGTTTCATGTTTTCACAACCCGGCGCCTGGAAGCCCCTGAAAGTGACCTGGTGCCCTGGACAGTTGAATTTCAGGAAGTAACAGGGCTGGATGATAAATTAGGGGAGGGCCTGAAATTATATCCTAATCCTGCAAAAGATAAAGTAACGATAGCGTTCCATCGAAAGGATGGCTTCTCATTCGAGATGTATGACATATCAGGAAAAAACAGATTCAATGTCCCATATGAGATATTTGATCAAAAATTTGAAATAAATACATCCTATCTATTGCCCGGAATATACATTTTTAAAATCAAGGTTGGAAATCGATCTGTTAACAGAAAAGTGATGATAAATAATTAGGTTGCTGATCGTGAAATTGAAGCGAGTGAACTCACTTCGCTTTTTATTGTTTTAAATCATAAATCGTATCCTTAAAATATGAGTATTAAAAGTATGAAGAAGTTTTACATTTTTATCTTTTTGGTAATTTCCTGGAGGTTGGTGTTTGGACAGGCAGTTACGCTTGACCCGGAATTTCCATCTTTGACCGAGGAAGTTACCATTACCGTTGATTTATCATTAGCAGAGGACACACGCGCTGAAGATCTACTTGGTTTGACAGATGGTGTTTTTCTGTGGTCCGGGGTAGGATCAGGAACAGGAGGTAGTGCAGCTTTTGAATTTACACCTGAGGGCCAATCCGACTTTACTTCAGCATTTGAACCTGGTCGAATGAACTTTCTGGGGGATGAACAGTGGTCAATAACACTCAAAATCAAAGACTACTACAACATTCCTGATGAAGAAGAAGATCGCATCACAACGTTGGGGATGCTATTAAAAAACGCAGATGGGTCAGCTCAAACAGAGGACTTTTTCATCCCACTTGCTGATGAATCCAGTGCCGAAGTACCTTTTACCATCACGCCAGAGAACCCTACCATCAATGATGAAATCATAATAAGCGTAGATGTATCAAAAGCAAGTGACTCAAGGGCTGAGGCTTTACTAGGTTTGACATCCGGAGTCTTTCTGTGGTCCGGTGTTGGCGATGCTTCTAATCCATTTGCTTTTGGCCCTCCGGGTCAAACTGACTTTTTTGTTCCTTTTCCTCCCGGAGAGATGACATTGGTAGATGAAAATATTTGGGAGATAATATTAACCCCTGCGGAATATTACAGTATTGACGGCAACCCCAATGATATAACAAGACTTGGATTCCTGCTAAAAAATGGTAGCGGAAGTGCCCAAACAGAAGACTTTATTGCTGAATTATCCCCTGGTGGATTTGTTATTTCTTTTGTTTCCCCGGCCACTGATGGATTGGTATTTGTGGATGAAGGTTCATTATTTCCCATTACCATAACCGCAAGCAGGGCCGCAGATCTTCAATTAGAACTTGATACAGGTGCAGGATTTGAAGTGGTGGCCGCATCTTCTGGCCCCAACTTCTTAACCTTTGATTATCCGGTATCCGGTGGTGAAAATATAAGTGCCAGAGCAACTGGTTCTTCGGGAGATATTGTACTCACTAAAACCCTTGAAATTGAGTTCTTCATAAAACAACCCAGGGTAAATACCTTGCTCCCGGCAGGAATTAATCCCGGAATAAATTATGACCCTGAAGATGATACAAAAGTGACAATGGCACTGGTAGCACCAGATAAAGATTTCGCTTACTTTGTGGGAGATCTAACCAACTGGGAGCTTTCTGATGATTATCAAATGAATTATGATGAAACTGAGAGTACTTTTTGGATAGAAATCACAGACCTGACACCAGGAAAGGAGTACATATTTCAATATTGGGTGGAGGATTTGGGCGGACTGGTAAAAGTTGGCGACCCTTATGCTGATAAGGTTGCAAATCCTTTTAGCGATCCTGCCATACCTGAATCGGTTTATCCAGGACTAATCGAACCAGATACCGAAGGAAATGGTGTAGCCACCACCTTTCAAACCGGCCAGCAGCAATTTGTTTGGGATGCTAGTGAAGACACCTGGCAAAAGCCCGATAAAAATGATCTGGTCGTCTATGAACTTTACCTTGGTGATTTCCTGGGTACAGACGGAGGTCATGACTACAAAATCCTAAAAGATACGCTTAGTTATTTAAAGCGATTGGGTATAAATGCAATCGAATTAATGCCGGTGGCAGAGCATGGCTTTGATCCGGGCTGGGGTTACGATCCGGATTATATGTTTGCACCAGAGAAATACTACGGAACACCCGATAACCTCAAAGATTTCATTCAAACTGCCCATCAGGTGGGTATGGCTGTTATCCATGATATTGTATTAAACCATCACACAGGTACCAATCCATTGGTTTTGATGTATAGTGAAAATTTTAATCCCAGAGAAGATAATCCGTGGTTCAATGATGTCCCAAGGCACCCTTTTAATGTATTTGCTGATATGAACCATGAAAGTGAATTCACGATACCGTATGTTGATTCCGTTGTACAATATTGGGTTGATGAATTTCACTTTGATGGATATAGGTTTGACCTGTCGAAAGGTTTTACACAAACAGAATCGACCGACGATGGTGTATTCAGGCAGTTTGATGAAGGTCGGATAAATACCCTAACAAGAATAGCCAATAAAGTATGGGAAATTGATCCGGAAGCATACATTATCCTTGAGCACTTTGCTGCGTCAGATGAAGAAGCTGAGTTAGCCTCAAGGGGTATGTTATTATGGGGCAATTTCCATTTTGATTTTGCTCCTCTATTGAACGGTCAAAGCCCGACAAGATCAATTAATGGCCTTATAAATCTTCAGAGCTCACATGTAAAATACATAGAAAGCCACGATGAGCAACGTATAATGTACGAAATGCTGGAATTCGGTCAAAGTAACGGGAACTATAACATCAAGGATTTAAGTACTGCATTAAACAGATCCAAGCTGGCCGCAGCATTCTTCTTTACCTTACCAGGACCAAAGATGATTTGGCAATGGCAGGAATTAGGTTATGACCAGTTTTTACCTTTTAATAATCCGGGCAGGACAGATCCAAAACCCCATGTATGGGGCGGGGAAGGTAACTTTGATTATTACAATGACCCTGACCGAAGAAAAGTATATGATTCTTACGGGGCAATCATAAGACTTACCAAGGAGCAGAAAGATGTGTTTTCTAATGCCCCAGAAACAACACTCACAGGAAGTACTAAAAGGATTGCATATGACGCTGATGGTATGGATGTTGTAATCATAGGAAATTTCGATTTGCAGAACCAAAGCATTGATCCGCAATTCACACAGGAGGGTATCTGGTATGACTATTTTACAGGTGATTCTATCAATGTTACTAATGTAAATGAAGCGTATGAGTTGACAGCAGGGGAATTTCATATTTTTACTTCCGAGCGTTTAGAAATTCCGGGAGAAGATTTAGTTCCTTTTACGGTAGCGTTTCAGGAAGAAGTTACTAGTTTAAGTGATGAATTCAATAATGATGTTTTGATCTATCCAAACCCTGTTGAAGATCAGTTCATGATACAAATTAATAACGCGAAATCAAAAGATATCAGCATCAATTTAATTGATATTTCAGGTAGAAATTCTGTTGAAATATCTCAAGGATTATTAGAAAATGAAATTGAAGTTAATACCTCTAAATTAAGAAATGGTATCTACATTCTTGAACTAGAAATCGGTGGAGGGTCAATAACCAGGAAAATTGTAGTGAATAGATAAAACACAGCCCCAAAAGCGTGGCCTACAGGGTCACGCTTTTATTTTAAAAACTAATATTTCCTTATCCCCAGAATAAATTCAGCACCACCACCAGGATTGTTTCGTGCTTTTAAATAGCCTCCATGTGCCCTTAACAATTGCCTGGATAAGCTAAGACCTACACCGGAACCTTCTTTTTTTGTTGTAAAAAAAGGAATAAAAATATTTTCTAATAAGTCTTCAGGTATACCTGATCCATTGTCTAAAATATGTATTTGATGATAACCCCTAACTTTCTTGCATTTAATCATTACACTTTTTTCTTCCTGACCGTTAAAAGCTTCTCGAGCATTTTTTAACAGGTTTAGCAGTACTTGCTCGATCATTTCGTGATCAATAAAAAGCTTGGTCTCCCTTTCTAACTTCACATTTATAGCAATACCTTCTTTCTTATAATCTTCTTTGATTAGCTGATAAACCTCATCAAGCAGATTGTTTAAGGACACTTTGTCAAGTTTTGGTTTTGGTAATCTGGCAAGATCAGAATAAGAGTTAACAAAACTCACCAATCCTTTGCTTCGCTTTTCAATAGTCTGGATGGATTTTCTTATATCTTCCTCATCTTCAGCATCCAAAGCTTTGAACTCCGTGTGCTCAATCATCTGGGCGATTACCTCAGAAAGTGTGGAAATAGGAATAACTGAGTTTTTTATCTCGTGGGTCAGGACTCTGATAAGCTTTGACCATGATTCAATCTCATTCTGCTCCAACTCGTCCCTAATATCGTGGATAGCGATCAGTTTGTAATTTTCCTCTTTTATAATTAATCGTTTAGAAGTAAAAAGTAAGCTCAATGGTTGGTCATTCAGCCTCGTATTGAGGAGCTGGCGTTCTTCGTTGTTTAAATTTAACACAAGCTCATAGATCTCCTTATTAATGTTTTTGATAGAACTTAGGGAACTTAAATATGGCTTATCAATTAACACTTTAAATGCTTCATTATAGAACAGTATCTTTTCGGTATCAAGATGGTAGGTAAAAAGAGGTACACCGCTTTGCTCAAGGGTAGCCTGCAAAAAATGATAATTTGACTCCCGCTCCTTTCTCACATTCTGAAACTCTTTGGAGATGGTATTCAGGACATGATAAAATTCCCTTTGAAACCCTCTTTTTTTTTTTGCATTAAAGGATAAGGAGAAATCCTGATTTTTTAATGATTCCAGGAAATTAATAAGATCTCTTATATTTCTTTCAACATAGTAGATTAAAGAAACTATGGCCATAATGCCAAAAAATACTAACCAAACACCTACCAACCAAAAATCAGTATCCAACCAGATATACATGGCACCTACTATGAAAAATAACGCAGCCAGCGTCCTGGCCACAACCTGAAACCTGAATGTCTTAAAAATCATATTTTTTCATCTTTCTGTAAAGCGTGGTCCGGCCCATACCCAGTTGCCGGGAAGCCAGCGATATATTCCCCCCGCTTTCTTCCAGAGCTTTTGCTATAGTTGCTTTTTCAACTTCTTCAATGTTTAAGGATTTTTCCGGTGAACTCCGCAGATCATTTGGAAGCTGAAAATCATGGCTTGTCAACTCATCCTCAGAAGACATGATCACACATCTTTCTATGGCATGTTGAAGTTCCCTGACATTTCCCGGCCAGTGATAGTTTTTTAATTGTTCAATGAAATCTTTGCTGTAACCAATATCCTTTTGATATTTCTTTTTAAAAATATTGATAAAATGCCTGGTTAGCGGTTCAATATCAGGCACTCTTTCCCGTAGCGGAGGCAGGTTGATCTCCACCGTATTAATCCTGTAGAGCAAGTCCTTCCGGAAAGTTCCATCTTCTGACATCTCCAGGATTGGTTGATTTGTGGCGCTAATCAACCGTACATCTACATCGATTGGTTTGCTCGAACCCACTTTAAAAATTTGCCGATTTTGTAATGCTGACAAAAGCTTTACTTGAATGGTTGCACTTAAGTTACCAATTTCATCCAAAAAAAGTGTACCCTTATTAGCCATCTCAAACCTACCCGTGCGATTTTCCTTGGCATCAGTAAAGGCTCCTTTTACATGACCAAAAACCTCACTTTCGAATAGTGTTTCCGACAATGCTCCGAGGTCTACTTTAATAAAAGGTAATTTTTGCCTATTGGATTTCCTGTGGATCACCCGTGCTATTACTTCTTTCCCGGTACCATTTTCTCCCAGTATCATCACATTAGCATCTGTTGCAGCCACCTTATCCACTACTTCCAGGACCTTTTGCATCGCGGAAGATTTAAAGATCAGGTCTTGAAAAGGCGAGTCAAGATCTTTCACCAATGCCTGCTCTCTATCTTCCAGTTCCCTTACCCTTTGCTTCGATTTATTTAAATCATAAATCGCTTTCACTGTGGATAATAACTTTTCTTTCTGCCATGGTTTTACCAAAAAATCTATGGCTCCTTCCTTCATACATTCTACAGCAAGTTCAATGTCTCCATAGGCAGTATTCATTAATACCGCCTGTTCTGGATTCATCGACAGGATCTTCCGCAACCAAAAAAGGCCCTCATTTCCCGTGGTTACTCCGGCTTTGAAGTTCATATCCAGCACGATTACATCCACGCTTTCATCTTTCAGAATCCTTTCAACTCGCTCTGGTGTTGATTCAGTGATTACTTTCTCAAAATGGTTTTTTAAGATTAAACGACCAGTGTATAATACGTCTTTATCATCATCCACGATGAGTATCTTACCTTCTTTTGTCATTGTTATTTGTTTCTAAGTGGAACAGGAATATGTTTCGTTATGACACAACGAAATTAATCTAAAATTAAATAAATGACTGATTTCAAACCATTTATATCATTGGCACCCATTATGGAGTTCATCTAGAAAAAATACCGTTATGCTCAGGAATTATTTTACCACTGCGCTTCGTAATTTCAAGAAAAATAAATTTCATACCTTTTTAAATATTTTTGGATTAGGATTGGGACTGGCTTGCTGCCTTGTCGTATACACCATCATTGATTATGAATATTCATTCGATGATTTTCATAATCAAAAGGATCAGATATATCGTGTGGTGAAAACTTACTATGGCGACAATTATACTTCCCACCTAAGTACAATGCCCTACCCACTCGGGGAGGCTATTAAGAATGAAATTCCTGAGATTGAAGAAGTACTAAATTTTCATGGGCCAATAGAACATAAATTTTCTTTTATTGATTCTGAAGGAAACTTCCAACTATACATGCAGAATGTACTCTTTGCATCAGAAAACTTTTTTGATGTCCTGGATTTTGAAATTATCTCAGGTAGGGATGGTAGCGCACTAAAAGATCCTAATACTGTATTCTTAACCGAGAAGGTTGCTAAAAAATATTTTGGGGATGCCAACCCTGTCGGCAAAACCTTGAAAATATTTAACGAAAAGGATGTAGTGGTAGCCGGGGTAATCAAAGATATCACCACTAAAACAAACTTCCCATTCGATATCTTAGCTTCTTACAATATATTCCGGGACAAATGGCCCGGCGTTTTTGACCAGTGGTACTTAACCTGGAATGGTAATGTTTATGTAAAGCCAGATCCAAACAGCTCACCGGTACAGCTAGTGGATAAAGTAAAAGGAGTCTTTAAAAATCATATCAGCGATGACGAATATCAAAGATCAACATTTGAGTTGCAACCCTTAAAGATGGTTCATACGGATGAACGATTTGCTGATGACTCTGGAAACTATGTTACTCCCTCTTTAATGATAAATGCTTTCATCTTCCTTGGATGTTTGTTATTGATAATTGCTATCCTGAATTTCGTCAATTTATCGACAGCCCAGGCTATAAAGAGAGCAAAAGAAGTTGGGGTTAGAAAAACCCTTGGGTCCTCAAAAAAACAATTAATCTTTCAATTCATCTTCGAGACCTTCATTGTGGTGATGGCATCAACGGTTCTTGCTTTCACACTCGGGCAAGTGCTCATGAATCAATTTGAAGGAATCATCAGATACACAAACTATGACCTAAGTTTCAATTCTGAAGTATTATTTTTCTCCATTTTAATGGTGGTGGTTATAACTGTGCTTTCGGGTTTTTACCCATCTGTAATCCTCGCTGGTTATCGACCCCTCACCACATTGAACAACCAGGTGAATCTCAGGAAGGGAAGTGGCAGCTACAACCTGCGCAGGGGATTGGTAATTGCGCAATTTGTTTTTACCAACCTCATTCTTATCAGTACCATCATTATCTCAGCCCAGATGACGTATGTCCGGACTAAGCCGCTGGGCTTTAATATGGATAATGTGGTAGAGGTTACTTTCCCGGAAGGATCACAGGAAAAAATACAGACTGTAAAAAAAGCATACGAGCAAAAACCTTACGTGCAAGAGACAGCATGGCAGTTTGGTGCCCCTATGGCTTTAAGCAACTGGAACTCCTCTTACGGACCAAAAGGACAGGAGAAAAAAGATGGACACAATGCCAATACCAAGTTTGTGGATGAGGAATACCTTGATTTCTATAACATTAAATTGATTGCGGGACGAATGATTAAAAACAGAACCATCAATGATTCCACTTTTGATTTAGTAGTCAATCAAGCCTTGTTAAGACAAACCGGATGGACTGCTGATGAAGCGCTGGGACAATGGATCAATTTCGGATACGCAGACGGCAAAATAATTGGGGTCTCAGAAGATTTTCATGCTTCATCACTCCATGGTTCGCTTAAACCGGTAATTTTCATGCATAGACCATCCCATATGAATTCATTGGCATTAAAAATCCCCAAAGAGGATATCGGCATGCAAATCTCAGCTATTGAAGCTACCTTTAAGTCATTCTTTCCCAATGAGCTTTTTGAATACAGCATACTCAAAGACAACTTAAACGTCTTTTATTTCATGGAGGACCTTTTATTTAAAGTTATAAGGGTAATATCCTTTCTTGCAATTATGATGAGTATGATAGGGCTCTATGGTCTTGTCTCCTTTATGGCTAACCAAAGCTCAAAAAGTATTGGCATAAGAAAAGTTTATGGCGCCACCATTGGTAATATCCTTCAAAGATTCACCATTGAGTATTTAATATTAATGCTGGTTGCATTCCTTATAGCCGCTCCGGTATCTCTTTATATTGTAAACGAGTGGATGGAAACATTTACATACAGAATTGACATTGGTCTGATTTACTTCATTCAGGGATTGATCATATCACTATTAATTACAATTATCACTGCCAGTTACCGGTCTTATAAAGCTGCTACAGCGAACCCGGTAGAGGCCTTAAGAAACGAATAAATCATGATAAAAAATCACATAAAAACCATCATCAGGCAATTATTAAGCAACAAGACCTATAGTTTGGTCAACATCCTCGGCCTCAGTATGGGTATGGCGGCATGTCTGATAATCATTCAATATGTCTTTCATCATACATCATTTGATAAATATCATAAAAACACTGATGCTATTTACCGTATCAAAGCAAAGGTTTACCAGGATGGTGAGGCATTGCACGAAACCATTAACTTAAGTCCTTTACTTCCTAAGTTTTTACATAATGAACTTCCACTGGTAAAAAACTATACACAATTCTGGAGATTATCTCACTTAAATTTCACCTTGAAAAACATCTCAGGTACTGATGTGACGGCTATAGATGAAGAGGATGTCTTTCTATCACAGGTAAACACATTTGAAATGTTTGACCTGCCTGTTGTGGCTGGCACATACAAGCAACTTGACCAGCCCAATAAACTGGTTGTCTCTGAAACTTTAGCAAAAAAGCTATTTGGCGAAGCTGAAAAAACCATTAATAAAACGATATCCCTTGAGCATAACATGGGTAACAACAGGATGGAAATTGTGGGTGTATTCAAAGATTTACCTGAAAATACCCATCTTGATTTTGAGGTTTTAATATCTTTTCCATCTTACAAATCAATTTATCCCGAAGTAAGATTTAGTTGGGGCAATTCTTTTTCCTATTGTTATTTACAGCTAGACAACAAAGCTAGTGCATCAGAGGTGGCGGCGTCAGCCCAAAGAATTTTTAATAAAAATATAGAAAATCCTGTGAGGGACTATTCACTGGGATTGGAAGGCCTGAGGGAAATCCACTTCGCAAGTCCAAAAAAAGAAGACTTTAAACAACCGGTTGATAAGCGAATCATTTGGGCTATGGGCATTATCGCCGTGATCATCCTGGTCATTGCCTGGATCAACTACTTCAACCTGTCTATGGTAAAAACCATCGAACGCTTAAAAGAAGTGGGGATCAGGAAAGTGTTGGGCTCCAGTCAAAACAACATTAATATTTTGTTTATACTATAGTCTTTCTTTTTGAATCTCTTAAGTTTTGTACTGGCGCTTACCTTAACCCAGGCATTTTCTCCTTATCTGGAAACCTTTACAACCTTCAGGGTTAATATTTTCAATAACACTTCTTTAATTTTAACTGCATTAAGTTTCGTGATTGCCGGGGCTTTGATCACAGGTTTTTACCCCGCTTTCATTGTTAGAACGGTCAAGACATCCTCTACCATTTTATATAAAGAAAAACAAAAACTTGGAAGTGTGGGGTTAAGGCATATTTTAATCTCCATTCAGTTCATCATCACTTTTCTGCTTTTAGCAGGAACACTAACAGTCTACAAGCAAATTTCTTTTATGAAAAATGCCGATCTGGGGATCAATATTGACAACACCCTTGTGATAAAAGCACCCCCGTCAGATGTGGGTAACAATGGCCGTGCCTTTCTTGAAACCTACAACACATTTAAAAACACCCTGACCAGCTACGTTGACATTGAAAATATTACAAGCGCCGGAACCATACCCGGAGAGACGGAAGGATGGCGATCTAATGTACGCCTTAAGAACCAACCTAAAGAAAAAACAATTGATGTCACCAACCATTATTAGCCGGTGTAAACCTTCAAAGTGGTGATGGCCCCTGGTCTAATGGGAAGGTTATGATCAATCAAAAGTTAGCGACCTCATTGGGGTTTGACAACGTGCAGAATGCTATTGGTAAACATCTTGTTGGATTTGGATCTGGTGCAGTAGACGAATTGATCATAACAGGTGTGGTGGAAAACCATAACCATCACTCACTGCACCACGACTATAAGCCCATGATCTACGTCCTTTCTTCCTGGGTAGAGTATTTCTTTGTAAAATTAAATGTTGATGTTTCACTTCCTTATGATCAACAAATAAAGCAATTAAGCCTGATCAAAGAACAGGTGGGAAAAACATGGGAGGCTACCTATCCCGGCTACTCTTTTGACTATAGTTTCCTAGATAAATCATTTGATCAACAATACCGGAAAGATGAGCAGTTTGGTAAATTGTTTAGTTCATTTTCCGGTCTGGCGATCGTGATCGCATGCCTGGGATTGTTTGGATTGACATCATTCAACCTCCAGCGGCGAACAAAAGAAATAGGCATTAGAAAAGTGTTGGGAGCAGACCTAAAAAGCCTGATGCTTTTGTTATCAAAAACTTTCATGCTATTGATTGGCCTTTCATATATTATTGCTATGCCCATTTCATGGGTCATTTTCAGCAATTGGCTTAAGAACTACCACTTCAGGATTGATTTAGGGTGGTGGTTATTTATAGTACCACTGATCTTTGTTGCAGGCATTGCTTTTATAAGTATCTTTGGTAAAATACTTAGATCCGTGCAAACGAACCCGGTAAACGCTTTAAAAGATGAATGATCCTAATCATAGACAATTTGAAAGCCTGATGATCTAGACCCGACCCAATAACTTTGGCTCAATCTTTTCAGTTAGCTTTCAGACTTTTACAGTAGTTTCTTTTCCTATGAATTGAAACATATGACAGACTGTGGTTTCTTTCCGAAAGGTTGTTCCTCACGACTACCTTTGTCATGTGTGGACAGGTTGCAGCTCCTAAAAATCCCACACTCTTTTTCCTTTATGGAAGCTCTGATTGATACGAACTCAAATAAAAGTTATCTTTACTAAAAGGTTAACAGACTGCAATATGGCAAAGAAACTGATACGATTT
>CAYSCZ010000026.1:0-26895 GCA_964429655.1 uncultured Roseivirgaceae bacterium
TTTGAAGTGATTTAACCATGTAATAGAAAGTCTAATGACAATTCTGGGTTTAATACACTTTATAAGCTCTGGCAAGATAAAGCCAGGGCTGCTATTAACCTTCAACCGGAAAGTTTAAAATAAAGTGTGTACCTACCCCTTCTTTGCTCTCCACCTCAATGGATGCATTATTTAATAGAACGAATTCATAGACTAATCGTAACCCCAACCCGATCCCTTTTTCTCCGGCCGTTCCCCAGGTAGATTTTCCGGTTGAAATTGACCACAGGTCATTTACTTTTTCTTTGGCCATCCCCACACCATTATCAATGATCTCTATTTGTAAGGATGACGGCTGCTTATTCATACTTACTTCCACCTTACCATGCATTGGGGTGAATTTCAAAGCGTTGCTTACCAGATTTCTTATGATGGTTTTAAAACTAGGCTCATCAACCCAAATGATTGTGGCCTGCTTTGGTCCAAATTTCAAATCAATGGGTTTGAGACGTGCTTGTTGATAAAACAAGTCGATAATTTCTCTAATACATTTATTTGCATCTAGTTTGATTGGATGGAATGGGAATTGCTTTTGTTCTCTCAGGGCCCACTGCAATAGGTTATCCAGCAGATGGGAAAGGCTTCTTGAGGATTTCTTTATTTCTTTTGCAACTTCACTCAGTTCATCATAATACTCCTTTTTCAAATAGTACTCAATAATGTTAGAAACGCTATTAAAAACACTCAGGGGCCCCCTTAAATCATGTGAAATGATGGTGAAAAATTTATCCTTAATTTCAACCAGACGCTGCAATTCATTCTTTTGATCGTTTAATTGAGCTGTTCTTTCCTGTACTTTTTTATCCAGCGTTCGATTAAGCTCCTCAAGGGTATTGATGGTATTGTAGGCCCTTAATGCTGCAACCACGGACGTCACAAGCTTAGGCTTTGTAAGTTCGGTTTTGTCTTTATAGTCATTTATGCTTTGGCTAATAACAACTTCTTCCTCAGGAAATTGACCGGGTTGTCCTGTCCTTAATATTATCTGTACTTTATTGTTCTCAAGGGTATTCCTGATAAAGCTTATCACATCACTCCCTGACTCCTCGGTTTCCATGATCATATCCAGTAACAATACCGCGGCATCCGGGTTTTCACTCATCAGTTTGATTGTCTCTTCACCTGATTGAGCATTAAGGAGTTGTACCTTTTTGTCCTGGTAAACCAGGTTTTTTAAAGCCAGACGAGTAACTGATAGCACATCTGCATCATCATCGGCCACAATGATTTTCCAATGACCATCGGGTTCATTTTGCCGGTTGGTATTTGTAGTTAAAAAATCAAGCATGGTTGCCACAGTTAGCACGCAAATTTTGCTAAACTAAAGGATAAATTAACTCAAATAAAGTTGAATTATTTTATTCCTTGACAACTAAAACATTTAAATTTCAAACAAAAAAATATAATTATTAACCTATTTAATTTATGCAAAACAATTCGTCAGGTCAGGTAGACCCTTCTAAGATCATGCAGGTAGGCATGGGATTTTGGGCATCTAAAACATTGCTTACAGCCGTCAAAATGGAACTATTCACCCATTTAGCGACAGGTGCTTTATCTGCAGAGGAAATTAAACAGAAACTTGGATTACAGGACAGGGGTTTGTATGACTTCCTGGATGCTTTAGTGGCTCTGGGCTTTCTAAATCGATCAGGCTTAAAACACACCGCTGTTTACAGCAATGCGCAAGATTCTGAACTATTTCTGGATAAAAACAAACCGAGCTACATGGGTGGCATTCTGGAAATGGCCAACAACCGACTTTACCCTTTTTGGAGTCATCTTGAAGATGCTTTAAAAACAGGTAAACCTCAAAATGAGCAAGGGGATGGAGAAGCCTCTTTCTTTGATATATTATACTCCGATGATGCAAGATTGAGAGAATTTTTACATGCTATGGGAGGCTTTCAGGCAGGTAACTTTATGATGTTTTCCGAGAAATTTGACTTTTCTAACTACCAAACACATTGTGATGTTGGTGGAGCAGGTGGCAATCTATCCATACATATAGCAAAAAATAATCCACATATGAAGTGCATTACTTCCGACTTGCCTAAAGTGGCACCAATAGCCCGGGAGAATATCGAAATAATGGGATTGGGTGATCGTGTAACCTCTCAGGCAGGCGACTTTTTTGAAGAAACATTTCCAAAATCAGATGTGATCACCATGGGTAATATTCTTCATGACTGGGGTTTGGAAGATAAAAAAATGCTTACCCGGAAAGCTTATGAGGCTTTAAATGACGGTGGTTCCTTTGTAGTTATTGAAGCCTTTATTGATAATGATCGTAAAGAAAATGCCTTTGGACTAATGGCTTCATTGAATATGTTAATAGAAACTGATGCTGGTTATGATTTCTCACCTGCTGACTTCGAAGAAATTGCAATGGAAGTAGGTTTTAAAGAAGTATCTCATATGCCACTTACCGGTCCTGCCAGTGCCGTAATAGCTGTTAAGTAAAAGCATAAAAGGCTGGCAGAGCATACTTGCACCATTATTTAAGCCGGTGCAAGTATATTTCTAAGGGGTAATAAATTATTATTTAATCCACGCTCTATGTCTCATCTTTTTTAGCTTTGATAAATCTTTTGTATTTCATGGAACACAGATTAACCATATGTTTACTTTTATTAATTACTAATATTAACCTCTTCAGTCAAAACCAGAAGGTGATTGATTCACTTTATGTAGTGTTAGTATCTGTCTCCGATAATGAGAAAAAAAATATTTACAGCAAAATTGTTGAGCACTATCAAGGAACGGGTATTGTAGATACGCTTTACGTTGATGCGCTTAATAACCTTGCATACTACCACTGGAGGACCTCACCTGATTCACTGGGTTCACTGGCTAAAATAGCACTGGAAAAAGCTGAACAAATTAACTTCAGCAGTGGTATTGCAGAAGCAGAATTTATGATAGGCTTCTCTTACGATTTAAAAGGTCAATATGATATTGCTTTAGACAAATACTTTTATGTCCTCGAGATGATGGATAGCCTGGGTCTTGATAAAAGGGTGCTTCAGGTCAAAGAGTACATCGGAGTAGTGTATCGATTTATGGGGAATTATAAAAAATCATTGGACTATTATTTTGAAGTGCTTTCCGTGTATGAAAAAACGAAGGATACTCTCCGAATAGGAAATGTACTCAACAGCATTGGCAATCTGTACAATGATGCTAACAATACAGATAATGCGAATGAATTCTATGAAAAAGCTCTAAAATATAAACGTCTAAAAAGCTCAAAGTTTAGTTTATCCAATACACTTGGAAATTTAGCTGTAATAAAATTTCATAAGGGCAAATTTAGTGATGCATTGACAGATCAAAAGGAGGTTCTGGACATTAAGAAAGAATTAAAGGATACACAGGGAATGATCATTGCATACTCATCACTTGCCCTAATTTATGAAAATTTGGAAAAGTATGACAGCGCGGTTTCATGTATCGATAAAGCGCTGGAATTAGGTGAAAATTTAAATATGACGGAGGGCATTGCAGGGGATTTGTTTCATAAAGCAAGAATCCTTGTAAACATGAATGAAGATTATAACGCAGCAAAAAAATTATTGAAACGAGCTGAAAAGATATCCAACCAATCAAATCTGCCATTGAAGTTAAGGGACATCTATGAGCTGCGATACAAAATCGATTCTATTCAAGAAAACTATCAAAGCGCCTTTAACAATATATTTAAATTTTATCAATACAAGATGGGCCTGTTTAATGAAGAGAAAGCCAGACAGATGGCAAAATTAGAGGCAGAATATGAATTCAACAAAGAAAAAGATTCCATCCAGTTTGCCAATCAACGGGAAAGGCTGGCCCTCAACCAGCAGATCCAAAGGGAGCAAACCATACAATACAGTGCTATTGGCGGGGTATTGATACTACTAATTATCCTGTTTATCCTATACCGCTACTACCAGCTCAAAAGAAAAGCTAACCAGGAATTGGAAGCAAAGAATATACAGATCCAAAACCAAAACATTGAGATTAAAAGCCAGCGCGACCACCTGCAGGACACACTGGAAGAGCTCAAAAAAGTACAACAAAAACTTATTGAATCTGAAAAAATGGCCTCACTGGGTCAACTTACGGCAGGTGTGGCACACGAAATCAATACACCTATTGGTGTTGGTATGGTAGCTGCTTCATCATTAGATGAAGCAACAGCCAGTCTGGAGAAAAAACTTTTTGAAAAAAAACTTAGTAAAGAGGATTTTGAAAATTACATACAAGATGCCAGAGAGTCAGCACATCTGCTACTTAATAATTTAAGACGTGCCGCAGGTTTGGTTAAAAGTTTTAAGGAAGTTTCTGTTGATCAATCCACAGAAGTGAAAAGAAAATTCGATCTCATAGCCTACATAAATGATGTGATCAACAGTTTAAAAAATTCCATCAACAGGCATAACGTAGAAGTGAATATATACGGGGATCAAAAGATTGAAATTGAAAGTTATGCCGGAGTGTATGCGCAGATAATCACAAACCTGGTCATCAATTCCATACAACATGGCTTTGAGGGAATGAAAAGAGGGAGGATTGACCTCGCGGTTAAATCTGTTAAAAGTAAGATTATAATTAAGTATCAGGATAATGGTAGAGGCATATCAGAAGAAATCATAGAAAAAATATTCGATCCATTCTACACCACTAAAAGAGGAAAGGGGAATACCGGCTTAGGGCTTCATATTGTTTATAATCTAATCACACAAAAACTTGGGGGCGAAATTAATACTGAAAACCAACAAGGGAAAGGAGCAACTTTTAATATCGAATTACCAGCAGAACTAAAAGAAACCCCACTAGTGTCCTAATGAGGTTAAGGTTTTCGTTTAATATATCAAATATAAATAACTATCTAATTTATTGAACCATCAACAAGGTCAATAGTAAAAGTCCTTCCCTGAATACTTAAGGTGGCCGTTCCGTCCCCATTGAATACTATATCTCCCGAGATGTTTATTAGTTCACCATCATTGAGTGTTCCTGTCATGGTCACACTTGCAGTCCCACCCTGAATTTCAAAGGAATCTTTGTCGATCAATAAGTCAGAAACAAGAAGTGTTGTCTGTGCATTATAACTATTTTCATTACCAATTTTACTAATAACATCTTCAGAGATTTCTACCGTACCATTGATTATGAAATTGTTTTCAGAAAAGGATAAACCTGTCATTATCCAGTCTCCATTTCCTGTACCTGTGGTGTTTATCCTTGCGCCATTATAACTGCCTGTCCTGGAATAAGATAGGTCAACGCTACTTGGCAACAAACCTTCACAAACAACCTCAACATCATAAGAAAAATCAAAATCATAGGTAGCGGTCTCCCCAAAATCCTGGCTTAGGGTAAAGATGGTATCAATAACGGTACCACACCCCTGTATCCTTCCATCGTCAGGGATTTCAATAGCAACCCTGGAGATAGCGGCTCCACTTTTTACCTGTTGGGTAAGTCCTGCTGAATTTTCAGCTAGATTATTTGCAACTGCTTCTGCAGACTCCTCAGGGGTCAGGTCGTTTACGGGCTCTGATTGTTCATCATCGTCACAAGCGATGAGTAATCCTGCAATGAGAAAAGTAAAGAATAATTTTTTCATGTCTGGCTTAGTTCTTTAATTAAATTTATAATAATTGAAATTCGGTGCTTTGACTAAGCTTTATGAAAATGGTTTAATTGGGAAACTGATTTTCTTATTACCCAGTATGTTTTGCAAGGATCTTTTCTGCTTCCTTTTTTACAGCTTTATCCTTTTTCATTTTCCATAATTGGGCATTGGCATAGCGGTAGGTTTCTTTTATGTCTACGATCCGTTCAGGATAGTCCTGGCCAATTTTACAGTTGTACATAATCTGTTCTTGTGCAGTCATTTCCCATGGTTCGGTGATTAATTGTTTTGGTACATTTTGGAGTTCGGGGATCCACGCGCGCACGAAGAGGCCATCAGCATCATTATCCTTTGCCTGTTTTACCGGATTGTAAATGCGAATGGTATTATGGCCTGTCAAGCCAGCTTGCATTTGAAACTGTGAATAATGAATACCAGGTTCAAAGTCTAAAAATTGTCTGGCTAAAAAATCAGCCCCACGTTTCCAATCCAACCACAGGTGATGGGTTAAAAAGGAAACCAACATAGATCGCATCCGAAAATTAAGGTAGCCTGTTGCCTTGACACAACGCATGCAGGCATCTACCAGTGGATAACCAGTTTTGGCCTCCTCCCACGCCAGGTATTTTTCTTCATCCCATTCAGTCCTAATCCGGCCATATTCTTTATTTACAGGATCAAATTCTATCCGGGGTTCCATCTCAAATTTTTGTATGAAGTGGCAATGCCACCTGAGCCTTGATGAAAAAGCATTCAGGTTCCATTTGTGCGGGGAATCTTTTTTTACTTCCTTCATCGCCTGATAAACTTGTCGCATCGACAGATTGCCCCATGCTAAATGAGCCGACAGGCGACTACAACTTTTTCTACTTAATAATGGTTTTGAAATATGTTGGTTATAATTACTTACCCGCTCATTTAGGAATGATTTTAAAAGTGCGCTGGCTCTTTGCTCACCACCCATCTGAAAATCCGTATCCGGGATTTTTATCGCTTCAGGAATTACTAAATCATTTTCATCCGGTTCAATTTGACATGGTGTCAAATGATTCAATTCGGGATCAATGATATCCTCTCCCATCTTTTGATAATAATACTTAGGCCAGTTATTACGAAATCTGTCACCCCTTCTCACGCCTCCGTAGGACGTTTCGTGGAAGACAATATCATTGTCCTTACAAAATGATTTAACTGACCGGTCCCTTTGAAAAGAGACATCAATCCCGGTTTCCTGGTGGCTGAAAATGGTGTGTATCTTATGATTACGATGGATTTTTTTAAAAAAAGGGATTACCTCAGAATGCACTAAGTGGACTTTACTGTTATATGCACTTAGTTGTTGGTTGATATCTGCAATAGATTGATATACAAACCGCCAGTGTCTTATATCGCTTTGGTTGGCATTTAATAATGATGGCTCTATAAAATAAATTAATAAAACGGGTACTCCATAATCAATAGCATATGCTAATGGCGGATGATCCGTTAACCTAATGTCCCGCTTAAACCATACTATGTTTATAGGCATAGTATATAATCATTTAGAATAACAAACTGGTTTTAAAAAAATAAACTTTTTTCCTTATAAATATGAACATGTATTCATGTTTAATCGTAGATTAGTAACAGTTATTTATTAAAAAATATGGAACATGTAATTGACGTAGAAAAACTTCAGAAAGTGGCCAATGTTTTGAAAACCGTTGCCCATCCATCTCGAATTGCTATAGTAAACATGCTTACACATACCGATAAAATGTCCGTGAATGAAATATGCAATGCATTAGAGGCTGAACAGTCATTGATTTCTCATCACCTTAATATTATGAGGTTGAATGGTATCCTTGATAAAGCCCGTGAAGGGAAAAACATTTTTTATTCCCTTAAGCTAAAAGAACTGGAAAAAGTTATGGATTGCATGGAAAACTGCGAGTACCTGTAAAAAAATTTTTAACCACAAATGAAAACATATTCATATATCACTATGTTAATGAAAATTTATATAATCCTGAGTATTTTATTTTATTCCTCTACCGTGAGCGGCCAACAGACAAATAAACTACTACTGTCTTTAAAGGAGGCTGTACAGCTGGCAAAGGATAAAAACTATAAAATATTGCAGGGAGTGCAGGATGTTGGAATATCAAAACAGGAATTCCTGGCTACTAATTCATTATTCTTACCTTCTGTCACTCTATCCGAAAATTTTATGACCAGCAATGACCCGGTAAGGGTTTTCAGTACCAAGCTGAAGCAAGGAATATTCAGTGAGTCAGACTTTGATCCGATGCTTTTAAATAATCCTGATAACATAGAAAATTTCAATACCAGGATAGCCATTGAGCAACCTATAATCAACCCTACCGGATTTAGTGCCAGGAAAGCAGCCAGGAAAAACAATCTGGCTTCAGAAAATCAATTAAACCGCATCAAGCACCAAATCACATTTAACATTAAGAAATGGTATCATCAGTTGCTTTTAAGCTCAGAAAAGGTCAAAGTTATGGAGCAAAGCCTTGCTACAAATCAGGCAACCTTTAAGCTTTCTCAAGATCAACATAATGAAGGCCTTATCAAGGACGCAGACCTGCTGGCGGCGGAGGTCAGGTTGTTAGAAGTGCAAAACCAACTGGATGCATCCAGAAATAATTATCAAAATGTAAATGAATACTTAAATCACATCCTGAATTTAGACGAAACCCTTGTCATCGTTCCAACGGACTCCTTATACGTCAGAAGGTTGCAGGAAAATGCTATGTCGGTAGAGGAAGTACCTCGTGCCAGGTCCGACCTGAAAGCTTTTAAGCAAAAACTTGAAGCTACAGAGAGCCAGCTAAGTGCTTCCAAAAATGCTTTTCTGCCCAGTGTGAATGCCCAATTCGGTTATGAGTGGAATGATGAGCGCATATTCGGTACCAATGCTGACAATTATATGCTGGGTGTTGGGATTAATTGGAGCCTTTTCAATGGCGGAAGAAACTTTTCCAACATTCAAAAATCCAAAGCAACCTTTGAGAAAGTCAGACTGCAATATGAGGAAAAAGTTGAGCAAAGCAACCTGGCACTAAAAAAAGCCCAGCGACAACTTAAGCTTTCAAAGAAAAGACTGGAAACTGCTCGTCTGGCTTTACAACAGGCAAAAGAGAGCTACCGGATCAGGAGAAACAGATACAATGAGGGCCTAGAGCGAATTACCGATCTATTGGCGTCTGAATCTACGCTAATGAACATTAGGCTGAACTACCTTTATGATCTCTATAAATACAATTTAGCATTATTTGAAATCGAATTATTATTAGAAAAAAACATCACTGAAATATGAGAAGCAACATAAAATACTGGCACTTACTTATGATCATTCCGGTTTTGGCTGCATGTAGCCGAAAGGAAGTCATTAATAACAAAAGGGAAACAATTAATGTCAAAGTATCTGATGTAAAGCTGGAAAAGAAACCAGTTTATCTGAGCTATACCGGTTCGGTTGAATCCTATGATCAATCTTTATTAAGCACGAAAGTAATGGGACAAATCAAATCACTTGACTACCAGGAAGGTGACAGAATCTACAAAGATCAAATTATTTTGCGAATTGAAAATAGCGATCTGATTGCAAAGAGGAGCCAACTGGAGGCGAATCTTGATCAAGCAAAAGCTAACCTACAAAATACAAGCACAAACTACGAGCGTATAAAAAACCTTTATGAAAAAAAGAGCGCCACGCAAAAAGAACTTGATGACATCACCACGGCTTTAACATCTGCCAAAGCTCAGGTGAGTAGTTTAGAGAGCACTATTGAAGAGATCAAAGTGCTACTTTCATATACTTTATTAAAAGCACCTTTTGATGGTTACATAACCAAAAAATTTGTGCATATGGGTAGTATGGCCAATCCGGGCCAGCCAATTGTGGCAATAGAATCTACGAACAGGCTAAAGGTGGTCGCTAAAGTTCCTGAGTCCGAAGTGGTTTACTTTAAAAGTGGCCAGGTGGTAGATGTAGTGTTTAAAGCAATCAATGATGATCTGAAAGGAACGGTAAAAAATATAAATCCATCTTCAAATTTTAGTGGTAACCAATATGCAGTTAACATCGAAATTGAGGAATCAATCTTACAATTGAAACCAGGTATGTTTGCTGAGGTCAAACTGGTTACCTATGAAAACCAGCAAATTACCTTACCCCGGCAAGCCCTGGTAAAAAAAGGTCAGTTGGACGGTGTCTATACGGTCAATACGGATAACAAAGCGATGCTTCGCTGGATACGGACAGGTAAATCCGACGGGGAACAGGTTGAGATTCTATCCGGTCTTAACATAGGTGAGCGTTACATTACCTACGCTGAGGGAAGGATTGAAAACGGACAGCAAGTAGCAATAACTAACTAATAGACAATATGAACACGGGAATAGCAGGCAACATAGCAAAGGCGTTCATTAATTCAAAGCTCACACCACTGTTGATGTTGGCCTTCCTAATTATCGGGATATACAGCGCTTCATTGACCCCACGGGAAGAGGAACCACAGATAGAAGTACCTTTAGCAGATATTTTCATCCGGTACCCCGGGGCCAGTCCCTCAGAAGTAGAATCAAGGGTATCCAAACCATTGGAAAAAATTATCGCCAACATACCGGGAGTCGAGTATGTTTATTCAACCTCCAGCTCAGGATCAGCTTTAGTGATTATACAGTACTATGTGGGAGAGGATATTGAACGAAGCCTGGTGAAAATGTATAATGAGATTGAAAAACACATGGATGAAATGCCGCCGGGTGTTAGTCTTCCGCTCATTAAAACACGGGCAATCGATGATGTACCGGTACTGGGTTTAACATTATGGTCTGAAAATTATGACGACTACCAATTAAAGCGCCTTGCAAATGAATTGGTGGATGAAATAGAACAGGTTGATAATGTGGCCTCAACTAAAGTAAAAGGCGGAAGATCAAGAGCAATAAGGGTTAACCTCGATAAAAATAAGTTAGGCAACTATGGCCTGGACATTCTTTCCATAGCACAACAAATACAGGCATCAAATCAGCAGATGGAAATCGGTGACTTTTCTCAAAACGACCAGAACTATCTGGTTCAAACTGGTGGATTTCTCAGATCAAAAGAAGACGTGGCCAACATTGTTGTGGGCGTAAACAACAACAGCCCGATTTATCTTCGACAGGTTGCTGAAATCAATGATGGCCCGCAGGAGCCCAGTCAATATGTAAGTTTTGGTTATGGAAGAGGGGCTGGAAACTACGAAGCTTACTCAGACCAGTACCCGGCGGTGACCATTGCTGTAGCAAAAAGAAAAGGAACTGATGCCATGCAGGTGGCAGAACAAATTATACATAAGCTGGAACATTTAGAACAATACCTTATACCGGATGATGTCCAAATATCTGTTACAAGAAATTATGGTGAAACAGCCTCCCATAAAGTCAGCGAGCTTTTGCTTCACCTGATCGGGGCAATAATCGCAGTAACCTTGGTGGTTACGCTTACTATGGGCTGGCGTGGTGGCCTGGTGGTATTCCTTTCGGTGCCTGTAACCTTTGCGCTAACACTATTTATTTATTACATGTTTGGGTATACCTTAAACAGGATAACCCTATTTGCATTAGTATTCGTAACGGGTATAGTTGTTGATGATTCCATCATTATTGCTGAGAATATGCACCGGCATTTCAAAATGCGCAGGCTGCCCTTCTTCCAGGCTGCTATCACTTCCATCAACGAAGTAGGGAATCCGACGATTTTGGCCACCTTCACAGTGATTGCAGCCGTGCTGCCTATGGCATTTGTATCCGGCCTTATGGGCCCGTATATGAGCCCCATGCCGATAGGAGCCTCGTTGGCAATGATTTTCTCGCTTATCGTGGCGCTTATTATTACGCCTTTTCTTGCTTACCATTTATTGAAAGCTGAGAAAAATGTGGAAGAAAAGCCTTTCAAATTAGAAGAAACAAAAATTTATAAGCTGTATTATTTTACCATCAAACCGCTGCTTGATTCAGGTTGGAAACGATGGGTATTTATAGGATCAATTACGGCATT
The DNA here is from genome assembly GCA_964429655.1 of uncultured Roseivirgaceae bacterium. GTDB lineage: Bacteria > Bacteroidota > Bacteroidia > Cytophagales > Cyclobacteriaceae > CAYSCZ01. Next base: position 11,715 of record CAYSCZ010000026.1, read on the forward strand.
GCTGCTGGCTTCCATGTCGTTATTCTACTTCAAATTAGTAGCCGTCAAAATGCTACCCTTTGATAATAAAAACGAGTTTCAGGTTATCATAGATATGCCGGAAGGATCTACGCTGGAACGTACGCAGGTTGTTGCCAGTGACCTGGCCATGTTCTTAAGGGAACAACCGGAAGTGGTTAACTATCAAACTTATGTTGGGACCTCTTCACCCATTAATTTTAATGGCCTGGTCAGGCATTACGACTTGAGAAGAGGAAATAATGTTGGGGACATACAGGTGAACCTACTGCCAAAAGGTGAACGCAGTGAGCAAAGTCATGGTATTGCAAAACGACTGCGGCCAGATCTTCATGAAATTGCAGACCGGTATAATGCCAACATAAAAGTTGTGGAAGTGCCTCCGGGTCCTCCGGTTATTTCAACACTGGTTGCAGAAATCTACGGGCCTGACATTGAAAAACAGCAATTCCTTGCCCGGCAGGTAAAAGACCTTTTCGAAGAATCAGAAGGTGTGGTGGATGTAGATTGGATGGTAGAAGACGATCAGACCGAATACCACTTTAACGTAAACAAAGAAAAAGCCATGCTGCATGGTATCGCCCCCGGCCAGGTCATGAAGGCATTAAAAATGGGGCTGGCCGGAGCAAATATATCTTCACTATACCAGGAGAAGGAGGTAGAAAATGTCCCTATAAAAATAGGTCTGAAAGAAAGTGAGCGGTCATCGGTACAGGCATTGAAAAAGATCACACTAAATAACCAAAGAGGTGATGCCATACCAATAGGTGACCTGGTCACCATCAATGAAGAAGTACAGGATAAAAGCATCTATCGAAAAAACCTTAAAAGAGTAACTTATGTGATGGCTGATGTGGCCGGCAGATTGGAAAGTCCGGTCTATGCCATTATGGATATCTCAGAAGCATTGAAAAATCTGGACATTCCCGAAGGGTATTCGTTGTATGAGCACTTCACCGACCAACCGGCTTCTCAAGAAGATTTTGCCTTGAAGTGGGATGGTGAATGGCATATAACCTACGAGGTATTTAGGGATCTTGGTGCAGCATTCGCTGTAGTATTAGTTATCATCTACCTTCTGATTGTGGGTTGGTTTCAGGATTTTAAAGTGCCTATCGTAATGATGGTGGCCATACCATTATCCCTGGTGGGCATATTGATTGGTCATTGGTTATTAGGTGCGTTTTTTACTGCCACTTCCATGATCGGTATGATAGCGCTGGCAGGCATTATGGTTAGAAATTCTGTCCTTCTCATCGATTTTATAAATATCCGGTTAAAGGATAATATCCCCCTAAAGCAAGCTGTAATCGAAGCAGGGGCGGTAAGAACAACACCGATACTTTTGACTGCCGGTACAGTAGTTATCGGAGCGTTTGTAATATTATTTGATCCCATTTTTCAGGGATTGGCTATATCGCTTATGGGTGGTTCAATAGCATCCACAGCGCTGACATTACTTATTGTACCACTAATATATTTCATGACTGAACGGGGAAAACACAAGCAGCACAAAAAAGAATCTGAATCCTCCGGTGACAACAGTAATGAACGAAATCAGGAACAGGTAACCATAGAAACTCATTAATATGAAATTAATAGCTTTTTTAACCCTCGATGATTACCAGGACATTCTAAAAAATATCCTGCAGCAACATAAAATCCCGGTTTTTAGCCAACTACCGGTTAAAGGATACAGAATACAGGAAACTAACCTGGGAGCAAGTTGGTTTTCCGGCAATTCAAACATTGAATACGCGGTCTTGAATTTTTCCTTTCTGGAAGAAGCACAGGCGTCAAAATTGATGAACGCAATTAAAGCGGTCAATGAAAAAAGTGACCTTGAAAGGCCTATACATGCCTATCAATTAAATGTAGAAAAAGTAGTATAATAAATTAATAATAATATAATCATGAGAGAACGAATTATCAGAGCAGTAGCGGGTTCGCTAATTTTATTAAGTGTAGCACTTGGGTATGCCATCAGTCCATGGTGGTTTATCCTTACAATATTTGTCGGTCTTAATTTATTTCAATCATCCATCTCAAAATGGTGCCTGCTGGAAGATATTCTAAAGCATTATAAAGTACCCAAATAAGGGGAGTATTTCTGGTTTATTGACTTGAAGGGGCTAGGCGAGCCCTTTCTTTTCTTTATCCTACAGAATGGATTTTTTAAAGTCGCTTGTTGCACCTGTTTCCGCTATTAATAATCTCCCTTAGTTGATGGAAAGAAGTATAAAGGAAACCCTTTCTCAAAACTTCAGGTTACCTTTCCAATTTTGAAAAAGCTAGTAAAATGGTAAAAGATCTGATCATCATTTTCATAGCTGCCAGGAATTGTGCTTAGAAACTAAATATTTTATGAAAATTTATATAATTGACATTTAGAATAGCAATTTTTAAAATAGACCCAACTGAAAATAATGGGTAGATTGTGTTAGATTCTTCATAGAATTTATGAATTTTAATTCTGATAAACCAGAATATTGAACTACCTCAACCGAATATTTAACGGGCCTAACAACCTCGTTGTCTTCTCACTGGATAATACTTACCGGTATGTTTATTTCAACAAAAACCATTTTAATATCATTAAAGAGATATGGGGCGAAGAGATCAAATTAGGTCAATCCATGCTGGATGTTATTGGAAAGGAAGAAGATCGATCTAAGGCCAAAGTAAATTTTGATAGAGCACTGAGAGGAGAAACTTTCACACTTGAAGAAGTGTATGGTGATGTAAAACTAAACCGTACACTTTATGAAAACTATTATGCACCATTTTTTGATGATAAAGGGGTTATCGCTGGTATAACTGTCTTGGTCACAGATAAAACGCGCCAACTGAACATTCAAAAAGACCTTCAAAAAAGTGCCCATTTATTGAAAGTATCCCAAAAAATAAGTCACCTCGGCCATTGGTTATGGGAAACAGATAGTGAAGATATTGAATGTTCTGAGGAGACCTATCGTATCTTTGGATATGAACCTTATGCAGTTGATGTCGATCTGACATTATTTTTCGATTCAATAATAGAGGAGGATAGGGACAGAATTATTGAACTGAAGAATCTTTTACTAGTGAGCGGTGCCATACCTAGTATTCAAACCAAAATCAGACGCCCCAATAATGAGATACGGCACATTGAACTGCAAAGTGAAGTAATGGAAAAAAATGCCGGAGGCTTTCCAGTTAGTATAGTCGGTACCATCCAGGATATCACAGAAAAAAAGCAATCTGAAATAGCCTTGTTGGAGAATGAGCAGAAATATAAATTCCTTGCTGAAAAGACTTCAGATGTAGTAGTACTATGGGATAAGGATTTTAATTTTCAATACATCTCCCCAAGTGTTGAAAAAGTTTTTGGTTACACTGCCAAAGAATATAACTCATTTGAGGCCACAGAGAATATTTATAAAGAAGATATTCCCATCGTTGAAGGAATCGTAGACAAAATAAATAACGGATTCGATGACTTTGAAAGTGAGTATCGTTTCTATACCAAATCCGGACAAATCATATGGTTGTTAACCCGAACCAAAGTGATCAGGGATGATAAAGGTAATATGGTTAATGCAATTACCGCATCAAGTGACATCAGTGATAGAAAAAAAACCGAATTAGCGCTCAAAGAAAGTGAAGAAAGGTATCGTTTGCTAACAGAAGCCGCTCCTGTTGGAATAATGGTGCATACCGGTGGAAGAGTAACTTACATTAATCCTTTTGGATTATCCCTGCTTGAAGCTCAGAAACTTGAGGATATAAAAGGAAATGATGTGATGAAATATGTCCATCCTTGTAATTATGATGTTACAACAGAAAGATTAAAAAAACTATACAGTAGTAAAGCGCTTAATTATGCTGAGCCCATAGAGGAAATATTAATTACAGAGCAGAATAATGAGCGGGATATGATGGTTTCAGGCATAAGCATCAATTATAACGGACAGACCGCTGTATGCAATGTGTTCCACGACATTTCCAATATAAAAGAAGCTCAAAGACAATTAGAGAAAGCCTTAAAAGAAAAAAACATATTATTCAAAGAGCTACATCATCGAATAAAGAATAACCTTCAATTGGTATCAAGCCTTTTGATAATAAAATCGCAATCAACCAATTATGAGGTACTTAAAGATTTTATCACGGAAACCATCGCCCGCATTCAAACCATGTCCAGTATACATGATCAGCTTCTTAAACTTGAGGAAATAGATCAGTTAAATACCAAAGAATATATAGAAGAACTGGCCGGTCATCTACTGGAAAGGTACTCAACGAACCCAAAATTGTACGACCTAAATTTAAAGGTCGAAAACCATAAACTACACATTGATAAAATACTCACCTTAGGATTATTGATCAACGAAATTGTGTCCAATGCCATAAAATATGCATACCCACAGGAAAAAGGTGGGGAGATCAGCATTTCGCTTAAAAAAAATGGGAATGTCTTTAATTTATTAATAAGTGATTTTGGCCAGAGTTTCTCATCTGAGCAACTCTCAAAAGAAAAACAGTCACTGGGTATCAAGCTTATAGAATTATTCTGCCGACAACTAAAAGGGCGCCTTCATTATAACCTTAATCACGGTGTTGAGTTTTCGGTTGAGTTTCCCGGATAATCCATTAACAAGCTCAAAAGACCTGGGTTAATTTTACTTCCAGGTACCGAAAAATAACTGAATTCACCTATTCATCCTGAGTATAGATCTTTGCCAATCTAAATCGTTGACCATGCATATAAAATATCTCTACGAGTTTTTCATCGACATGGACAATCCGGTATTCTCTAACCCCATTTTCTTCAAAAAGAAAATATTTGTCCTGAACATCTTTTTTGATTGTGGAAGGAGACAATATTTCAATAACCCCAGATTTGTCATTGGAATTTTGTCATGAAGGGTTAAAACCCAAAAAATCAAGTACTTAGGTCGAGGAGGCATAGCATCGTTAGGGTGACGAGCCAATAACATGTTAAGTGTCTGATTTGAAGTGATTTAACCATGTAATAGAAAGTCTAATGACAATTCTGGGTTTAATTCTACACATTCTTCAAAATGCCACTGAAGATAATCGGCATGAGTATACCTTTTATTTACATCCAGTAGGCTGACATCTTCAATCATCATATAGTTTATTATACTACTTGTGACACATATAGTTTATCCGGGCCTAAATTGTTTTGTAACAAAAAAAGCAGCCTGCTAAGGCTGCTTATTACCGAGTTTTCTTATTAGGACTACTTTATTATGACCTTTCTAATAATTGATCTGGCATTTTGTCTGACATTAACAAAGTAAATACCGGATTGCATTGATTCAGGTATTTGTACCTTAATGTCAGCAACTGACTGGTTCAATATAAAAGATTGATAGGCATAAATTTTTCCCGTTGCATCTAACATTACCAAATCTACAGGGGCGTTTAGATTGGGTGTTTGCACATCAATGGTAAATTCTTCACCATCCACCGGATTAGGATAGATGTTTATGTTAAATGCAATACCATCTAATTCGTTTTCAACCCTGATGACATCTGAATATTCGAATGACCCATCAAAGTCTACTTGCTTCAATCTGTAGAAATTGTCACCCTGATGAGGACGATTATCAATAAAGTCATACTCAATTAATATATCGGAATTGCCATTTCCATCTACTTCGCCAATAACTTCAAATTCACTACCATCAGATGACCTTTGTATCTCAAAGAAATCATTGTCTATTTCCGTTGCTGTTGCCCAATCAAGTTTAACAACCCCGTCATCAGCGGTACCATTAAAGAAAAGTAATTCAACAGGAAGCGGATTAATATCTTGTTCAGTCGAAGCAACCCCTATAGGACTAAAATCACTGGTAATTCCTCTCACAGTATTTGCTGTAAATTGATTATTTGGTGTATCGAATGCCACCCAGGTACCTGCATTATTTCTAACTAACCCAACACTGGAAAGATCACCCGTAGTAGAGATACCGTCTTCCGGATTTTTAAGTCGTACTCTCACTATTACAGGACCGGAGCCTGATATCCTGTCTACATTCCAATACTTATCTGTTAAGACCGTTTCAATATTATCGCCACCAGCACCTAAAGGAATACCAATTAAATCTGTTGTGATATCATCAGGAGGAGTATCCACAATTAATTGTATATTCTCAAAGTCCGAACTAGCATTAGGATTCAGGTCTATAAAACGATATCTACCCTGATCACCGGTTGGAAATCTATAAAAAGTATTAAAAGCATCTCTTGACTTCATTTTGCCTTCGACATGGTTAGATGAATTCAATGTACCAGATACCGGATTATTGGTATTTAATATTACAACCGGGTCATCAAATTTATTGCCATCATCCAGATCAGCATCCAGTCGTCCGCTGGTCAGGGTAAGGGTCCCATCAATCTGAATGTCCTTGCCATTATCGGATAAGTTAACCCTGGCACCATTATTTACTGTTAAATTGTCAAAAGCATTAGTACCTGTAAATGTACCATCAATAGATTGGTTGGACGACCCTGAAAATTCAAAGGTAGAACCCGATAACGCAAGTGTGGAGGCAGTTAAACTTAAATCACCGTCAATATCGACGACAGTTGCACCGGTAAGGGTTGAGGAACCACCAGTGAAATCTAAATTATTGGTAACATTGATTTGAGCGTTATTATCTGAATTAAGAGATCCTGAAACAAGATCCAAATTGTTACTGGCATTGACTATACTTCCACTTGTAATATCCATTGTTCCGCCATCTACAGTTAGATCATTAGTTACCGTGATATCCGACGAGCTACCACCGGTAAAAGTTCCTCCATTTAGGTCCATGGTAGAAACATCCATTTGCAAATTGTTATCAATGTCAAATGAACCTGTAGTTAGCGTAAAACTTCCATTTACCGTCAGGCTTCCAGCTTCGTCCTTTACAACATCAGCCCCATTGACCGTGAAATCTCCACATGCTGTAATATTTGAAGTTGGCAATCCGCGTTGGCCGGTTCCGGTAAATTCCAGGTTTGCTACATTGGTTATACTTCCGATGTCATAATCATTGCTACCAGTATATCTTAGCGTTCCGCCACCACCTGTGCAGTCAAAGAAATCTGAAAAATCCCCTGAAGGTAAAGACCCACTGGATAGTATTAAAGTTCCATCTCCGGATAAAGAGGTAAATTGATTACCAAAACTCTGACCTATGTCCAATGTTCCTTCAAGTACCACACCATATACTCTTACTCTATCAGCGTCATTTATTGTCATATCAATACCTACAGGAATTTCTAATATTATCCCTTCAGGTTGAGTACCATCCGGTAAAGTACAATCACCTATATTCTTGTAGTCTGGATTAGATAAATCTCCACTAGCATCTAAAGCACAAGTTATAACAGTTCCGGGTATATCGACATCCTCACCACCAAAGTAGTCTCTACCCAGATTGGCCGTAAACAATTGATTGGCAATATCCAATTCGTTGTTCACATCATCCACAGTTCCAATTTTACTGATAGACGATGTACCCTCTTCAATTACTGCAGTAACACCATAAAGTCCTTCATCTCCTTCAATGTCATCATCACTGTATTCAAAATTTAAGGTAACCTCATTCCCTGAAACATCACTTGTAATCCTCCAATAGTAGCTTAATACATCTGCTGATAAAGTAATCACCGTAGGATGTGTCTCATCAATCGGTATTACAGTAAATGTTCCCGCAGACGCAAAATTATTCCATGTCAGACTAACCGGAGTATACTTGTCGTCATCGCCTATTGGAAAAACAAATGTCGTGGCTGAATTAAATACTCTACTCAATCCTAAGTCGCTATCCGAACCATTGGTCCTGATCATATTTGATGGTCCAAAAGCAGAAACCTCATTTATATCGGCTGTATTCGCAATGGTCAACGAGTTGGAGCCAATATCTAAAATTCCTCCATCTAATCGCAGATCATCGGTTATGGTAAAAGTTCCTGCACCATCAGGTATACTTACTCCTTCGCTGTTCTGTATAGTAACGACTCCCAGATTAATATTATTACCGCCATCACCATTTAAGGTTTGTGGAGTTGAACCGGCAAATACTAATCCCTCACCTCCGGAAGCTGTAAAATCTGTTTCAATAGTGGCATTGCCTAGTATTGTTATTGAATTATCCGCTCCATCATCAATAAATCCATTTAATAATTCAAAATCTCCATTTACAGTAATAGGTTTATCGATTGATAACGTTCCATTTCCATTTTTTCTGAAATCATTAAACTGATCAGTACCGGTCCCTTTATAAGACTGAGGACTGTTTGATGCAAAAATTGTTAAATTGTCATCAGCTGCATACGTTCCATCATTTATAAAATCACCTCGCAGTCTAAGAAAGAAACCTTGAGGGTCCAGCTCTGATCCTGAAGAAATAGTCAGGGTACCATCCAAGTCCAAAGGATTGCTATATAATTTTACGACTGGGTTATTATTTGAACTATTGTCAATAGTCAGGTTATTTATTCTTAATCCATTTTGAACGTTTATACCAAAATTTTCAAACTGCACACCTGAGGGAGAGTTTGTATTTCCAATAGTAATAGTGGAGCCTGTAAAATCAGAAGTACTGGGATCAATAAGTAAAGAAGGAGTTATTTGGCTGTTTATTCCCCGAACCAACGTAAAAGTACCTCCGGTAAGATCAAATGAACTACTATTAGTGACCTCAAAGACACCTCGATTAGTCTCCGGGGCAGCGTTTATACCTATGGTGACGTCGCCTCCCGATTGGGTGTAGTTCAATACACCGGCAGTAGAGGTTAACCCTCTCCTGAGCTGAGAGCCTACATCCAGTGTACCTCCGGTAACCTCAATTGTAGCATTGCCTGTGGTGGAATATTCAATGAAATTATTTCCATTATTTATTAACGCATCATCCATATCCACGGTACCGCCTGACACCCTTAGGAGACCATCCAGAATAATTCCGGTATCACTTCCATCTATTCTGACGGTACCCTGCCGGACTTCTAATCCACCGGAACCTGACGAAGCATCTGCATTGTCTGTATTTGGTAGTTTGAAATCTCCTCGTGCAGCATCAGTTAGGGTTATGTCAATGTTAGGATCATTTAGGATAAGAGTACCGTTTACGATTTCGACGGTTTGAGCGGAAATTGTAGAAGGCGTTGGAATTGTAAATTCATTATTGATTGTAAAGCTCGAGTTTGTATCAGAACCTTTATTCATAACGACCCTGTATAAGTCAGGAGTAATGCCAGCATTATCTGTATATACATTGTTGCCAGAATTACCTCCTAACTCCAGGGTTACATTAGTACCTGAAGTATTTGATAGATCAAAGGTACCTCCGTTATCAATGGTAATATCTCCTCTTACTCTGAATGTATGAGTATTACTTCCGGCATTCTCAGCTATTACAGCATTTGTGCCTGAATTAGCTGCAAGCAAAACATCTTCACAATCCAGAGTTATATCACTACCAGTATTAATGAACTCAATAGTACCTTCTAGATTAGACCCTACTTTAATCAAACTATCAATGGTGAGATTATGAGCAACCTGAAAGGTAACCTCATTGTCAATAAGCATATTTTTGGCTGAAATATCTTTTCCAAACTGGAAAAATCGACTTGAATTCCCTCCGAATGTTCTGAATGTCGGATATTCATCGAAATCGTTGACAACAGTAGTTCCGTCATTTTGCAACCAGAAAAACCAACCATTATTTGCGTCTGCTGCGAATTCACCTATATCAGCAATGATGTTTCCAAAATCCGACGCATTTGGACCAACGTCCTGAACTATCTCTCCTGTTCCGGTGATTGTGCTAGTTTTGAATGTAATACCTGATCTGACACGCAGCCTGGACATATCTGTTACCACTAATGCAGTTCCTCCAGCCTGAGAATCGAAAATGAGTTGCGAAACTTCAGTATCACCCTGAGAATTATCAAGGCGTAATTGATGTCTTCCATCTACAAAAGTATCTGAGTAGCTTCCTCCGGTTAAATTATCTACATAATCACTTCCTATTATTACTATATCACCGGCCCCTGGTACCCCGGGATTACTCTCACCTAAATCAGAAATTGGCGCTTCAACGTGCGAAGTAATTGACCAATGAATTTCATCTTGCCATTCAAACCAGCTACCGTCGGTTGCTCTTGTGTAGTATACAGTAGGCGCACCCACAAATCTGGCAGTCTCCCCGGCTGTATAGTTGGCATTTTCAATGGTAAAGCCAGCACCCGGTGACCCTGAGCCATCATCATCCTGAGCCAGACCGTCAAATAATATGGTGCTCAAATCTACCCGAACACCTGCAGCGCCTTCGTAGGATCGGGTATATGGGTTTTCATCCAGTACTTTGCCCGATACAAATTCCGTGTCCGGTGTTCCGCCGCTGGCGTCTCCTGCATCGTAGGTAAATTCATAGCTATTGATAGTAGGTAGATCCGAACCGCCAAAACCCGAATGACTGACCCGCCAGTAATAGTTTAGAATTTCATCACTGGTTTGAGCAACAGTGCCAAGTACGTCATCTACAGGTCTTATCTGAATATTACCTGTATTTGCATTGGTGAGTGAGATGTCTGCATCTACAGGGGTATACTTTCCTGAGACACCTATCGGATAGGTATAGGTATCATCTGCATCAATGAAAAATTCCACTCCTCCATCCGATGCATTGCCTGCCGTTTGTATCATTTTAGTGGACCCAAAACTACTTCCATCAATCTGGTCATTACGGACGATAAGCCTTTCGGTACCAATATCAAAAACTCCGTTGGTTAGGGTTAGGGTACTATCAATAACCAGAGAGTCTCCGGTCAGTGATACTCCATTGGTATTATCTATATCAAGGTTTTCTATGGTCCCGGCATCTGAAGTGATGGTCTGTGCTACTGTTGCATTATTTAGCAGAATACTACCGCTAGCGGCATCCTGACTGGATATGGTACCTGCAATGAATAAATTACTATCCACAGGAACGTCAAATGTTCGATAATCAAAGGTACCGCTCTCAATCCTAAGATCACCAACTATACTAGGTGCCACCGCAACTGAACTGGCTATGTTGACACTGGCTATTCCTGATTTATTAACAGTAACATCATTAAAAACCTGCGATGCAGGATTGAGTAACTGTAAGTTAGAAGAAGATGAACCACTAAAAACTGTGATGTTTCCATTGGGTGTGTAAGTTGCTCCGTTTTCTATTCTAAGAGTCCCTTCAATTTCTAGGTTCTGGCCATTGGCATCCAGTGTTACATCTGCAGTGTTGTCTACATTGTCGGCTACATTTTCCAGCGTAAGGCTTCCATTGACAACTAGCGGTTGTGCTGTTAAACTTCTTTCAGCAGAATCTCCTGGACCTTCGCCTTCAGCAGAGGTACCACCATCCAAAATAAGTGTTCTGTCCGTAGCTCCGGTGGTTTTCCTTATTATCACATCATTGAACGGGGCCAGGGAAGTCATGATGAAATCTGCACTTTCATTGATATCGCATATCAGCGTTCCACCGGTCACATTTATATTTCCTGGGGCTGAATTGATAAAGATACCTCCCTGATTATTGTTTGTAACGGTCAGGGTACCACCACTCATTATAAATGAATTTCCTGTGTAAGTTAAGCTGAATGCGTAATAATTTTCATTGGTTGCTCCCAGCGAAGCATCAACTATTACATCTCCGCCGGTTTGAGTATAAGATCCAATGTTGTCTTCACCTAGAATGGAGGTACGTATTTGTCTGGTTGTTAATGTACCACCTTCTACCAATATTGAACCGTTATCCCTGGTTGTGATACCACTGGAAGCATTCACGGTTAATGTGCCACTGGTTAAACGAAGTAATCCATAAGGGGTGATTGCTGTACCCGTTTTACTTACAGAACCACCATCAATCCATAATTGTGCATCCTCGTTTATACTATAATTACCGGTATTATTCAAAAATGGAATGTCTACATTAGTGCCAATACGGGCAGTACCCGTCAACAGGGCAAAAGCATTGGGGTTATTTGTGACATTAGCTCCGTCAGATGGGGTATTTACATTACCGAATAAATTAAAATCACTAGCTGCGTTGGCGTTTATCGCCAATATCCTGGAATCATCAGTACCTTTATCAATTTCTATCCTGTAGAAGTTGGTAGTATTGTTACATTGAATGGTTTGGTCTTCAAAATCATTGAGGAAGTTAGCATCTACAATACCTGTTGTCTCTGAACCACCAACCTCCAGCATTGTTCGGTTTGTAAATGCAACAGAGCCGTTATTGGTAAAATCCCCCTGAAAGTTGAATTGGTGTCTGTTATTAGAATTAGCTACAGTTATTGAACCTCCTGACTCAACCAGCAAGTCACCCTCAAGATCAATGGTGAGATCACTGGTTCCGTCACTGATCTGAAAGGTCCCATTTTCAACTGTAAGGTCACCATTGATGGTATAGTTTTCAGATAAAATGGCCGTAGAACCAGTTAAATTTATTTCTATGTTATTAAAAGTCCTGGCCACATTGAGGTTCACATCATTTGAACCCTGCACGGTCACCGAACCTCCAGTTGAGGCATTAGCAAAATCTGAGACATCGCCATCCGGGAAGTTATCACCCCCGGTACCGTCTTCCCCTGAAATAATGATGGTCCCTGATCCATCGATATCATTGAAATCGTGGCCTGAGGATGCCCCTAAGTTGAGGACTCCATTTACAGTCATAGAAACAAGGACAATATCATCTAAAGGGTCGTCTACAGGATCATTATTGGTGAAACTGTTTCCATCATCCGGGGCCATGTTTACTGTTCTACCGGGTGTAATGACCACATTATCTATTGTAGAGGGTATATCATTACCAGGGTTAACCAGGAAAGGATTAACACCCCCATCAAGTGTCCATGTATCCGGGTCACCCCATTCACCGGTCCTAAAGCTATACCAGGTTTGAGATGGTCCTCCAGCTATCGGGCTGTTTGTTTCGTCCAGTGTACCTATTGTATATTCATTAGCAGAATTTATATTACCCTCTTCTATGGTGAAAACAACCTGATCTCCAAGGATTTCCTGGTTAATTACTGTATTAGCTGAGAAGTTACCACTACCTATTGTTCTGGATAAAAGCACATAATTAGATGCTGGTGCTTGCGGAAATTGGCCGCCTGTAACACCATCCTGAAAATCAAAAGCAATGGTAAATCGATCATCGTCATCTGTACCAAAATTTTCCTCAATGTACCATACCCGATCCCAGCGCTGTGCTACACTACCGGTTAAATTATTGGAAGAAGTTGTTGAAGGTCCTGATATTGCTCCATCATGTGCTGCAAAAACATAATCCCCATCGTTTGGCGTAGTTGATATACCTAACACTAATCCGGCAGATGAAGCTTCGACATGTTCAACGCCTGCAGTTTGCCTACCAATACCTGCAATGTCTGTAATAAAACCTTCACTCTCTCCATCGAACAAATCATCGGAAGGTGAAATACCATACTTAGAACCAAGATAATTTTCTACTATAAGTCGTTGTGCTTCATTAAGGGTAGACTTAAAAATGATTACTTCTGCGATATCCCCGTCGAACTCCCGGGCATCACCATCATTGAAATTACCTATGAATAAATCAGAAGCTTCATCACCCAGAGATGCCGGGGCTCCGGCACCAGCATTATCTGAGTCGTTATCAAATATATTGTAGGTGGTAGCACTTCCATTATAAATTGTGGTAAATATGTAGTTTCTGGTAGAAACATCCAAAGCAAGTGTTGCACTTCCGAAACCACCCATATTGGACTCGAAAGAATTATTATTTTTAAAGAAACGATAGGCCTGATTTTCACCAAACTCTGTTCTTTTATTTAATATTCCGAAAGTGCCTGGTTGGTCAGTCCTAAGGACCAAAGCAAAACTAAAATTGCCTCCATCGTCCAACAACGGATCATCGGCGACTGATAAATAACTTCCATCATTAGGAAAAGAAATGGACGGTTGATTATTAAGATTACTGTTAGTGGCTGTAAAAAGTGGATCTAAATTCCCGGTGGCATCCAGCCCATTTCCTGACTGGTCAGCCCATGCAGTTATATCACCCCCGGTTTCTGTAATACCTGCATCTGCTTTCAGCCAGAGGACATTTTGAGGTTGTCCATCGGTGCCTCCTGAGTTACCAACACCTCCAGGCCCTGATTGAGCCAGGGACAAGGAACCGATACATAGTAAGAAGAGAACAACCAATAATGGCTTCAAACTCGGTTTGTTAAAAAAGTAATAGTGCTTCATGATGGTATATACAATTTGAACTTTCCACAAATATTTATCTATTTATCCAATAATAAACTAAAGAATTTATTAATCAGGTTTAATAATATTCAAAATTAGTAATTATTCATATTAAAACTAAAATAAGTTATATTTTTTATTTTATAATTCTTGATTAACAGATTCTTACGCTCTACCTTTCTGACTAAAGAAGAGAGAATCGATCTCACCTAAGCTATAACAAACCTTTATGACCATCACAGAATCATAATTAAAGACGAAATGAATTATTTTGCTGGCTTCCTCATGTTAATAAATGACAATCGCAATAACTAAGTAAAAACCTATTCTTTAATGATCCTGGATCTAAAGACCTCATTTCCGGTATTTACCTTCAGGATGTATATGCCATTGGATAAATTTTCAACATTCAGGTTGATCTCGTCACGATCAGACCCGATGGTTTGGCGCATCATAGACTGGCCGGATAAGCTTAATACTTCCACCACTGAATTGGCCGGGATAGTCTTACCAAATTGAACATTCATATGCTCCGTAGCGGGGTTAGGAAATACTTCAAAATTAAAATCCCCGGCTTGCTCAAACCATACCCGGATGATATCCGAGTACTCAAAGTCCCCATCGAAATCGATCTGCTTCAGGCGGTAGAAGTTAGCACCGAGGGCAGGATTATTATGCACATATTTATATTCAATGACTTCATCCGAATCGCCATTGCCGGGCACCTGACCGATTTTATTGAATTCACCTTCACTCACCATGTGTTCTATTTCAAACATCTCATTATCAATTTCCGTGGCTGTTGACCACTCCAGCCTGATATTACTTCCAATTTGTTTTCCCGAGAAAGAAAGGAGCTCTACCGGGAGGGGGTTGATA
>CAYSCZ010000026.1:26995-30255 GCA_964429655.1 uncultured Roseivirgaceae bacterium
TCAGCATTTTGTGATCCTTGAATATTCCAGAATCTGGAAGAAAGGAAAGATTCGAATGTTCCACCTAAATCGTTGCCAAGACCTGTAGCAGTGCCCGTAACATGCTGTACGGTAAAATCTCCGGCCATTCCCGGGTTTATGGTTACCGGGCGGTAATCATCAAAAATTCCATCACTAAAATCACCAACAGGAAATAGTTGGCTGCTATTCATATTCGTAATCTGAAGAGGACCGACAATGTATGTGGTGGCACTTCCTCCATCAATAGAACCGGAAGACAAATCAACAGTCAGCAAATTACCAACACTACTAATTATTCTGGTGTCATTTGGTCCATCAATATTTTCATTCAAGTCTAAAATCCCATTTACTTCAATTCCCCCATTATTCACCGTGATAGTCGATGTATTATCCTTGCTTGCAATGATCAGGTTGTTTACAATGTTTGGAAAACCATCACCTACATTCATATCAACACCACCTGTAAAACCATAATTTGCATCAGCAGGGATTGTAACATTATCGAGATTGTTTGTTGTTATAATTACACCATCCATTCCATCACTCTGAATACCATTGGCATCGCCGAATATTAGGGTACCGTCTGATTGAATGACTAAATTGTTTTTTTCCAGGTCAATATTTTCTGTAGAACTCAAAACGTAAGTGGCACCGGTATTGACTTGAAAGGTAGTATTCATTCCACCAACTGTAATATCGCCACTTTGAGACCATGTACCACTTGATATTGTGATATTACCATAGGTAGGATCATTTTTTACGCTTCCTGTGGTAGCTGATCCGGCGAATATAAATGTTGAGGCAGTTGAAACATTAAAGTTTTCAAAGGTGGGTTGAGGTTCCACTCCTCTGCTGATGGTAACCTGGGCACTTCCGTTTACAGTTAATGTTGTACCTTTTTCATCAGAATTGTTAATAGGTGTTGTTCCAAAATCAGCTATAACGCCATCCTCTATGGTTAACGAGGTGATATCTGTGCTGGTAGTATTTTCAAAGAATTTGTTACTACCAATACCGCTGAAAATTACTTCATTGTACGTATTACCGGTTGGTAGGTATTGATTATTGGCGGTAGCAGCTAGCTCAACAGTACCATCAATTGTAACTACAGGCGATACATTTAAAATTCTGGGTACGGCATCTGATGCTGAAGCAGATTCGGAATTCGTAATAAATGAAGAGTTAACATCGATGGTGATATTAACATTGGGATTTCCGGCGGTGAAATCAATAAAATTGGTATTTTCTTCTGTAATTGAACTCCCATTGATGATGCTTATGGATGTATTAGGATCAATATCCAATGGTCTTGATATGGTTAGTGATGTTCCATTGTCTGCTGTTAATCCTCCAGCACTATTAATATTTCCTGAATTTGCCTCCGCTATTCCATCTCCTGTGTCTTGGGGGATTCCACCATTATATACATACAACCCGTCTCCACCAAACGTAACATTGCTTGTTGTAATTTGTCCAGTAACCCCTCCGTCATCAATTCCAGCAGCATCCTGAATAAATAAAGTGCCTCCATTAAATTCAAAATTTCCATTTCCAGTAATACTGTTGTTATTTAAATCCAGCGAACCACTTTCGAGTTTCAACTCACGAGATGAAGACAGCAAATCAACATTTGAACCCAATGTTATGATGCCACCATCTACGATAATTTCTGTATTTGCTTCAATAGCCCCTGATGATACATCAAATGTGCCAGTTCCAGTCAATCGAAGAGAAGATGTTCCCCCAACACCATCTAGTGTTCCAGCTATTATTACATTTCCCTGCGCTTCTACTTCATGGCCATCTCCAATTTCTAATACAGAACTGGAATTAATGGTTAAATCGCCTCCTATAATTATAAAATTATTATCTATTGACACTTTACCGGAGGTATTTATTGTAACTGATTCAAAAGCAGTTGGAATGGAGGCAATAACTGTTTGATCATTAGTACCATTAAAAGTCACTAATTGTCCATTTGCATTGAAACCGGTTTTATTATCAAAATCTCCAGTTAAGGATAGCGCATCTTGTAATTGAACTCCACCAGAATTATCCAATATGATACTGCTGAATGTGCCCCCTCCGCTGGTGATTAACGTTTGAACAAAATTGGAATTAGTAAAAGTTGTAGTTTGTGAGTTAGCTGAAAAGGCTCCTGTATTAACGAAATTACCTTGTATCTCGACATCTTCATTAAAAGTTAGCGTTCCATCATTAGTTATTGATAAAAAAGTATTATCTATTCCTGTGAAATTTACAATGGTTGATACTGAGTTATTAATAATTAAATTGACTTTTTCACTAAACCCACCGGTACCTGAAATATTGCCATCACTTGCAAATGTGAGATTAATAACAAAATTCCCAAATGCATCGATAGTACCAGAATTAACTAAATTACCGTAAATTTCCAAACTCCCATTTGCTGCTATCACTCCTAAAGTACTTCCGTTATTTAAATTTAGTGTTTCCGCAGAAACATTAAGACCATCTATTGTAATAAAATGTGAATTTAAGATGGTTACATCATCATCCTGGTCAGGTATATTATCACCATCATTACCACTTATTAAAGTCCAAGAGGATGATGAATTCCATACTATTGAAGATCCACTTGATTCAAAGACAGCTTGACCTAATACTATTGATATGGATAAGATATATTGAGAAAGCAGTAAAAAAATCCTTTTCATAGTTAAAATTTTATACTTAACTAAAATAATGCTTTGTGTCAGTAATTGGAAAACACATACTTTTGGGCTGTGATTTTATACTGAAAACATCAGAAAGGTTAAAAAAAAGTTAAGCGTAAATGTGTTAATGAAACTGATGTGATTATCTGAAATTATGAAGCATTATGGTTAATTCTATCAGTGTGGAACGATGAGTTTGTTCATTTAACATAAAATAACCATCTAACATTGATCATATTTTGGCAATGCATTCGGTTGTATTAACAAATTATTAAGTTTTAATAGATGCAACCGATTAAAAAGACATCATTTTTTCGTAGTTTAGAATATGATTGACACTTTAAGCCTTTCCAAAGAACTACAACAAGCCGGCATCCGGCAAAATGAAGCGGATGCCATTGCCCATTCCATGGGTAAATTGATGGAAAGCAACCTGGCATCCAGGGAAAACCTTAAATCCCTGGAGCTAAAAATAGAGCAAACCAAAAGTGAACTTGATCTTAAAATAGAGCAAACCAAAAGTGAACTTGATCTTAAAATAGA
>CAYSCZ010000026.1:30355-39250 GCA_964429655.1 uncultured Roseivirgaceae bacterium
GTGAACTTGATCTTAAAATAGAGCAAACCAAAAGTGAACTTGATCTTAAAATAGAGCAAACCAAAAGTGAACTTGATCTTAAAATAGAACAAACAAAAGCCGACCTGCAGGAAAAGTTGCGCCAGTTGGATGTGAAAATTGAAGAGACAAAGGCTGATCTCCAGAAAGATATTAGAGGAATTGATGTGAAAATTGAACAAACAAAGGCCGAACTTCAGAAAGAGATCCGCATAGTATCATACAGTACCGTGAAGTGGGTGGCAGGCATGCTGATAGGCCAGAC
The DNA here is from genome assembly GCA_964429655.1 of uncultured Roseivirgaceae bacterium. GTDB lineage: Bacteria > Bacteroidota > Bacteroidia > Cytophagales > Cyclobacteriaceae > CAYSCZ01. The sequence goes on from CAYSCZ010000026.1 coordinate 30,639, forward strand.
GGCCTTACTTTTTACTTTGATTAAGCTTTTTGGAGGAAGCTGATATGGCATCCTGAGGTTTTGCTGTCAATTAATAAAATTTAAATCTATCCTTGTACCTTCATCGTCAGTAAGTTTTAACAACTGAAAAGTCAATAAATCCACATGAAAAACATCATCACCCACAAGCAGGCTGTCCGTAAAGAAGGTAGCACCGGAGACATTCCAGGTTTCATGTCTTAATGTGTCTCTCCCGCACATCATGCTATCACCTAAAATGGTCAGGAAATTTGTGGTATCGCCCAGGGAGAAATGAAATTCACGACCATAAATACATTCCAGATTTTCATTACTAACAATTTCCTGAACTACCCAAATCTTGCTGCTATCGTTTGATAACAGTCTCTCTGCTTCCTCCACTTCCAACTGTTCGGGAATAACGGTGTCATCCTGGCAGGAAATAAGGAAAATAAATATCAGCAGGGAACTTAGAAATATTCTATTCAGGTACCTGTATCTCACCGTCATAAGTTACAATAGCTACATTTTCCGGGTCTATGGCTCCTTCCGGAGGGGAAAAAAGTATCATGATCTGACCCAGTAATTGATCATTTTTAAACTGGTAAGGCTTTTCTTCCAATCTGGCAGATGAAGCCCAAATGATTGTTTTGTTTGATTCCAAGAGAACAAGCAAAAAATTATGGTCCGCACTGACCATATCATCCTCATAAAAGAAATAAGTCAACAATCGTTCGTTGGGTAATATTCTGGCAGTATCTCCCACCAGTTTATTTAGCCTGCCCTCATCAATTTTCAATTCATCTAATTGGAAAGTATCGACTTCATCAATCATTCTTTCAGGTGGGACACTAGCGATAAAACCACTGCCCACATTACCATCAAATATCACACCTGTTATCGTACAAGTGCCATCATTTAATGCTTCTTTGGTCAGGGTTTTGACCACCGCACTTTCTTTGTTCATCGAGGTGCTCCCAACCTTAAGCGGTATGGAATCGGCCAGGGCATAGAGCGAATCAATGTTTATGCGAACAGTGTCCTTATTTCGCATGGTGTTAATCATTGAGTAGGCAGCAGAATCGTAGAGCAAAGCCCAATTATTTGCCTTCTCCCAATATGCCAGCCGCTTCTCGACAAGTACTCTCTGTTCTTTGACCCAATTATTTTGATTTCTGATGTAAGCACGCAGGTCAGAGTCATAACCATACAGAGCGCTGTAGTATGTGGTATGCTTACGGTACGAATCATCGATGTCAGCCTGGCTGATGTTTGCATAATAATCACTTAGCTTGTCAAGTGTTTGCATTTGATCACGCCAATGCGCGTACTGCCCATAGACATTAAATGAATCCTGTAATTGGATGTTGAGCCCGGGATTGTTAACAACCCTGTAATTGATCTCGGCGACCCTGGCTTTCATGAGCCTGGCAGGAATAGCATCTGGATCCACTTCCTCCAGTGCCTGTAACAAATCGGCCGCTACAACCTCGGGCGGATAAACCCTTTTACCTTCTTCAGCCTGGCCAAGCAAATCTTTTAGCTTTTGATCAAATTTGATCATATCGCTTCTTAATTTATTGATGGTGCTCGCCAGATAGGTCTTTGTTTTTTGTGCCCAGGTACCCAGCGCGGTATAGCTGAGCTTCCCTTCTGAGAAATTGGATTCCAATATATTTCCCATCTTAAATTCATCAAACCCGACCGGGTTGGGATCCTCGTCAACACTTTCTAATGACAGCGCCCCAGCTGAACCGGCAACCTGTCGAAGGTAATTGTGAAGTTGGGTTTCCAGCAGCATCAGGGTATCAAGCCGGGACTGTTCTGGCTCGCCAGCCATGAGATAAAAAGCATTTTCAGATTCAAATTTTTCATCCAGGACACTGAAGACTGATTTCATCTCACGGTATACATCTTCGGCATTTTTTATTGACTGGTAAAGTCCTCTGGTATTTTTCCTTAACTCCTTAAGTGCTGATTGGCTGGTTTCAATATCCAGGTGAATGTCGGAAAGCTTTATACCATAGTCTCCGGTCCTCAGGTCTCTTTTTACATAGCTTTGATAGAATTCATCATTTTTCCTGATTTCCTTATTATCAATGAATGAATAGGCTTTGTCAAAGTAAAATAATGCGGAATCGATGACCATAAATAATCTTGAAGTGTCTTCCAACAGTGAGATACCTTCAATCTTTTTTTGGTAGAGGATACCCATGTGCAGGTGTGCATTGGCATGATCATCATTCTTCTCGTTTGAAAGGAATGTTTTTAATAGTGGTTCTGCATAATCATAATTACCAGTTTCTACCAGTGGGAAAATTCTCTTATCGTATTTGATTTTTTGTGCGGTTAATGCATTAGAAAGCAAATGAAATGACAAGAAAAAAAATAAAAGACGCTGCATCTGGTTGTTTTATTTTACAAATTAACCAAAAATTTATGATTAATCGGAACGGTGATCAGTTTATAGCTGTTGATTCTCATTATGACCAAAAAATTAAAAAAAGAACTAATTGAGTGGGGTGTGATCATATCCATCATCGCCGTCGTCTTTGCTACCGGACTGCAAACCATGATTGCTTCTACATTACAAAGGGCAATATTGTATACCGGAATCATAAAGCCAGCCCTGGATGAGGAGCCGTTAGGTGAGATTGATTATAACTTTTCTGTAATTGATTCCAAAGGGAATGAGATTCCTATGGAGACATTCAGAGGGAAAACCATTTTTATTAACTTCTGGGCCACATGGTGTCCGCCATGTGTTGCTGAGATGCCGGATATCAATAATCTCTATCAATCCATTGATGACCCAAATGTTGCGTTTATCATGCTTTCAGTGGATAAAGATCCTCGAAAAGCAAGAGAGTTTATGGATAATAAAGCCTATGATTTGCCACTCTATTTTTCTGCGGGCCCTATGCCTTCTATTTTAAAGGGAAGATCAATACCCACCACTTTTGTTATTGATCCTAATGGTAAAATCATTATGAAAAATAGCGGCATGGCGCAGTATGATAATGAAGAATTCAGAAACTTCCTGACAGCTGGTCATGCGTTTCAATCCAGCTTTAGCACCTTCTGACTCAACCCCATATAACTGCATAATTGATAGAGCACGCGTGCTCCGACATTTTGGTCCCATTCCCGCTCTGAAGGTACAACTTCACATAAGTCAAAACCTACGATGGTATGCCCGGACTCGGCAAGTTTTTTGAGTAAAAAAGTGATTTGGGAAAATTTTAATCCACCAGGGACAGGGGTGCCGGTATTAGGGGCAAGTACAGGCTCGAGGCCATCAATATCGAAACTTATGTAAACATTCGCGGGCAGGTGGCAGGTGATTTCTTCGGTAATATCAGCCCAGAGATCATCATGAAATAACCGCTCAAAGATTTCAAGGTCATGATAGCTGGTGATGCGTCCATCGGTTTGCGCTGTTTGCTCCTCACCCGGGCAATAATCCCTTACACCCAGCTGAATAAGTTTTTCAACGCCATCAAGTTTTAAAATATTATGAAAAACAGAAGCATGAGAGTATTTAAAACCCTGGTAATCAACACGGAGGTCCATATGAGCATCGATCTGTAAAACACCAAATTCTTTGTATTTTTCAGCTATGGCCTCTACATACCCCTGGCATACACTATGGTCGCCTCCAACTACTCCCACCAACTTTCCTTTCTCCATCCAGGCTTTTGTCTCAGCCTTAATACATTCTTTAAATGCCGAACAGCCCTGATTGATTTGTTCTAATTGATCATTATTGATGGATAGCCCCAGTTCTGATCTTTTGATATGGTCGATTGCTTTGGAACGAAGCGCATCGTTCAGGTCCAACCACTTCTGTTCTGTTGGGAGCATAGAAATTTTCTGTTGCCAAGGCTTTTTTATCCCCGGAATACAAAGATCTAACTGTGAAGAGGCATCGAGTATGGCTTTTGGGGCTTTAGAGGTTCCTGAACCGTAAGATGCTGTCACCTCCCATGGAGCCGGGATCAATAGCAGTTGAGCATCTTCAGGATCATATGGCATACCAAAAATTTTACCCTTTCTACCCACTTCGTTAGGATCAAAAGAGAGCGGCTTTGTCATTGATTCTACAATTGATATGGGTGGATCAAAGATAAATAGGTGCCGGAATTTTGAGATACCTCTGACCAGGCTATCTTATGAAATCCTACTTTTAGGAGTCCGCCCGGCGGCAGCACACCAACGTCATCTCCGGTTAAGTATTCCCCAAAGTAGGAGATAAACGGATTATGGCCCAATATAAACACAACATTATGTTTTGAATCAAGCTGACTTACCCGGTTCAGTAATATCCTTACAGAAGCATGGTAAAGATCTTCCTCGTATACAATTTTTGTTTTTGGAAACTTGATACCTTCAGCGATAAATTCAGCCGTGCTTTGAGCCCGCCTGGCAGTACTGGATAAAAAATAATCACAAAATATGCTTTCTTTATGCAAAAACTTACCCAGTTTCATGGCGTCACGCAGCCCGTTGGTGGTTAGGTGGCGGTTAAAGTCTTTACTCGAAGCGGTTTCGGCCTCGGCATGTCTGATCAGGTATAAATGACCCATGAAAACTTTGATGTTATGGATTAAATTAAAACATTAAGAAAATAAAGATTTGTTTATCATAAAAGTAAGCGGTTAAGTATTTGATTTTTTTTATTGATATTTGATCGCACCGAGATAAGAAATATATGCCAAAAAATATTGTAATAGTTGAGTCACCTGCTAAAGCAAAGACCATCGAAAGCTACCTTGGTAGCGACTTTAGGGTCACTTCCAGCAATGGACATGTGAGGGATTTGCCCAAAGAAGATAAAGGTGTGGACATAGAAAATAACTTCAGTCCAAGGTACCAAATTACTCCGGACAAAAAGCAAGTGGTGAAAGAACTTAAAAAGTTAGTCTCCGACGCTGAGATGATTTACCTGGCCAGTGATGATGACCGGGAAGGGGAGGCCATATCATGGCACTTAAAAGAAGCACTGGACTTAAATGATTCGAAGACCAGGCGCATCGTTTTCAGGGAAATCACAAAAAACGCCATACTCAACGCCCTCAAAAATCCCAGAGGTATTGATCAAGACCTGGTGAATGCGCAACAAGCCCGAAGGATCCTGGACAGAATTGTTGGCTATGAACTTTCACCTATCCTTTGGAAGAAAATTAAAACAGGGCTATCTGCGGGAAGGGTTCAATCTGTCGCCGTTAGGTTGGTTGTTGAAAGAGAACGGGAAATCAATAAATTCAAGGCCACCTCATCATTTAAAGTGACAGCGGTTTTTGATCTGCCAAAAGGGAAAGTCCTGAATGCTGAACTACCTGAAAAGTTCAAAACTTTGCCGGAAGCTCAGGAATTTTTGGAATCATGCAAAAATGCTGCCTTCAAAATTGAAGATATTAAAACCAAACCGGCAAAAAAATCTCCTGCACCTCCCTTTACCACCTCCACCCTTCAACAGGAAGCGAGTAGAAAGTTAAATTTTCCGGTATCGATGACCATGTCAGTAGCGCAAAAGTTATACGAAGCCGGTAAAATATCCTACATGCGTACCGATTCGGTAAATCTGTCGGAGGAAGCAATCAGTAGTGCCACAAAAGAGATTGGCAAATCTTACGGAAAGGATTTTGTTCAGTCAAGGCATTATAAAACAAAATCTAAGTCGGCGCAGGAAGCGCATGAAGCCATCAGGCCAACAGATTTTTCAATGAGAAACCTTCCGGGAGATAATGCTGAAAAAAGGCTGTATGAACTCATCTGGAAAAGGGCTATCGCTTCTCAGATGGCAGATGCCAGGCTTGAGAAAACTAATGTTACCATCGGCATTAATACTTCCGATGAGAAATTGATAGCCCAGGGAGAGGTTGTCAAGTTTGAAGGATTTTTGAAGGTTTACATAGAAAGCACAGATGATGAAAATGACGAAGACAGCAAAGGTATGCTCCCTCCTTTAAGTGTTGGACAAACCCTTGACCTGCAATCACTTAAAGCCAGGGAAGGCTTTACCCGCCACCCGGCCCGTTACACAGAGGCCAGCCTGGTGAAAACGCTTGAAGAAATGGGTATCGGAAGGCCCTCAACATACGCACCAACCATTTCAACCATTCAGAAAAGGGATTATGTGGTCAAAGAATCCAAAGAAGGCCAGGAAAGAAAATATAAAGAGCTGGTTCTACAGAATAACCAGATAGGATCCTATGATAAAACAGAAATAACCGGCGCTGAAAAAAATAAACTATTCCCTACAAATGTGGCCATGGTAGTCAATGACTTTTTAGTGGAGCACTTCCCTAACGTAATTGATTATTCATTTACCGCAAATGTAGAAAGGGAATTTGATGAAATAGCGCATGGAAAAACCAATTGGGACTCCATGATCAAGAGTTTTTATATGGGCTTCCATCCGAAAGTTGAAAATACTGAGCAACTAGAACGATCAAAGGTAGGATCATCCAGGATTCTGGGTACTGACCCTAAGAACGGCAGGAAAGTTATTGCCCGACTGGGTAAGTTTGGCCCATTGGTTCAAATAGGCGAACAAGACGAGGAGGAAAAACCATTGTTTGCCAGCCTCAGGGATGGACAATTCATTGAAAATATTACCCTGGAAGAAGCTTTGGATTTATTTAAGCTTCCCCGTGAGGTCGGAGTGTTTGAAGACAAACCAATGATCGCTGCTGTTGGGCGATTTGGCCCTTACATCAAACACGACAATAAGTTTTACTCTTTAAATAAAGCGCATGATCCATTGACAGTTTCAGCTGATGAAGCCATAGAAATCATAGCGGCTAAAAGGAAGCTGGATGCTGAGCGTTTCATTAAAACTTTTGAAGAAAACCCAGACGTTCAAATCCTCAAAGGCCGCTACGGCCCTTACATAAAGTTTGGCAAAAAGAATGTAAAGATCCCCAAAGACAAAGAACCAACGGAACTAACACTACAGGAATGTGAAGAACTGGCCGCCAAGACACCAGATAAAAAGAGACGGGGCCGAAAGAAATAGAGCTTTGATTGGTCAGCTAAGACATGGAAAAATAAAGGTGCGGGGGCTTTGCGAGAACCGGGGCGGACTTGCGGTGGGATTGGGGGTTAGTATTCCTCGGGTTCTTGTTTGACGTAGCGTATCCTCAAGACCCTGATTTCTTTGTCTGTATACTTATAAATCCCCACAGTCGCTCGGTGGCCGAGCGACTGTGTGAGGATATACGTCCATCTTGATGGAGTCACCTGCCCCAACTGCCAGGCTCTTGGCCGGCCCGACAATCTTTGCTTCATCATAATTAAGCCAGGCAAATTCATCGCTACCTTCCTTATGGTTGTTGTTCATATCCTTATGCCTTACTTTCGCTATATTCTGAAAGGCTGTTTCTTCTATCCCCTCAGTCGCTCGGCTGTGTGAGCGTGACCCGCCAGCCGGCGGGGCAAACAGGGTTGGGATTGTAGGTTGGCCTACCGGTTTCTTTTCGATATTTCGGTATCATTCTTTTCCGTCGGAAAAAAGTCTGTCACATAAACCTTTCCTTCCCGTTCCTGGATGTAGTATATGATCTTGATATCTGTTCTTTTGGTGCGGTTGTAAAGTATAAACCGATAACCTTCTTTCCGGTGTTTCAATCGAGGTTCCGGAGTTCCCCTTTCAGCTTGAGACTTTAGCATTTTTGTTTTATCTCTGATTTCATTGGCTATTTCTTCTGCCCGGTCTAAAGGATAGTGGTCATACAGATATTCTAATATTTCATAAAAACTGATCTCTGCCGGATCAGTAATAATTACTTCATACTTGCTCTCTTGCGGATCTTCCACTGCTCAAAATCTTCATTAAATTGATCTAAACTCTTTGTACGCCCATCTTTGATTGCTTGCTCAGATGCATCGGCTTGTTTATTCATTTCATCGGCTTCTAACAGCTCTTTGATAAAGGCAAGTACCTTTTCTTGTTGATCAATCTCTAGCTTTAACAGTTGACTGATTAACTCCTTATCTATTACGCTATTCATATCAATTCATTTATGTAAAGATACAATTTATCAACCCAAAGGATGGAACTGCTGTACTTCTTCTTTTAACTTTTCCATATCATTCTGCTGATAGCTTTCTATACTACTGATGTAGCGATGACCGGCCAGGTGCTGAACCTGTCGTAGATTATGTTGCTTCAGCCATTTTACAATCACAGAAGCCCGTAGCTGTTTGGCATTCTTAACACTTGGATTGATCTTTCTTACCTTGATCATCAACTGGGTGATCATATTGCTAAAATGTTCATGACTTCTCCATCAGTCGCTCGGCTGTGTCGAGTGACTGTGTAAAGGATGATCGGTGCTGGCTTTTCGAAGTTCGGACATAGCTCGAATATATGGATTGACTTCTAAAATCCGGTCAGAGACTTTCTTTAAGAATTGCCGTCACTCGGCGCAGCCGAACGACTGTTCTGAGAATGCGCTTAACCTAATGTCTAGTATTTTGTTGCAATTCCACACCTTTGCTGTTCAAATTGTTGTACAAACAAAAAAGCAGTTACAGAAATAATTCCGAAACTGCTTTATATAACGCTCCTCAGGTTGGGCTCGAACCAACGACCCTCTGATTAACAGTCA
>CAYSCZ010000027.1:0-38533 GCA_964429655.1 uncultured Roseivirgaceae bacterium
CAGAGTATTTTCACAAAACTATAAAACAATATGAGCTTAACTAAACGGCATTGATCCTGAATTATGCAATAGGAATCGTGATGAAGGCATAAAACGCAAAGAAAACGGTATGGGTGGAAGATATCGGACGAGATGCCGGAATTTATCAAGTACCCATAGGCATAGTTGAAAGCGACTTCGTGACCCGACTTATTAAAAACTTTTAATTTAACTTTAGGTATAATTAACATGTTGTGCTAAAAGACATCAAGTTTCTGATTACCTCAGTCAGTGTATTGATTATACTGGGTTTTCTTCTATTCATCATCAATCAAATCCATAATCTATACGACCTGGCCTCCGGGATTAGTCCTTTAGCAGGACAAATTACCCTTTGGGGCTTAATAGTTGCATTTTCAATACTCTTTAGTATACCTTTTGTTATTTTTTTTCGACTACCAAAAAACATTGCATTTCCAAGTGATGAAAAAGATCTGCCGGCTTATAGAAATAAAATACTAAAAAAAGTATCCAGCAATAAATATTTAAAGGCAAATCAAATCACCATTAAAAGTGATGAAGACCTTGATAATGGAATTAAAATACTTGATGCTGAAGCAGACAGGATCATTCATAAAACCGCCAGTACAGTTTTTATCACCACAGCTATCTCACAAAATGGTAAACTTGATGCCTTCACCGTACTTGCTACCCAAACTAAAATGGTTTGGGATATTACCCACCTTTATTATCAAAGGCCATCCTTAAAAGATATGACCAGGCTTTATGCAAACATAGGAGCCACCACCTTTCTGGCCTCAGAAATTGAAAATTTAAACATCAGTGAACAAATAGAACCCATCATCAGGTCAATGATCAAAAATTCAACCGGTAAGGCGATACCAGTTTTTGGGCCAAGTGCGAATATTATACTGGATGCTATGTTGGAAGGATCAACCAATGCTTTTTTAACCTTACGCGTTGGCATAGTTGCAAAAAAATATTGTGGTAACACCGGGATGGTAGATAAAAAGGCTATAAAACGATCAGCATTTATGGAGTCTTCTAACCTGTTGGGCAAATTGGTGCTGGATTCTTCAGCCAGGGTAATTTCATCGATAGTAAAAGCAACTAAAAAAGCGGGTGCAGATACCGTTAAGAGTAGTTATGAAGCCATGAAAAAGGCCGGTGTCTCTGTGAAGGACAGCGTGGCGCATACTGCCGGCAGAATTAATCCGTTCAAGAAGAAACAAGAACCTATCTAATTTTATTTTACAACTAATCTTCAATATATCGATAACATGAATATAAAAAGAATACTTCTTTCGGCTTTCCTAGTGTTTTCTGTGCTTTTCAACGCAGTGGCGCAAACGTCATACGGTGAACTCCCAATAGACCCAAAAGTTAAAATTGGACAACTAGAGAACGGCCTGACTTATTATATCCGTGAAAATGAAAAACCTGTGGAAAGGGTTGAGCTTAGATTGGTGGTAAACACAGGCTCGATAATGGAAAACGATGATCAACTGGGGCTGGCGCATTTCATTGAGCACATGGCTTTCAATGGCACAGAGAACTTTGAAAAAAATGATTTGGTAAGCTATCTCCAATCAATAGGTGTTCAATTTGGGGCTGACCTGAATGCCTATACATCATTTGATGAGACTGTTTATATGCTACCCATACCAACAGATAAGCCGGAACTTGTCGACCAGGGGCTTAAAATATTGAGAGACTGGGCAACCAATCTCACATTCGATCCAGAAGAAATAGAAAAAGAAAGAGGTGTCGTTATAGAAGAGTGGAGACTTGGACAGGGCCCTCAAAGAAGAATGCTCGATGAATATCTTCCGGTTGTATTTAAAGATTCCAGATATGCTGAGCGACTACCCATTGGCACTAAAGAGGTTCTTGAAAATTTTGAGCACCAAACCCTGATAGATTTCTACAAAGAATGGTATAGACCGGATTTAATGGCTGTAATTGCGGTCGGAGCTATTGACCCGGACGAATTGGAAGATAAGATTGAAGCGTACTTTGGTGATATCCCCAAAAACAAATCACCTCGAGAACGAAAAAATTATGCTGTCCCAGACCACGATGAAACCTATGTTGCCATAACCAGCGACAAAGAAGCTTCCTTTACCAGACTGATGATCTTCTTTAAAAAAGACCCAGAAAAGATTATCAATCAAAAAGATTATCTTGATCATATGCTGTCCAACATTTTTGTTGGCATGCTTAACGAACGACTTAATGAACTAAGGCAGGAAGGCGATCCACCTTTTATTTATGCTTCCACCAATGCAGGAAGTACCTGGGCCCGGACCAAATCAGCTTTTCAGGCTTTTGCATCGGTGGAAGAGGATGGTATCGAAGAAGCATTAATTGCTATCATGGAAGAATTAAAAAGGGTAAAACAGCATGGATTCACACCGGGTGAGGTGGAGCGTTATAAAAAAATAATGTTAAAAAATTATGAGCGCGCTTTCAATGAAAAGGATAAAACAGAATCGACAGCTTATGTAAATGAATATGTCAACAACTTTCTGGAAGACGAACCCATACCTGGTATTTCGTTTGAGTACAATTTCGTCAAACAACAACTGGACGGAATTTCCCTGGATGAAATAAACCAATTAATAGATAAATTTATATCCAAAGATAATCGGGTGGTTGTAATCACAGCCCCCGAAAAAGAAGGACTTGATTTACCCTCAAAAGACAACGTTTTGAATATCATAGATGAAGTAAGCCAGCGAGCTGTTGATCCCTATGAAGATATTGAAGTTAGTGATCAGTTGATCTCAGAAATACCAAATCCGGGGACAATCCAGGATGAAAATTATATAGCTGCGATAGATGTAACTGAACTTGATCTGTCCAATGGGATTAAAGTTTTTCTAAAACCAACAGACTTTAAGAATGATGAGATATTAATCAGTGCTTACAGCCCCGGGGGATACTCACTCGCAGGGGATGATATTTTTTATTCTGCCTCTAACGCCAGCACTATCATTGGAAGCAGTGGTTTTGGGAACTTTTCAGCCACTGACCTTGGTAAAGCACTTGCAGGAAAAACGGTAACGGTAAATCCTTACATTGGACAGCTTAGTGAAGGCATCGGTGGACGTTGCTCCCCGAAAGATATTGAGACAATGTTCCAACTGGTTCATATGGCTTTCACCCAACCAAGAAAAGATGAAAAAGCATTCCAATCCTACATCGCCAGGACGAAAGGTATTTTGGCAAACATAGAAGCTAATCCGCAATATTACTTTTATGATCGTACACAAAAGATCCTTTCCCAGGATCATCCAAGGGGTGGCGGTATCCCAACCGTTGAAGAAATAAACCAGATAGACCACAATGAAGTATTTGAATTTTACAAGGAGCGGTTTAAAGATGCCAGCGATTTCACATTCTGGATTACAGGAAATATTTCAACTGATTCGATAAAGCCATACATCAATCAATACCTGGGGAGCCTTCCTTCAATTAATAGAGTTGAAAAATGGAAAGACAATGGAGTCAGGCCCCCTGATGGAATGGTACAAGAAAAGGTGTATAAAGGATCCGATCCAAAAAGTATGGTGGTTATGGTCTTCCATGGGAAAGAAGAAAAAAGTAAAGACCTGGATCATGACTTTCGAACGCTTTCTGAGTTATTAAATATCAAATTAGTGGAAACCTTGAGGGAAGACCAAAGCGGCGTCTACGGCATCGGAGCAAGTGCTTCTTTGAGTGAAAGTCCATACCCTCATTATATAATCAGGATCCAGTTTCCTTGTGCTCCGGAGAATGTTGACAAATTGGTGCAGGGGGTATTTGCTGTGGTAGACGACATTAAAGAAAATGGTGTCTCTGAAGAGGACCTGGTCAAACTGAAGGAACAACAACGCAGAAACCTGGAAGTTCAAAAAGAAAGAAACAACTTCTGGCAGCAAACCATGCGGGAATATTTTGTAAACGACTGGGACTTAAAAGATATAGCCGCTTTAGAAGAGCTAACAAAAAATCTTAAAGGTGAGGATGTGCAAAAAATAGCTTCCAATTATATAGATGACGAATACATTCAAATTGTTCTTTATCCCGAAGCATACGCATCATCAGAAGAATAATTTTAATAAGCAAAAAAGCCGGTCAGAAGACTATATTACAACTTCCTTACCTGTCTGACTGGCTTTTTTTATGGCATTTACAATAACTATATCCTTTTGGCCTTCTTCACCGGACACTAACATGGGTTGATTGTTTATTATTGCCAATGCATCAACATCCATCTGTCTGGCTTGCTGGTCACGCACAGGTTTGTTTAGTTTCTTACCATCACTTGTTTCTCCCCTAACCCCGGAATAGGACTGCATCGGCTGCAATTGGTACCAACCCTTCTCACAATCTACCCTGAGTTTATTGTTCGGTAGGCCTACGCTGGTAAGACCACTTGCTTTAATACCACCGGCAAATTCTAATTCATAGCGCGTCGTTTCATCTACTTCCGTAAAAATAGTTGGCCTTTTGGTGGATTGAGATGCCTGGACAACCTTTACAGGCTCTTCCCCTGTGGCATATCTGATGCCATTGATGGTATATACGCCCATATCATAAAGCGCGCCTCCACCCATATGCTTTTGCAAGCGCCATTTCTGCCAACTGCTACCGGAATAACAGGCTTCCGCTGTGACATTTTGAATCAGCCCATATGGACGTGTTTTTGCGAACTTTATTACTGTCTTTGTATTTGGTTCATGCTGCATGCGGTAACCAATGGCAAGCTTGACTTTGTTTCTGTTACACGCATCAATGATGTTTTGGCATTCATCTTCGTCCATAGCCATCGGTTTCTCACACCATACATGCTTACCTGTATTGGCCGCGGCAATAGAAAACCTTGCATGCGTTCCGGTTGGCGTTACAATGTAGACGATGTCGATATCATCATTATTAGCGATCTCATTCATGTTGTCGTAGGAATACACATTTTGGTCTTTGATCCCATTTATTCTTTGCCATTCAGGAATTTTATGAGGACTGCCTGTTATAATTCCTCTAAGCTCACAATGCGCTGTCATTTGTAATCCGGGGGCCAATTGTCCGGTGCTATAGCTACCCAAACCCAATAAAGCAACACCTAACTTTTTTTTGTTCTTTATTTTTGGCGCACAAAAACCCAAGGAAATGGCTGTAGTACCAATAGCTGATTTTTGGATAAAACCCCTTCTATTAATTGATGTCATAGTTCCTTTTAGTGGTTAATACGAAATGAACTAATTATCATTTACAAAAAAGCAATATCATCAATCACTTTCTCATCAAACCTTTCTTCTAATAAATCCATCACTTTTTGCTTTCTGTATATTAATTCTTGTTTTAAAGGAGCGGAAGATAGAAATACAAATAGCTTACGGTCTTTGATAAACATCTTCTGGGTTCGTGAGGCGATTGGCTTACCCATTATCTCCTCCCAGGACGACATCAAATGGGTTTGATGGTACTTTGTTTTAAGATTATAGTTAGATAGTAAATCACCAAATGATTCTTTTAGCGAAGTGGTGTTAGAATTACGGCGTTTAATCTCTTTACTCATATTTATAATTTGATCTCATAAATTTATAAATAAAGTTATCTGAATTGGCCTTGTTGAATACAATTTATATCCTTGGACGCCTTTAATTTGGTACACATTATTTTTAATACTCTTAAAATAAAAAATCAACTATTTTAATAAATAGTCTGTTGAAATGTCATGTTAAGATTTCATTCAATATTCAAAGGATTAAAATATACCAGCCTGATATTTATTATTTGGCTTTTTGTTAAATGCTCAAGTGATTCCATAGCAGATCTGGAACCGCTAATAGACTGTGAGTCCAGCAACTTAAGCCTACAAATTGAGCTATTGTCCAGCGCTTCATGTGCTAAAGGAGGTCAAATTACAATCTCACCAAGTGGCGGTGAACCACCATATATGTATTCCATAAATGACAATGATTTTCAAAGTGCAAATACTTTTTCAGACATACCTGCCGGTAGCTTTGTAGCGAGCGTTATGGATTCCAAAGGATGTGTATTTACTAAAAATGGTTTCTTAGATGCCAATGATGAAGCAATAACTATAGAACTAGAGACAATATCATCCGGTTGTAATCAATCAAATGGTGTAATCAACATTTCTGCTGATGGAGGCGATGAAAACTTTCAATATACGCTTTTCCAGGAAGGGACACTTTTATTGGAATCCACAGATTCCTCATTTAATAATCTTTTACCGGGAGACTATACCGTTTCGGTGCAAGATGGCGGAGGGTGTGGATCTGAAAAAGAAATCAGCCTATTAACGGGTATTTCACTTGAAAGTAACATTTTCCCACTTATAGAAACAAATTGTGCTATTTCTGGCTGTCATCTGGATAGTCAGCAACCTTTATATACCGATCCATCAATTGTAAGAGATTTTGCAAATCAAATTGCTAATAGAGTATCCAGTCAAAGTCCATCCAGGGTTATGCCTCCGTCAGGATCACTACCTCAAAACGAAATTGATCAAATATTATGTTGGGTAAATGATGGTTCACCAGATAATTAAATCTAAAATTCTTTGTAATGATTAAGCAAGCATTATTCTTTTTATTTTTTTGCTTACCACTTATCACTGAATCCCAACGATATGTCAGTGAAAGTTCTAATATACGTTTTTACTCAAAAGCTTTAGTGGAGGATATTGAAGCTACAACCACTACCAGTTCGAGCATAATTGATTTGGAATCTGGAGAATTTGCCTTTCTTGTAAACATTAAAGATTTCCAGTTCAGAAAATCATTAATGCAAGAACATTTTAATGAAAGTTACTTGGAATCAGATAAATACCCTCATTCAACATTCAAAGGGAAAATAGAAAATTGGGATGGAAATGTTAATAACGAGCAAGTAACAGCAACTGGTGCATTAACCATTCACGGCGTTACACATGAGGTTTCTGTGCCCGCCAACTTAAAGAAAGAAAACGATAAGGTGCATATTAAAACATCTTTCAATGTAGAGTTGAAAGACTATAAAATTAAAATCCCAAAAGCATTATTTTACAATATAGCTGAGACAATACAAGTCTTTATTGATTTTAAATATAAACCCTATGAAAAAGGCTAAACTCTGTATAATCATTATCACATTAATCATGGGAGTTTCCAAACTGAAAGCACAAGACGATTTGTTAAGTATGCTCCAGGAAAACGAAACTGATGAAGGGGAAGATTTTACCACAGCCACCTTTAAAAGCACAAGATTAATCAATGGTCATACTGTAGAAACCAGGAGTAAAGGCGTGTTGGAATTTGTCATTGGTCATCGTTTTGGAAGGATTAATCAGGGGATTGATGATCTATTTGGATTGGATCAGGCAAATATTCGGTTCGCTCTTGAATATGGATTCACTGATAATTTAAATATTGGCTTCGGAAGGTCTTCTTTTCAAAAAGTATATGACGGATTCATAAAATATAGAATCCTACGTCAATCGAATTTATTCCCTTTCACTATGACAGGTTTTGCAAGTATGACTATACGGACGCTGGATTTTCCTCAAGAATTAAAATTTAAGGATAGGCATAGCTATGGATATAGCTATCAAATACTTCTTGCAAGAAAGTTTAGTCAAATATTTTCACTCCAGATCATGCCATCCCTTGTGCATAGGAACTTTGTGGAGGATGAAGATGCTGAAAATGATGTTCTCAGCCTTGGGGTTGGTGGTCGATTTAAATTAACCAAAAGGGTGGCTTTAAATGCCGAGTACTATTATCAGGTCACAGATAAGCCAGATGATATCATAAATGCATTGGCATTTGGTTTTGATATAGAAACCGGCGGCCATGTCTTTCAATTACATTTAACAAATGCTAGAACAATGAATGAGAGAGGCTTCATCACCGAAAACACCGGTGAATTTTTTGATGGAGATATACATTTCGGATTTAATGTATCCCGGGTATTTTTTCTGGGAGGTAAAAAAGAATAATAATTCCTTTCAGTGAACAGCCAATTTGGGCTTTGCTTTTACTAAAATATTTCTACTTAATAATGTAAATCTAACAACCTGAAGCACCGCTGAGATGGTTAAACCCAACAATAAACCAAGCCATACTCCTATTGCCTTCATATCCGATACGAATGCAAAGAAATAACCTGAAGGAATAGCAATAACCCAATATGCTATCAATGTAAATATCATTGGTAATTTAACATCCGAGATTCCTCTTAAACTACCTAATCCCACAACCTGAATCCCGTCTGAAATTTGATAAAATGCAGCGATCACCAGTAACGTGCTGGCATAATCAATTACTAATTCAGATTCAATGTAAAGGGTTGGCAAAAAGTTCCTACCAAATAAAAACATCATCGCAAAGCCAAACATAACCATTGAAACCAATAAAAAAGAAGATCTTCCGGCTTCCTTCATGGCTTTATAATCATTCTTACCATATTCCGTTCCCACACGAATGGTGGTAGCAGCAGCAAGCCCTGTCGCTACCATGTAGGTTATGGCTGATAAATTCAAAGCAATTTGATGGGCAGCTAATGTTTCGGCACTTATCCACCCAACCATAATCGCTGACATACTAAAGGCGCCAACCTCAAATAATAGTTGCAAGCCTGAAGGAATCCCTATATTCAGCAATTCTTTAAATTTTGACCAAAACAATTTCACTGGTCCTTTCAGGTGTTGTCCTGCTGTTGAATAGCTAAGGGTCCACCACATTAGGCTGGTACTTATAAATATCCTTGCTATCAAAGTCGCATATCCTGCTCCTAATAAACCCAATGCCGGGAATCCAAATTTGCCAAAGATCAATAGGTAATTAAGAAATACATTTAAAATATTGCCGGTCACAGAAGAATACATGGCGGGTTTAGTCAAAGAGAACCCTTCCAGGTATTGCCTGAACGACTGAAAAACCATTATTGGTATGATGGAAATGCCCAATACCTTTAAGTAAGGTGAAGCCATCTCCACAACTTCCGGTTCCTGATCAAAATAAATCAATAACTCAGAGCCCCCAGAAACCAGTAGAAATAGAATAATCCCCAAGATTACATTCTGTATGATCCCGTGCTGACCATATTTTGATATGCTTAGATAATTTTTTGCCCCCAGCGATGCAGAAACTAAAGGGGTGATACCATATGACACACCAATGCCAAATATCAAAAAAAAGAAAAATAAGCTATTAGCCAAGGCGGCTGCAGCTAGCGGGACCTCCCCTAATCTACCGACCATCAAACTATCGGCTGTACCAGTCAGGACATGGCCAAGTTGAGATAAGATAACCGGAAAAGCCAGATGAAGGGTCTTTGAGAAGTGAGACTTGTAACTCATCTTTTCATCCTAAGGGAAAAACATGAATAAAGCCTTAAAAAACTATTCTTTATGAACTACCTCTGCTAAAACAGTAACAACATTATTTAATACTTCCACCGTCCCACCTTCCACTTCATAAATAATTTCTTTTTTCTTTTGCTTTAGCTTTAAATCGCCTTTACCTAAGGAGCTTATTAAAGGCGCATGATTGTTTAATACCTGAAAATATCCCTCGCTTCCCGGTAAAATAGCGGATTCTACCTCACCGTCAAATATTTTTTCATCTGGTGTGATTAATTCTAAAAACATTACTTTTAATTAGACTCTTTGATCATTTTTTCTCCTGCTTCTATGGCATCTTCTATAGACCCCTTTAAGTTAAAGGCTGCTTCAGGAAGATGATCGAGTTCACCATCCATAATCATATTGAATCCTTTTATGGTTTCTTTTATATCTACAAGCACTCCGGGAATACCAGTAAATGCTTCGGCTACATGGAACGGTTGGGAAAGGAAACGCTGTACCCTTCTTGCTCGATAAACCGTTTGTTTATCTTCTTCTGATAGTTCGTCCATACCCAGAATGGCGATAATATCCTGCAATTCCTTATACCGCTGAAGTATCTCTTTTACCCGCTGTGCACATTTATAATGTTCTGCACCAATAACTTCCGGAGTTAATATTCTCGACGTTGAATCTAAAGGATCAACCGCCGGATAAATACCTAGTTCCGCAATTTTTCGGGAGAGTACCGTTGTTGCATCAAGGTGGCTGAATGTAGTGGCAGGTGCAGGGTCAGTAAGGTCATCCGCAGGAACATAAACCGCCTGAACAGACGTGATGGAACCATGCTTTGTTGAAGTGATCCTCTCCTGCATTTTACCCATCTCCGAAGCCAGTGTAGGTTGGTAACCCACTGCTGAAGGCATCCTTCCTAAGAGCGCAGATACCTCGGAGCCAGCTTGTGTGAATCTAAAGATATTATCGATGAAGAAAAGGATATCACGCCCGGGCCCTTTGCCATCTCCATCACGGAAGTATTCTGCTAATGTTAATCCCGATAAAGCAACCCTGGCACGAGCACCCGGAGGTTCATTCATCTGACCAAAAACGAATGTCGCCTTGGAATCTTTAAGTTTTTCTTTATTGACTTTGGAGAGGTCCCAGCCTCCTGCTTCCATAGATTCTTTAAAATCTTCACCGTAGTTTACAATGTCCGCTTCAATCATTTCCCGTAGCAGGTCATTACCTTCACGTGTCCGCTCACCAACGCCGGCAAATACGGAAAGGCCGGCATAAGCTTTTGCAATATTATTTATGAGTTCCTGTATGAGTACAGTCTTACCGACGCCGGCTCCGCCAAACAACCCGATTTTACCTCCTTTAGAATAAGGTTCAATTAAATCTATAACCTTAATACCGGTGAAAAGCACCTCGGATGAGGTCGATAATTCCTTAAATTCCGGAGCACTTCTATGGATCGACAAACCCGATTCCGTAGATAATTGCTCCATCCCGTCGATGGCACTACCAACTACATTGAACAATCGTCCTTTTATTTCTTCACCGATAGGCATTCTTATAGGCGTTCCCAAATCTTCTACTTCAGTTCCTCGCATTAACCCATCCGTTGCGTCCATACCCACTGCCCTGACTGTATCTTCCCCAAGGTGCTGTTGAACTTCCAGAATAACTGATTCCCCATTTGGTTTAACAACCCTTAAAGAATCGAGGATTTTAGGGAGTGTTGAGCCTTCTGCTCCAAAACTTATATCTACAACAGGACCGATTATTTGGGTGATTTTACCTTTATTAGCCATTAGGATTTAGAAATGTTATTGTGTACACTCGCGAAGTTAATCGAATATGGGATTATAACAAATGATAGAATAACAATGAATAAGCGTATTCAGGAGCTCTTTAATTGTATTCTAAAAACAGTACCTTTCCCTACTTCTGAGGACTTTACAAATATTTTTCCGGAATGATATTTTTCTATTATTCGCCTGGCCAGGGTCAACCCCAAACCCCAACCCCGCTTTTTTGAAGTGTAGCCTGGTTCGAAGATTTTTCGTTGATCAGATTTCGAAATACCTCTCCCGGTGTCCCCGATATCAATGGCTACCTTACCACCACTTATTTTAATTATTTTTATTTTTATATCTCCTTTACCCTCCATCGCATCTACTGCATTCTTAACCAGATTCTCAATAACCCATTCAAAAAGCGGTTGATTTATTAAGGCAAATAACGTTTCATTAGGAAAAACCTCATATGAAAAGACAACTTTTTTTGATATCCTATTTTGAAGGTACCGAACAGCATTTGTAACTGTTTCAAAAACATTTTTGTCGGTTAAATGGGGTACTGAGCCAATATTTGAAAATCTTGAGGTAATGACCTCCAATCTCTTTACATCCTTTTCTAATTCTCCGACAACCTCTTCATTGAGATTACTGCTTGATTTCAGGTATTCCATCCATGCCATGAGAGAAGATAGTGGGGTCCCCAATTGATGGGCCGTTTCTTTTGCCAAACCTGCCCAGACACGATTTTGCTCCGCATTTCTTGAATAATTAAAGATCATATAAACTGCGAAGGCAAAAACAATAATCACAGTTAGTTGTAAATATGGGAAAAACCAGAGTTGGGTTAATAAAAATGAATCTTTATAATAGACGTAACTGTAGCCATAAACCTTATTTTGATCATTTTTCAGCTCTATGGCCACAGGTTCATGTTGTCGGGCCATATCTGATAACTCACTATATAAAACAGCAAGTTTATCAGTCTTATTCGAAGCCCTCTCTGCGGCAGGTATGTTTTTGAAATCTATAGGCATTCCTAATTCATCAGTCCTGATAACCGGGATGGTTTTGTTAGATATGATAACATTTTCGAATAAAAAATTGGGGGGATTTGGATTATTTGCTAAAAACTCTAGCGTGCTGGCATACAACGCAATCTGATTCTCTTCTCTAACCTTAATTTTATTTACGATTAACGAGGTATAAAAAATAGATCCGCCGGCAATCAATAAGGATATGATCAGAATTATCCATTTTATTTTTGGGTCCCTAGTAAGGAATTTCTCTTTTGAAGCTTTTGTCATATTTGAATGAAGAAAGTAGGCATAATGATAATTTATGCAATTAATCCCAGATTTGTCATTGGAATTTTGTCATGAAGGGTTAAAGCCCAAAAAATCAGGCACTTAGGTCGAGGAGGCATAGCATCGCTATGGTGACGAGCCAATAACATGTTAAGTGTCTGATTTGAAGTGATTTAACCATGTAATAGAAAGTCTAATGACTATTCTGGGTTAATTACTTTTTGAATACGTACGCGTCTAATATCTACAGTCTAACCCAACAGGTAACTGATATAGTCACCACCTGAAATTTCTAAAAAGTTTTCTGTACCGTGATTATAAAAATAAACCCAGACCGTATAAACTTCTTTATCTGCAATAGCCTCCACTTGTTTGCGGTTGTATTCATTTAAAGCACTACCAGGAGAGACCATACCTTCATAAGAATCAATCCAGCTAAAAGAAGTCCTGTTTATCCTGTAGATTTCTCCCCAAACGATTGATTGATCTGATGTTGAAGACTCAATAACAGCCGGATAGTCTCCAAGGTCAAATAAACGACCATGAACAAATCCTTTAGTTATAAATGATCCTTCCGCTTTTAATCTAAGCGCAAATGGGTTTGTAAAGAACGAGCATAAGGTACCGTATGCAAAAAGGTAAACATCAGAATGATCATACATTTTAAGACCTCATCATGAACCACTTAAATATGGTTTTATAATTGATCTTTGATCCATGGATCAGAATCCCTATTCGATATATTCTACCGGCAAACCAAACAGTTAATATAAATCCTGTTATGAGCAAAACCATAGAAAGAACCAGGTCAAATGCCGGCACTCCAAAAGGTATACGCATCATCATAACCACCGGAGAAAAAAGTGGGATAACTGACATCCAGAATGCCAAACTACCCTCCGGATCATTCAATACTGCCCCTAGAACAACAATGGAAATTATTAACGGTACTGTAACAGGAAACATAAATTGTTGTGTATCCGCATCGCTGTCAGATGCCGACCCTATGGCAGCAAACAAAGCCCCATACAATAAATATCCACCCAGAAAATAAAATATGAAGCTTAATATAACTTTAGGTATGTCCAGTGTACCTAAAGCAGAAGATATAAATGAATATATCTCTTCGCCGTCATTCTGAGGGTTATCAGATTCCTGTTGTTGAGTTTCACTAACCTCAACGGTAGACATATTTCTGTTTAAATCGAATAATGTTTTCCCTGCCAACATTGAAAGAGAAGCCGTTAAAATGATCCAGAGTATGAACTGAGTCAATGCAACCAATGCAATGCCTACGATTTTACCCATCATCAGCTGAAAAGGCTTAACTGATGACAGAATAACCTCTACAATTCTTGTGGATTTTTCTTCAACCACCCCTCGCATGCATTGAGCCCCGTAATAAAAAATAAAGAAATAGACCAGAAACGATCCAATGTAACCTACAGCGGTGGAAGCTCCTGAATTACTCTCGACTTCCTCTCCCGTGATGGATAGGTTTATGGTATTTATCGATATGGAGGATTTTAATTGCTCAAGCGATGCTTTATCAATCCCGGACTCTACCAGTCGAATGTTTTCGATTTTGGCATTTATATGCCTTTCCAGCTTTTTCAAAAGACCTAAGCCCGGATTTGAAGTTGAATAAAAATTTATACCCCCAGGATTGTTGATATCAAAAGGAGGAATGTGTAATAAACCAAACTTCTCGTCTTGAATTATATTTTCTTTTGATTTTTCTAAGTTTCTTCCTGAGACAATAAAGTTTAAATTTTCAGTATTCTCAAAAGCATCCTTAAAGTAGCCGCTCTCGTCTACCACCTCAATCGTCTTTTCATCGCCTCCACTTAATGCCAGTATAGTGGGGACTATTAGCAATGCCGCGAAAAATACCGGGCCAAGTAAGGTAATAATGATAAATGACCGCTTCCTTATCCTCGTGATGAACTCCCTAGCGATGATTAATCCGATCTTATTCATGTTTAAAATTTTTGTACTTCGTTGATGAATATTTCGTTGATACTGGGAACCTTTTCTTCAAAATGTTTCACTGAGATCTTATCAATAAGAAACTTCAATAATTCATTGGAAGAATAACCATTTAGGCACCGAACTTCTGAGAAAAAATAGTTCTGGTTGTCCTTTGCCGGTTCTTGTTTTAATATTTCTAAATGTTCATTAGAGTCGGATAGTCTTCCTTCATGCCAAATGGTGTAAGCGTTATTTTTATGTGACGCTTTAATATCTATTTTCTTTCCCTCCAGAATTTTTTTTGATTTATTTATCAGGGCAATATGATCACATAACGCTTCTACCGACTCCATCCTATGCGTAGAAAAGATTATAGTTGTACCTTGTTCGCGCAATCTCAAAATTTCCTGTGTGATTATATTGGTATTTACCGGATCAAAACCTGAGAATGGTTCATCCAAAATAATTAGCGACGGTTCATGAAGCACTGTTGCCATAAATTGCACCTTCTGCTGCATACCCTTGGATAAATCTTCAACATTTTTATTCCACCACTTTGATAGGTCCAGACGGTCCAGCCAGAATTTTATTCTTGCTTTTGCACCGGCTTTATCCATGCCTTTCAACCGTGATAAATAAAGCAGCTGTTCAGCAACTTTCATTTTTTTATACAAACCCCGTTCCTCAGGTAAGTACCCGATTTTCAGTATGTCTTCCTGGGTTATTTCTTGATCTTTCAAAAAAACTTTTCCCTCATCTGCATTGATGATTTGTGTGATAATCCTGATCAACGTAGTCTTACCTGCACCATTGGGCCCTAATAAACCATAGATGCTTTGTTTAGGAACAGATAAACTGACATTATCCAATGCTTTATGATTGGTATAATATTTTGAAATAGAATCAATCTTGAGTAAATCCAATGTTTTAGATGTTTAAGTATTAAACTTAGTAGACATTATCCCAATATTATTACAAATCGGGCCAAAAAATAAAAAAAGCCGCTTTTTAGACGGCTATTAAGTCTTCTGAAAACTGGTTTAAATTGTCAATCGAACCTCCAGTAAATATTGAGGTGTCAGATTCAATGGACAGTAATAAACGTATTCGCCGGGTTCTAAGGTTACCTCTAGTGAGGTGGCTGTCTCACCATTAGATATTATTTTAGTTAGATAAGCTTCCTTAATGTGGTTGGCTTAATCAGTTTTACCTTTTGGTGCCAACACAAAATCTACCTCATGATCAACTCCTCTATTTTTCACTACAATCTTTTAAGGTACCCAGGCTTTAAGCTCGATCTCTGTTTTATTGAACGCGCCGGGGGTTTGCTTCAGCTTAACAGTTTTTACTGATTGTGCATTTAGTCCTTGACTAAGGGCAACTCCAACTAATGCCAGAATAAATAAAATTAACTTTTTAATTTTGGATAATTTTTATTCTAAAAAACGGCTAAAGCAATCAGCAGTGAGTATCTAAATTTCCCGATTTTAGGCACATATTGCCCCTTTTGTACATCCAGGTCTATGTCTTGTCTATCCTGTGGTCTATATTTCTTTTGACGAGTTATTGTTGTTAATGATCACATCCAACTTATGATTTATATTGTCCAGCTTATTTTCCAGGCCATTTATTCGAATATCGAGCTGGACAATACTATCCTGGATATCTTCATCCTCAATAAAATAATCTGTAACTGTTCCAATCAGTGTACTGAATATGATCATACCTATTATGATCAACATGATAGACAGAATCTTGCCTTCCACAGTAACCGGCGGGATATCCTGAAGAAACCCTACGGTAATGGTGGTAATGGTTGTCCACCAAAGAGAATCTTCAAATGTATGGATCCGGTCATTCGCGTTTGATTCTAAATGGAAAAAACTTAAGGCAAACAATAGAATGATCATGATACTCAATAAAACCATGTTCCTTAATGTGGCAAAAGAATTTTTCCTGTTGATGAACATCCTAAAGAAAAAACGTGCTGAGCGTACAACCCTAAGTATTCTGATTATTTTAACAATCCTGCCAGCTCTTAGGGCACCCACCATAGGGATACTCGACACGAAGTCTATCCAATTATTTTTGAGGTAATACCACTTATTTTTAGCGAACCTTAAACCCGCAAAAAAATCATAAAGAAAAAATAAACATATAATAAAGTCTAGCCATTCAACTATCTCTTTAGTTAATTCAGTATAGTTTGTAATGGAGCTGATGTACAACTCGATTACCACATAAATCGATAGGATTAAAAGGAAATTTTGAAAAGTTTTACTTTCCTTAGGATTCCACATGGTTTATTAAAAGAATTTGTTTCCGGCTGATTGTGCTTTATCCCTAATTTAAATAATCAGGCTGAAATAAATGATTGCCATGCATAACCATTTGATAATATGATTTATTTAGATGAGTAATAAAGGCTAAAAAGTTAACCTCTATTAATTTTTTTTTGATAAACCATGGAATTTTCATTTATATTATAGGCTTCATTACAAGAAATGAGTATCTTACATACGAAGTAAAACTTCTTCATACCTATTTAGCAAAACTCAGCCGCCTCAGCGGCTGTTTTGTTTTGATATGTCCAGGCTTACTTATTTTATAGTTATTATTTCATTTTTATTGCTCACCTGCTCATCACCAGATGATGAAGAGATCACTGAAGAACTAGCAGATGTTGTGATCAACATCAATGATTCCTCAATGATAGAGGCACCCCCGGAAGATAGTTTAGGTTATATAATCCTTGATACAATCCCTCGTAATATAAATGCATTTACCCAGGGCTTAACTTTTTTTGAAAATAACCTATATGAGGGAACCGGTAGGGATTCATGGATAGCCAGAGTTGATCAAATAACCGGTGAACATCAAATACTCTTCAACCTTGAGCCCAATTTTTTCGGAGAGGGTATAACTATTCTGAATGGAAAGCTATATCAACTTACCTGGAAAAATGAAGTTGGCTTTATCTACAATTTAGATCCTTTCAGTCAACACAAAAACTTCAATTACAAACACGAGGGTTGGGGGATTACACATGATGGGACCGAACTGATTGTTAGTGATGGCAGTCACCGTATTTATTTTTATGATTCGACATCCTTGACCATCCAGGATACTATTCTGGTTACCGAAGAAGGAAAATTAATAGACCGAATAAATGAATTAGAATATATTGATAATCATATCTTTGCAAACCGCTGGTTTAGCGATATTATTTTTAAAATAGATCCTAATACTGGAACTGTGATTAACAAATATAATTTTTCCGCAATAAGCCAAAGCATTAAAGCGGATTTTCCTTTGTCCGATGTGTTAAATGGTATTGCTTATAATCCTTTTGATTCATCTACTATGATAACTGGTAAATTATGGCCATATATGTATAAAATAATGTTCACTGAATAATCTTTAAATACTACTATTATAGAAATATTAATTATAACATTAATTCTTTCTGCTTTTAATACCGGTCTCATCTGGTTGATTCAGGTTGTTCATTACCCCGGATTTTTGAGAATACCTAAAGATGCATATATAGAGTATCAAAATTTCCATATGCGGTACATTTCATTTATTGTTGGCCCGAGTATGCTATTAGAACTCCTGGGCACTGCCAACTTAATTGCTGACTTACATCAATTTGATTATCCGTGGATGGTAGTTGTGGCTTCTTTATTTTTAGGTTTTGTCTGGATTGTCACAATAATTGCCACACTGACACATAACCAACTATTATCCGGATATGACAGAGACAGCATTTACCGGCTTATTAAAATCAACTGGCTGAGGACAATCAGCTGGACCGTAAGAACAGCGATGCTGGGTTTTGCTTTATTTTTTAGTAATTACTAACCCCCCACTTTCCACCACCACAATTAAATCACATTTTGATTATCTGAAATTTTTATCCACTCAGGTCCATTATGGAATTTTTTCATCTGAATATTCAGGGATTCATTCACTATATCAGCGCTTAACTATTAAAATGATTTAATAACTATCTGATTATCTGTATTTTAAAAAATAGTGGGGAAAAGTGGGAGAAAGTGGTTGATTATGTTTTAAAATTCCCTACCTTTGTTATGGTGGTTTATATTTCTAAATGGCTCAGATGGCTTTACTTACAAGTGAATTTGAGTGTAAGCTGGATACTAAGGGTAGGTTGGTTTTACCTGCAAAGATTAAAACTAATCTACCTGAGGTTTCAGCTACCGAATTGGTTCTCCAGAAAGGATTTGAACCCAATATTGTAGTGTACCCTATGATGGAGTACCGGAAAATCCACAATAAAATATCAGCCTTAAGCGAGTTTCATCCCGAGCAGCGAAAATTGAAACGAAATTTTTTTAGGAACATCGCACAGGTTGAATTAGATAATGCAGGAAGGTTTTTAATACCTAAACATATGCTCGCTCATGCACAATTGGAAAAAGATGTTATGATCATTGGCATGGGCAACTATTTGGAGATTTGGAATCCAAAGGTATATGAAGATGGATATCTGATTAGTGATTATGAAGAGTATTCAGCCCTGGCACAGAAATACCTGGATGAATAAGTGATGGAGTATCATGTGCCGGTAATGCTCAAGGAGTCATTAGAGGGGTTAGCATTGAAGGCAGGCGGCATCTATCTGGATTTAACCTTTGGTGGTGGTGGCCATTCAAGAGCAATTTTAAAACATATTGAAAATGGAAGGTTAATAGCTTTTGATCAGGATGCAGATGCAAAAGCACAGGCAGATAAAATATCAGATCGTTCTTTTCTTTTTGTAAATAGTAATTACAGACATTGTCAAAAATACCTGAAGTTACATGGGATGGATAAAGTTGATGGGATATTGGCAGATCTGGGTGTTTCTTCCTTTCAGATCAATGTCCCCGAAAGAGGGTTCTCTACACGCTTTGAGGGGCCTCTTGACATGAGAATGAATAAAAAAGCAGCATTGGATGCCAGAATAGTTGTAAATGAATATTCAGAGGAAGAATTAATAAGAATATTCAATACCTATGGCGAACTCTTTAATGCCAGAAAAATAGCCAGAGCCATCACTTCTTCCAGAATCAATACAGCCATTAACTCTACCGGGGATTTGAAAAACCTAATCTACCATTACTTACCCCGGGGGAAAGAGAATAAGAACTTAGCTAAGGTATTTCAGGCACTAAGAATTGAAGTGAATGATGAATTAGGTGCTTTGAAGGCACTATTGGAGCAATCAGAGGATCTGCTTAGCGTTGAAGGGAGGATTGTGGTATTAACCTACCATTCTTTAGAAGATCGCTTAGTTAAGAATTTTTTTAGAAAAGGAAATTTCGAAGGAATAGATAAGAAGGATTTCTATGGCAAAATAATCAGGCCATTAGAACCTGTAAATAATAAACCAATTATAGCATCCCAGGCTGAAATCAAGGAAAATCCTAGGGCCAGGAGTGCTAAATTAAGAATAGCAGAAAAAATTTAAAATATATAATGAAGGAACGTCTTATTCAAGTTATTGAACGCGTGAACTTTATAAAGAAAGTGAAGGATGGTATCCCCCCTGAATGGGTACCCCGGATACTTTTTTTATGCCTGTTGGGTGTAATATACATCGGTAGCAGACACAGGATGGAAAAGCTTATAAGGGAAGCAAATAAGCTGGAACAAAGAATTGAAGATTTAAGGGCGAATTATATCACATTGAAAGCGGAATATATGATGGCAGGCAAGCCATCAGAAATATCAAAAAGAGTTAAGAAGATCGGATTGGTTGAAACACTGAATCCACCAGAAAAAATTGTAGTTCAAGAAAATTGAAAGTAAAGAAATCCATACTGCTCAAAGTTAAGATAGCCTACCTGGCAGTAGTGCTATTTTGTGTTGGTATTATATACCAATTAATAAGGGTACAATTTATGGATGGTGAAGAATGGAGCAATGTGGGTGAAAGTAATACATTCCGATACGAAACAATAAATGCAGTCCGTGGAAATATTTTTTCATCAAAAGGGAATCTATTAGCTACCTCCCTTCCTATATACAAACTTTGCTTCGACCCTACGGTTGTAGATGGCGAGATCCTTGAAAATAATATCGATACCTTATCTCAGTTGCTTGCAGGTTATTTAAGAAGAAATCCGCCTAAATATTACCGGGACTTAATACTCCAGGCCAGAAAACGGGATAACCGTTACATCGTCCTCAGCAATAAAAAAATAGACTACCGCGATAAGCAATTGATAGAGCAATGGCCTGTTTTTAATCTTGGAAGAATGAAAGGCGGTATTATTTTCGAAAAAGTTAATGAAAGGTTTCAACCTTATTCCTACCTGGGACATCGAACCATTGGCAGCGTTGACAATAATAACCGTGGCGTTGTAGGTCTTGAATACAGCTTCAATCATTTTCTGGCAGGTCAAAATGGTAAAGCCCTTTATGAAAAAATGATTGGAGGTGGATGGAAGCCTATTTATGATGGTTCAACAACGGTACGCCCAAAACCGGGATATGATGTGGAAACGACCCTCGATATTGATTTACAAGACATCGCCAGTCAGGCTTTATTGGAGGCACTTGCCGAACATGATGCAGACTATGGTAGCCTGGTACTTATGGAGGTGAAAACAGGAGAGATTAAAGCAATCGCCAATCTTAGTAAAAATTCAAGAGGGTTTTATGCAGAAAGATATAATTACGCTGTTGGCAGCCAGGGCAGTCGAGAGCCCGGGTCAACGTTTAAATTGGTAAGCATGCTTGTCCTCATGGAAGTAGCTGGTGTTAAACTTACCGACACCATCGATACCGGAAATGGTAGCTTTGAATTCTATGACCGGGTGATGAGAGACCATAAACCCGATGGCTTTGGAACATTAACTGTACAAGAAATCTTTGAAAAATCTTCAAATATTGGTATCGCCAGGCTGGTTGCAAAACACTTTGGATCAAGACCTGAGGCATACGTCAATTTTATCAAGAGCCTCCAAATTGGTAAGCCACTAGGATTTCAACTGGTTGGTGAAGGTGAACCATATATAAAAGAACCTTCTGATTCATCCTGGAGTGGTGTAACTTTACCATGGATGTCTCATGGCTATGAAGTGAAGCTGACGCCGCTGCAAACATTATCCATTTTCAATGCAGTTGCCAATAATGGTAAGATGATCCAGCCTTTACTTGTAAAAAGAATTAAAGAAGCGGATAAAGAAATCCAGGAATTCCAACCTAAGGTGCTAAACAAGAAAATCTGCTCTGAACAAACGCTTACCAAAGCGCGCCTTCTACTAGAAGGTGTCGTGGAGAAAGGCACCGCCAGAAATATCCGAAGTGATAATTACAAAATAGCAGGAAAGACCGGAACGGCTATGAAGTTGCGAAACGGAAAATACATCAATGAATATTACACCTCGTTCGTGGGTTATTTCCCGGCAGAAGCTCCAAAATATAGCTGTATTGTGGTTATTGATAACCCTAAAGGATACAAGATTTATGGTAGCCTCGTTGCTGCGCCAGTCTTTAAAAAACTTGCAGATAATGTTTATGCGAAGGATATCGAATTGCATGATCCTTCGGTGCCGGAAGTAGCGGCCATTAGTGATGGGGTTTTCCCTGTGATACGGTCAGGATATTATGAAGACCTAAGTTTCATTAGTAATCAACTAGGCATATCCAATCATTTGGAAAGTAAGGCTGTTTGGGTCCAAACAAAAATTGTTGGCAACTCAATCTTATGGAAACCCAATAAAGTTGACAATAATGAAGTGCCTGATGTGCGTGGCATGACCTTTAGGGATGCTTTATTCTTACTGGAAAACCTTGGGTTGGAAGTAGAAGCAAAAGGTATCGGTAGAGTGGTTAAACAATCACTTTATCCCGGGCAAAATTTTAAATCAGGTTATACGATAAAGCTTGAACTCGGATAATGGTGGCCTCAAAAACCATATCGAAAAATGCAGGAACGAATCTGATCGGTATAACCGGCTCAAAGGGTAAAACTTCTTCCTTATTTCTTCTAAATGAATTATTAAAAGCCCTCGGGCATAATTCAGTATTTATTTCAAATTCTATAAAAATACCCATTCATCCTTCCCGCTCTTTTGATAATAACCCTGTCGACTTCAATCAAATACTACGTGACATAGAAAGTGAAGGGTTCACTCATTGCCTTCTAGAAATAGATAGTAAATTTCTGGACTTAAATATTAATGATGGGTTACGGTTTTCCGGGATAATACACACCAATACATCCAATGAAGGCGTCGGTGAAGGTAACCTTCAAAAAAATATTTACACGAAAAAATCGCTATTTGATGGTCTGAGTAGTGGGGCATTTGCAATAATCAATAAAGATGATAGGCGTGGGGAAATAATGCTTCAAAACTGTCATGCGAAAAAAAGTACATACGGTTTTAAAAACTTTAGCGATTGCAAAGGTAAAATTCTGGATAGCAGTTTTCATGGCCTTGAACTTGAGATAGATGGTTCGCAAATTTGGTCCAGGCTGATTGGAAATAATCACGCTTATAATCTGTTAGCAACCTATGCAGTAGCCAGACAGCTTGGAGAAAGTTCAGAGGATGTCCTTGAAGTATTAAGTGCTATTAAAGCCATTCCGAGCCGGTTCGAACCTGTTTTTTTATCAGAAAATAAAATTCTGATCAGGGATGTCGCAAAAAATGCACACGCCATTGATTATGCATTGAAAGCAATTGACAAATTGAATAAGTCAAACGGAAAAGTAATTACCGTCTTGAAGTGCAATGATCAAACGGATGTGGTTATGATCGAAGTGGCCGTGAATCAAAGTGAAGTGGTCATTATAACAAACGACCCACACACGTCATCGCATAATCCGATTCAAAAAATCAAGGATATATTAAATCAAAACACGATCAATAAAGTACTTGCGATAGAGGATAAAAAAGAAGCAATAAAGACGGCATGTGTATTGGCAAATGATTTTGACATTATCCTATTGTCCGGACAAAATCCAGGCTACTTGAATGAGAGTGGTAGCGACAGGTATGTAAGTGACGACTATAAAATTTTATTGGAATATATAAATCATAACAAGTAAGTAATGTTCTATTACCTATTTAAGTTTTTAGATCAAGCGTATGATTTCCTGGGGGCAGGAGTATTCCAATATATATCCTTCAGAGCCGGAATGGCCGCCATGCTATCACTGATTATCACCATCTATTTTGGTAAACTGCTGATCCATAAACTGCAGAAATTCCAACTGGGTGAAAGCATCAGAGACCTTGGACTGGCCGGTCAGATGGAAAAACAAGGCACACCAACCATGGGAGGGATCATAATCATTGCGGCAATAATAATTCCGACATTGTTATTTGCCCGAATCTTCAATGTTTATATCGTTCTGCTGGTTTTCACAGCACTTTTTCTGGGGTTGATCGGTTTTATTGATGATTACCTTAAGGTAAAAAAGAAGAATAAATCCGGGCTATCTGGTAAATTCAAGGTTTTTGGGCAAATAACCGTTGGCTTGGTGGTAGGGCTTGTAATGATTTTTCACGAAGATGTTGTCATAAGGGAGTTCATGGAATCCACGGGTGATAAGATTTTATATGAGGACCATAAGAGCATCGTCACTACCATACCATTTGTTAAAAACAATGAATTTCAATATAAGTGGTTAGTCCCATTCTTCCTGGAGGATTACGCCTGGATCATTTACATACTTCTGGTTATATTTATTATCACAGCAGTATCCAATGGTGCCAACATTACCGATGGATTGGATGGACTTGCAGCAGGCACCTCTGCAATAATCGGACTGACACTGGCCATATTTTCTTATCTCTCCGGTAATGCTATATTTTCCGATTATCTGAATATCATGTTTATTCCCAATCTTGGGGAATTAACCATATTCTGCTCCGCTTTTGTTGGTGCCTGTGTTGGTTTTTTGTGGTACAATTCATACCCGGCTCAGGTATTCATGGGAGACACGGGCAGTCTTTCTCTCGGAGGAATAATTGCTGCCATCGCCTTAATTGTTAGAAAAGAGCTGCTAATACCCATATTGTGCGGCATTTTCCTAATAGAAAATCTATCGGTCATTATTCAGGTAAGTTATTTCAAGTATACCAAAAAGAAGTATGGTGAGGGAAAAAGGATATTTAAAATGTCCCCACTCCATCACCATTACCAAATGCTCGATATACCGGAATCTAAAATTGTGACCAGGTTCTGGACAGTAGGGATATTATTGGCAATAATCACTTTAGCAACTTTAAAACTAAGATAAAACAGAATAAAATTATAAGACCATGGAAATCAAAGAATTAATCGAAAGAAATAACAAGTTTATTTCACAAGTTTCTCAACTGCCGGATTTGTTCAACGATGATGTATTGTTGGGCATAAGTTCAGAGCTAATGAAAAGCGCTAGGAACATCTCAAAAAAATTCGCTTCTATAACCAAAGAAACAAATGAGATGAAATTTAACAGTTGTATGACAGCGTTAGAGGATGAAACTGATGAAGTGATGTTTCAACTTGACAGACTTGAAAGAATGGGTAAGAAGATCAAAAACCCTGCAATTGACCAACTGGTTAAGGAAGGGTATGATTTATTAGCCGGCTACGCCATAGCATCAGACTTTATTGTTAGCTCCAGAACAGACATAAGCGAAGACATTATTTAACCTTAACCTTATGAAACAGAAAATTGTCATACTTGGGGCTGGTGAAAGTGGAGTCGGTGCAGCAATTCTTGCAGCGTCAATGGAGCAGTATGACGTTTTTGTTTCTGATTGTGGAAATATAAAGAAGGAATACGAGGAAGAGTTGCTTCGACATAAAATACCTTACGAAAAAAATAAGCACTCTGAAAATATAATTCTCTCTGCCAATAAGATCGTCAAGAGCCCGGGAATACCCGACAATATTCCGCTATTAAATAAGGCAAGGCATAAGGGCATTTCCGTTATCTCAGAAATTCAATTTGCTTATTGGTATGCATCTGGTAAAATAATTGCCATCACCGGTACTAATGGAAAAACGACAACCGCAAACCTTACTTATCACCTTTTGAAGAAAGCGGGATATGATGTGGGACTAGCTGGAAATGTTGGCAATAGTTTTGCAAGAATGGTCGCCGAAGAACCCCATATGTATTATGTACTAGAAATCAGTAGTTTCCAGTTGGATGGCATTACTGACTTTAAGTCTGATATTGCAGTAATCCTGAACATCACACCTGACCACCTGGATAGATATGGTTCGATGGAAAAATATATAGCCTCCAAATTTCGTATCACACAAAATCTATCCAGTAAACAAACATTTATTTATTTCTCGGATAATATCCACATCAAAAAAGAAATCAAAAAAAGAAATATTGAGGCTTCAATGTTTGCCATATCACTTACTGATCGAATGAGTAAGGGTAGCTATATGGTTGATGATCATATCATCTTCAAATTGAATGCCCATGAACCTGTTACTAAAATACCGGTATCTGATATTTCCCTTATTGGCAAGCATAACCTTATCAATAGTATGGCTGCATCTATGAGTGCACTATTTCTTGGTGCAAAATTAAAAGATATTATCACAGGCCTAAGAACATTTCAAACAGTGCCCCATCGTTTGGAGGTCGTGGAAGTAATCAGTGGCATTAGATTTATAAATGATTCAAAAGCAACCAACGTTGATTCTGTTTTCTATGCTTTGGATGGAATTGATAACAATATCATATGGATAGCAGGGGGCATAGATAAAGGCAATGATTATGACCAACTGGATGACCTGGTAGCTAAAAAAGTGAAAACGCTTATCTGTTTAGGAAAAGATAATGATAAGCTAATAGAGCATTTTCAAGGCTTTATCCATAGCATTTATTCATCCCGGTCAATGGAGGAAGCAGTTCAGTCAGCTACTGAAAACGCCTCCCCTGGCGATGTCATATTGCTTTCCCCCGCATGTGCCAGTTTTGATCTGTTTGATAACTATGAAGAAAGGGGAGAAGCTTTTCGAATGGCCGCAAAAAAAATAAAGTATGGTTTCAATACAATAAATGAAGGGTAAATCATGAGGGAATGGACACATAAATATCTAAAAGGAGATCCTGTAATATGGTTTATTGTCATAACATTGTCGCTCTTTAGTATTTTGGTTGTTTATAGCGCAACAGGTTCTCTTGCCTACAGAAAGATGGGTGGTGATACTGAATATTATTTATTCAAACATACCACGCTTGTATTTTTAAGTTTGTTTATTATGTGGCTCGCCCATTGGCTGGATTACAGGTATTATGCAGGTGTAGCCAAGATAGCAGTCGTTCTTTCCGTTCCATTATTATTGATCACCTGGCAATTTGGTGTTAATATCAATGAAGCATCACGGTGGATCAGCATACCGGTGATCAACTATGCTTTCCAACCTTCTGACCTGGCCAAACTTGCTTTGATCGTTGCTCTGGCAAGGATGCTATCCAAGAAACAAAAAGATATTAAGGACGTAAAAAAATCGCTAGTCCCAATGCTTGGCTGGATTAGTGTTATTTGCCTATTAATAGCCATGACCAATATTTCATCGGCTATGTTGCTATTCGTAACCTGTCTGCTTTTAATGTTTATCGGCAGGGTACCGGTTAAATATTTGGCATTGCTTATCGGAATAGGTGTAATAGCCATTGCCATAGCTTTTTCAACAGGGCAACGTGGAAAGACAGCTATAAGCAGACTGGAAGACTTTTTTATCAAAAAAGAAATTCCTTACCAGGCTCAACAATCTTTCGTGGCCATTGCCACCGGTGGGGTTATTGGCAAAGGGCCGGGACAAAGTGATCAAAAAAACTTCCTGCCCCACCCCTACTCAGATTTTATTTACGCCATCATTATAGAAGAATATGGATTGATCGGTGGGATAATTATCCTGAGCATGTATTTGATCTTATTACAGAGAGGGGTGCATGCAATGGCAAAAAGTAAACACCCATATGGTGGTCTGCTGGCAGCAGGACTTAGTTTCGCGCTGGTTATCCAGGCAATTGTCAATATGGCCGTAGCAGCGGGTTTAGGCCCTATTACAGGATTGCCCCTTCCCCTGTTAAGCATGGGTGGCACTTCCCAGCTTTTTACTGGGTTGGCTTTAGGTATTATCCTGAGTGTAACCAGGGAATATTACCAGTCCGATAAGCGCAAAAATACGATCAATAACCAAAAACTAGAAGCAGCATGACCACCGGAGCAACATACAAGATAATACTTAGCGGGGGAGGAACAGGTGGACACGTATATCCAGCAATTGCCATAGCTAATGCGCTCACCGCTATAAACAAAAATGTTAATATCCTTTTTGTAGGTGCTTTGGGTAAAATGGAGATGCAAAAGGTACCCGAAGCGGGTTATAAGATCATCGGTTTAAACATCTCAGGAATACAGAGAAAATTATCTTTGAAAAACCTCCTTTTACCGGTAAAGCTACTAACCAGCATTATAAGGTCTTTCGCAATCATTCAATCATTCAAACCCGATGCAGTAATTGGTGTAGGAGGTTACGCCAGTGGTCCCATCTTATATGCTGCCTCCAGGAAGAAAATACCTTCCTGCATTCAGGAACAGAATTCATATGCCGGGCTCACTAATAAGTGGCTGGCAAAAAAAGTTGACAAGATCTTCGTGGCATACCCAAATATGGAAAAATACTTTCCCGCAGAGAAAATCGTTCTTGCCGGAAACCCTGTCAGGCAAGATATTTTTAATATTGAAGCTAAAAGACCTGATGCTTTTAAAAATTTTGACCTTCATCCGGATAAGCAAACGGTTCTGATGCTGGGCGGAAGTCTTGGCGCAAGAACCATCAATGAAAGTACCTTAAATGGTTTGGAATTATTGATCAAAAACAATATCCAACTGATATGGCCTTGCGGGAAACTGTACCATGAAGATATGAAGAAAAAAACGGGTGGGAAGCTCACAAAAAATATAAAATTATTGGAGTTCATTACGGAAATGGACCTAGCATATGCCGCTGCTGATATAATAATATCAAGGGCCGGGGCAATTTCAATATCAGAGTTAGCAATTGTTGGGAAGCCAGTAATTCTGGTCCCTTCACCTAATGTAGCTGAAGATCACCAAACCAAAAATGCCCAGGCCCTGGCAGTAAAAAATGCTGCCATTATGATCCATGATTCCCAGGCAATAGAAAGCTTGATCCCAAAAGCCATAGAACTCTTAAATGATCCTGAAAAAAGGAATGAATTAAGCAAGAATATAATAAAATTTCAACAATTAGATTCTGCTAAAAAAATCGCAGCGTCAATAATTAAGTTTATAAATTGAAGTTAGATAAGATCCATAACGTATATTTCTTAGGCGTCGGGGGCATCGGAATGAGCGCTTTGGCACGATGGTTTGCCCACGCCGGGAAAAATGTGTCGGGTTATGACCGTACGTCTACGGATCTTACAAGTAAGCTGCAATATGAGGGGATTCCCATTCATTTTTCAGATGATATTAATTGTGTAGACAAACAGGTTCTGAATAACCCCGGTGAAAGTTTGATCATCTACACCCCGGCCATACCAAAAGACCATAAAGAATTCAATTATCTTAAAGAAAAAGGATTCACCATAAAAAAAAGGGCTGAAGTGTTGGGAATACTTTCCAGGGCTCATTTTACCATCGCTGTTGCCGGTACTCATGGAAAAACAACTACCTCATCCATGATTGCCCATATTCTTCATCACAGTGAACATGGCTGCTCTGCATTTATTGGTGGCATTATGACAAATTATGATTCCAACCTCATAATTGGAAATGCTGATGATCCCGTGGTGGTGGAAGCCGATGAGTTTGACCGGTCGTTCCTTCACATAAATCCTGATATTGCCATAGTTACTTCATTAGATCCTGACCACCTGGACATTTATGGAGATCATGCTTCCATGACTGAAACATTTAGTCAATTTATGGGGAATACTAAAAAGGGTGGAACGCTAATTATAAACACAAAAGTAAATATTCAAAAACCAGCAATAAATCTTATCTCTTATTCTGATGGAGGAAAAGCTTTTGCCGGAAATATTCAAATTCAGGATGCTGCAATAATGTTTGATTATCACGGCCCCGGACATCATATAGAAGCTATAAGTCTATCTCTTCCGGGCATGCATAACATCAATAATGCAGTAGCCGCTATCACATCGGCACTTCTTTTAGGTATTCCACCAAAAAAGGTCAAAGAGGCATTAAAAAGCTATAAAGGCGTTAGAAGAAGGTTTGAATACATCATCAAATCGGATGGCTTCATATTCATTGATGATTATGCCCATCATCCCAAAGAAATTCAAGCTTTAATCAGTAGTGTCAAAACCATGTATCCGGATAAAAAGGTTACCGGCATCTTTCAACCGCATTTATATAGTCGTACCAGGGACTTCATGCAGGACTTTGCTGAAAGCCTGGAGCCATTAGATGAGGTCATTTTACTCAACATCTATCCGGCTAGGGAAGAACCATTGCCTGGGATAACATCTGAAGTTCTTCTTGGAATGATAAAGAATCCTAACAAGAAACAGTTAAATAAAGACCAGTTAATAAAAGACTTAATGAATAATGAATTGGAGGTACTGCTCACCATCGGAGCGGGAGACATTGATCAGTTAGTAAGACCGATTGCGCAAGCTTTAAACCCGGGTAAATCATGAATTTAAGTGGAAAAGACATCATTTTATTAGCTCAGATTGTTTCGCTTATGATAGTCGCGTTCCTATTAATTGGCTTTGTTGAAAAGAAACAAAGCAACAAGTTGGTGAACGATCTGATCATCAATATCCAAAAAGATGGGGAATTACAATTTATCGATGATAAAGAAGTCCAGAGTTTAATGAATGCCGGCAACACCGACTATGTGTTTGGGACTACCATCAAAAACATCAACCTTGATGTGCTCGAAGAAAGAATTGAAAAACATCATTTCGTATCGGATGCCCAGGTGTCCCATGATATCAAAGGAAACCTCTTAGTAAATATCCTTCAAAGCAAGCCTATCGCCAGAATTTATAATGGCGATGGTACAGATTGTTATATCAGTAAGTCTGGTAGGGTGATACCGATATCCGGAAATTACACGGCGAGAGTTCCGGTACTTTTTATAGAAAATAAAAAATTATTGACCATTAAAAACATCAAAGATGATGCATTCGGGCAAAAGCTTTTTAACCTGCTGGATTATATTCATGAAGACCGGTTTTGGAGCGCCCAGATAGCTGAGCTTTACCTGGACAAGTACAATGAGATTGTAATCTATCCTCAAATCAGTAAGCAAAAAGTGGCATTTGGTACTTTAGAAGATATTGAAAAGAAATTCAAAAAACTTAAGATCTTTTACGAGAAAATATTACCTTATAAAGGATGGAATACCTATGAAAGAGTAAGCTTAAAATTTAAAAATCAAATTGTTTGTGAATAATCACCATAGATATGCAAGAAGATAAAATTATAGTTGGATTAGACATTGGCACAACCAAGATATGTACCATTGTAGGTCGCAAAAACCACTATGGCAAGCTGGAGGTACTGGGCATGGGAAAGGCAGAATCAGATGGAGTGTTCAGAGGTATCGTCACCAATATTGATAAAACCGTCAATGCCATTGAGAAAGCAGTGTTTGAAGCCGAGCAACAATCCGGCATTAATATACAGGTGGTCAATGTAGGTATTGCCGGTCAACACATAAGGAGCGCTATACACCATGGCTCCATTACCCGTGAATCATCGGAGGATGAAATCACCGTAGAAGATATAAACAGGCTGACAAACGACATGTACAGAATTGTGATCCCACCTGGTAGCGAGATCATCCATGTGATGCCCCAGGATTACATCGTGGATTATGAAGATGGTATTAGGGACCCTGTAGGCATGTCCGGGGTAAAACTGGAAGCGGACTTCCATGTGATTACAGCCCAAACGAACGCTATTAATAACATCAACAAATGCGTAAGAAGGGCGGGGTTAAATATTGAAAATCTTATCCTTGAACCACTGGCATCCAGCCTTGCAGTGCTAAGCGATGAGGAAAAAGAAGCAGGAATATGTCTCGTGGACATCGGAGGAGGTACTACCGACCTCGCAATATTTTACGATAACATCATCCGCCATACGGCTGTCATACCATTTGGCGGTAACATAATCACTTCTGACATCAAACAGGGTTGCCTGGTCATGGAGCATCAGGCGGAATTACTGAAAACCAGGTTTGGTAGGTCTATAAGCGATGAAGCCAGCGAAAATGAGATCGTGTCCATCCCCGGCTTGCGAAACAGGCCCCCCAAAGAAATCTCTATTAAAAATCTTGCCCATATTATCGAAGCCCGTATGGAGGAGATCATCGAAATGGTCCATACTGAAATCATCACTTCAGGATATGAAAGCAAATTAGCTGGTGGCGTGGTAATAACGGGAGGCGGTTCTTTGTTGCAGTACACCAAGCAATTATTTGAGTACATGACAGGTATGGATACCAGGATAGGTTATCCGAATGAACACCTGGGCAAAAGTAAGATCGATGAGATCAAGAGCCCAATGTTTGCTACCGGTGTAGGGCTGGTCCTCAGCGGTTTCCGGGCTATTGACGAAAGGGAAAACCGATACCAGGAAGTTGAAAACGACAAAAAGAATATTTATAAATCAAAAGGCCCCCTTGACGGTGACAATTTCTTTAAAAAAATCATCGAAAGGACAAGGGGTTTGTTAATTGATGACCTTGATGATAAAAATGAATACTAATTAAACAAAAGATCATGGCTGATAATACATACCAATTCGATTTACCTCCCCATCAGAAATCAATAATAAAAGTAATCGGCGTAGGTGGAGGAGGAAGCAATGCAGTGAACCACATGTGCCGCCTGGGCATAAAAGATGTTGAATTTGTGGTTTGTAACACGGACCTACAGGCCCTGGAAAGCAGTCCGGTAAAAAATAAACTTCAGATCGGTATAAACCTTACCGGTGGCCTGGGAGCGGGAGCTAACCCTGAGAAAGGAAAGAATGCCGCGTTAGAAAGTAAAGAAGAGATCAAACAGCTACTCGATGATGGAACCAAGATGGTATTTATCACCGCCGGTATGGGTGGCGGTACCGGAACAGGTGCGGCTCCTATAATTGCGGAAATTGCAGGGAATATGGATATCCTTACCGTGGGCATCGTCACTGCACCGTTCGGTTTTGAAGGGAGAAAAAAACGAACACAAGCAGAACAAGGCTTGGCCGAGTTAAAGCAGCATTGTGATACAGTGCTTGTGATTCTTAACGATAAACTGCGGGAGATTTATGGAAATCAATCCATCAGGGATGCCTTCTCCAAAGCTGATAATATTTTAACTACCGCCGCTAAAGGTATTGCAGAGATCATTACCGTTCCCGGATATGTCAATGTGGACTTTGAGGATGTAAAAACTGTAATGAAAAATTCAGGCGCCGCAGTGATGGGCTCCTCATTAACCTCTGGCGACAACAGGGCATTAAAAGCTGCTGAAGAAGCAATTAATTCACCGTTGCTGAATAATCAAAATATACTTGGAGCTGATAAAATATTGTTGAGCATCATTTCTGGTGAAGAAGCAGAACTTCAAATGGATGAGCTTACCGAAATCACCGATTATATGCAGGATGCAGCCGGTGAAGATGCCGAAGTGATCTTCGGTCATGGGGTAGACACAAACCTGGGTGACGAGCTGAGGGTTACCATTATTGCAACCGGCTTCGAAGAAAACGGTCAGTTAAACATTCCTCAAAAGACTAAAAATGAGAAAAAAGTCTTTGACCTGGAATCAAATAAGCAGATCCCTTTATTCAAGAATGAATCAAAACCTAAGCTTAATAAGGATGATAAAAGCAAGGACGAGCAGCGGGTATTCACATTTGATTTTAATGATGACAACAAGAATGGTAGTGATGACATAAATGAGAATCTTTCTGCACCTGAACCAAAAAGGGAGTCAGAAGAAGATGCGCCTTTGGAAGAACTTGAGGGTATGGCACATCCTCCGAGCAAAAAGGTCCAGTTGATGGAGCAGGCACGCGAGCGCGTAAGAAGAATTAAAGAGCTAAAAAACAATCCTGAATTTGATGCAAATGCTTTCACTGAAAAACTCGAGGTTCCGGCCTATGAAAGAAAAAAAGTGAAACTGAGAGATGTGCCCCATTCTTCAGAAAGAAGTATTTCACGATTCAACCTGACGGATGACAATAATATCCTGGGTGATAACCGCTTCTTACATGATAATGTAGATTAAGACTAAAAGAACTATTCTTTTAGCCTTTAGTATTTACCTCTCATGATAAATTACGATGATTTCAGCATCCTTATGAGCCACTATGGGATATATCATTGATGAATGACTTTGAATGCGATGGGTTTTCATTCAGCATTACAGCAAAAATCCGGCGCCTCTGAAGAATCCATACACTTGCGCCCGCTCAATAACCCGATTACCATCCAGAAAGGAAGACCATGATATTTGATCAGCGATTTCAACCCGGATTTGAAGGTTACCATCGCGCGAGTCAAGCTCAAAGGATTGTGAATAGGCTTGGTTATGCATGATTAATAGGCATGAAAAGATTAATGATTTGGCTTAGATTATAAATCTACCGGATTTTATCTCAACTCAGTATTATCAATAATATTTAACCCAGATTTGTCATTGGAATTTTGTCATGAAGGGTTTAAGCCCAAAAAATCAGGTACTTAGGTCGAGGAGGCATAGCATCGCTATGGTGACGGGTCAATGACATGTTAAGTGTCTGATTTAAAGTGATTTAACCATGTAATAGAAAGTCTAATGACAATTCTGGGTTTAATTGAACGGCTTGTGATAATGGCTTCAGTTTATTTATCAGCTTGTTCTTCATTTTGTTACTAGCCAGGAATTCTTTGGTGTTGTTATTAAAAAGCATATAAGCGTGATATTCTAAACCCTTTACATCTATACCTTCGGTAACCCGCGAGTAAATTATCTGGCTGGTCTTCACCCGATTGACGTAAATCTTTTCTATAGAATCGTATACTTTCCACTTACCAAATTTCAATAGGAAAAAAGAATTGAAAGGCCGATATAGTTTTTCTTCCGGCTTAAACTGCACACCACGATACCCGGTAAATATCATCAATGACAACAGGATAAGCATGGGACTTACATAAGGGAAACCAATGATGGTTATCAATCCGCCGATCAGAAGAAGAACGACAAATAAGTGGAACTGAAAAGGAAAGAGTCGTTCTGCGGTTAGGTTGATCATATGGATTAATGTATTTATTAATTAAGTCTAATGTAACAATTCTAAGCGGTACTATCAAGTAGCCTGACGAAGTCGGATATATGCAAGACCAATCCAGGCTTTATTTTGTCAGCTTTGCTACGTCCGCTTGTGCCTGATCAATTAAGATTACACCCAACAGATGCACTGGAGAGCGTCTGTCTGCCCGGCTTCTATGGAAGATCCCTGAGACCCGCCCCGGATTCATAAAACGAAGCGGGGGATTTAGCTATCTTATGGGCTGTTGCATCCTCGCGCTTTCATCTTCCGATCCAGTTGTTGTGTTACCGGGCAGGTGGAAAGATTTTTATTCACTCATTCCTTTTCCTATGCTATATCACCGGTAATTGATAACCTTTTCGATAGGTTCGGTGCATATATAGGTCGGCCTGTAGGTCATCAACAAAAGCTTCTGTGCTAGGGTCCCATTTTATAGGTCTGCCGAGGTCGTAAGAGATATTCCCCAGTGTACATACGGTACACGTTCTATGGCCTACCTCCACCGGCACCCTTGGATCTTTCCTTTCCCTTAACGCTTCAACAAAGTTCAACTGATGTGGAATTTTTGTTTCGTAAGGCCCTTCCTCCTGTTCCTGCTGCTCTGGTTTTAAATTTTTCCTGGATGCTTTGTAATAACCTCTGGAAACTTCTATCCATCCATCTTTGCCCTGAAATTTCACCCCTTTCGTCTTCTCCTCATTAAATGGCTCCTCTGTCATGATTACCCCATTACCATACTTATAAGTCAGGTATTGATAATCTTCATAACCGGCAGGGAAGATTTCCCTTGGGCCATCATCATCCATACCCAGTCCCCATTGCGCAATGTCAAACATGTGAGCACCCCAATCTGTGGTGAAGCCACCACCCATTTCTTTATACCAACGC
Organism: uncultured Roseivirgaceae bacterium; assembly: GCA_964429655.1. Lineage (GTDB taxonomy): Bacteria > Bacteroidota > Bacteroidia > Cytophagales > Cyclobacteriaceae > CAYSCZ01. The sequence goes on from CAYSCZ010000027.1 coordinate 35,603, forward strand.
CAGCCACCCCATATCTTTTCGTCTTCCTCCGGATCCAGTAAAATTGGCGGGTTCAACTCAGAATTATAATGAACATAAGGGTTAGGCCCTAACCACATATCCCAATTCAGGTCGATGGGCAAGATTTCTTTTGGAAGGTTGTAAGGTGTGGGCGGGGCACCTACATAAGCGAATACTTTCTCCATCTCACCGAGCTTACCTTCCTGAACCATCCTTACCGCGTATTGGAAATTAGGGTCTGAGCGCTGCTGGCTGCCTACTGCTAATATTTTATTGTATTTACGTACCGCTTTCCTCAACATTTTCCCCTCCAGGATAGTCAGGGTCAACGGTTTTTCTAGGTAAACATCCTTACCGGACCTTAGGGCATCGATCGCAATCAATGCATGCCAATGATCAGGGACAGCGATCACCACGGCATCGATATCTGTCCGTGCCAATAAGTCTTTGTAGTTTTCATAGGTCTCCACATCCACACTGGTACCCTTGCTCTTGTAATGCGCTTTCACCCTATTTTCAAAGCGTTTTCTTTTTCTGCCATAAACATCAGAAGCTGCCAACACCTTCACTCCTTCGATATTGATAAAGCCATCCATTAAAAACATGGCTTGCCTGCCTACACCAATAAAACCTAAATTGATGGTATCATTTGGTTTAAAACTTCTAAATCCAGGCAAGATCACCATTCCGGCCGTACCCAAAGCCGTGGTCTGCATGAAGGACCTTCTACTTAAATTTATTGAGTTTTCAGTTGTCATCTGTTGTTATTTTTTTGAAAATTAATATCAACTAAAGTAATATCTCTTTAAGAAAATCCCACTGTTATTAAGTAAGTTTCTAAACAAATCCCTAATCTTCCCGGCATTAAAAGCTAATTAAGGCGATATTTAGCCATCCAAAAAGATATCCTGGCCAAAACAATTAACCAAAGCCTTATTCCATTAGTGTTTTCAGGTACTATTAGATTAAACAATTGCCTATTCAACGCTAGTGGAAATTACATAGAAAATCTTTTCTCGCAGTTATAATATTTGTAATCTATCAAATATCAGATGGTTGGCTTCATTGTTGAAAAACCTAAAAAACAACACCTCAAAAATGTAAACATTGAATTTACCCCTTCCAATGTTTTATTCAACACAACCTCAGCTACCACTAATAAATATGGGGAGTTTAAAACGAAACTCATCACCAATCAAAAGTACATGGTCGAAATTCGTCAAAATAACCAACAATCCATAAGGATGTACTCACAGTTCCGGAGAATAAGAAATACACCATCTTTAAAGATTTCTACGTCGAAGACAAAGAAAGTAAGAATATGCAACTTGAACTTGCCGGGAATAAATCTTGGGATGGTATAGCCAAAAAATCAAATGCTACTACATTAAACCCAGAATTGTCATTAGACTTTCTATTACATGGTTAAATCACTTCAAATCAGACACTTAACATGTTATTGGCTCGTCACCATAGCGATGCTATGCCTCCTCGACCTAAGTGCCTGATTTTTTGGGCTTTAACCCTTCACGACAAAATTCCAATGACAAATCTGGATTAAAATATAAATATTAGTGTTTATCACATCATACGCTATTTCTGAATTTTGGTAAAAATATGATCTACAAAAAATTCAAATAGCCTGGCATTCTGTCATTCTGTGTCATGACAAATGACGTTGGCGTCTATGATTATCTCTGATACATTGCCTCCTTTAAGAAAGATAACCTTAAACCAACATATATGATACCTAAGCATATTGAGCACATTGGAATCGCCGTTAAAGACCTCCAATCAAGCATCGATTACTATGAAAATGTTCTTGGACTTTCATGCTACAAAATAGAAGAAGTTGAGGATCAAAAAGTAAAAACAGCTTTTTTTCAGGTAGGGCAAACAAAAATTGAACTACTGGAATCAACTGATCCTGAAGGGCCTATTGGGAAATTTGTTGACAAAAAAGGCGAAGGTCTTCATCACATCGCCTTTGCAGTTGATAACATAGAGGATGCCCTGGAAAATATCCAATCAAAAGGTGTGCGATTAATCGATGAAAAGCCCAGAAAAGGGGCAGAGGAACTCGATATAGCTTTTCTTCATCCAAAATCCACCCATGGTACATTAACAGAACTTTGTGAAAAGAAAAACTGACATTTTCAATGTAGAATGATGTTTACTGATTCAGAAAAAATTAAAGCGCTTGTCGAGAAACGTCAACAGGCAAGCTTAGGGGGTGGACAGAAAAGAATTGAATCCTAACACGCCAAAGGGAAGTTCACCGCGCGCAAACGTATTGATATGTTATTGGATGAAGGAAGTTTTGAAGAATACGATATGTTTGTTACTACCAATAAAATAGTCAATATCATGGATCAGGCAATGAAAGTAGGGGCTCCATCATTGGGATAAATGATAGTGGCGGGGCAAGTATCCAGGAAGGTGTGAGAAGTCTTACTGGTTACGCTGATATTTTTCAAAAAAGATAATGGCTTCCGGAGTTGTACCTCAAATATCAACAATTTTTGGCCCCTGCGCCGAAGGGTCTGTTTATTCCCCAATCCTTACAGATTTTATTGTCATGATAGAGAACACCAGTTATATGTTCTTAACAGGCTCAAAGGTTTCCAAAACAGTTACCGGGGAAGATATCAGCGAAGAACAGCCTGTCGGCCCAAGTGTATACGCCACAGAATCTGGTGTAACGCATTTTGTGTCCCCAAATGAGGAGAAAGGCATCATACTTTCGGATAACTGATCAGTTACTTACCTCAAAACAACCTGAAGGACCCGCCAATTTTTGAAAGTACCGATCCTAAGGACCGGTTAATTGATAAACTAAATGAGATAATCCCTGATAACCCGAATCATCCTTACGATATTAACCCAGAATTGTCATTAGACTTTCTATTACATGGTTAAATCACTTCAAAT
>CAYSCZ010000028.1:0-37730 GCA_964429655.1 uncultured Roseivirgaceae bacterium
CCAATAACATGTTAAGTGTCTGATTTGAAGTGATTTAACCATGTAATAGAAAGTTTAATGACAATTCTGGGTTAAAGCCGGAAGAGAGGAAACCTACAAAGATACTTCTCTGGCTGTTCTCAGAGAAATTGAGTCGGTTTTACTTATTAATAATTTAGACGCTACTGCGGAACATAACATAGATTATCCTGGGTTTAATCAATCCGCTGATGTGGTATTCCTGGATAAGAAAAATGACTATGTTGCTAAATATGATATTGCTTATCTCACGCATTTGCATATAGAATTTATAATCTCTTTTCACTTTAGACTTAACAACAATTTAAATGCCTCTTATGAAAATGCACCAATTATAACGATCAGTGTGTATACTTAAATATTGTCAAATGGCATTAATTATGCGTTTTAAGTTTGCCAATGTAATTAAATGGTGATATCTGTTTTAGTTCTTGTTTTAGTTCTTGGCTAAGTTCTAAGCGATCAATAAAATTAGAGACCATATCCCGGTCTATTTTGTTATTTCCCCTGGTTAGTTCTTTCAACCTTTCATACGGTTCAGGGTAATTTTCCCTCCTGAGGATTGTTTGAATAGCTTCTGAAACCACTGCCCAATTATTATCCAGGTCTTTCTCCAAAGCGCTTAGGTTTAATTCCAGTTTGTTGAATCCTTTGTCGATTGAATTTAATGCTATTAATGTATGTGCAAATGGTACCCCAATATTTCTTAAAACAGTACTGTCAGTCAGGTCTCGTTGTAAACGGGAGATAGGCAGTTTAGCACTCAAGTGTTCAAAAAGTGCATTTGCTATGCCAAGATTGCCTTCAGCATTTTCAAAATCTATCGGATTGACTTTGTGGGGCATGGCTGATGAGCCTATTTCGTCTTTATTTATCTTTTGATTGAAATATTCGATGGATATATAATGCCATATGTCCCGGCATAAATCAATGCAAATGATATTGATCCTTTTTAACGCATCAAAAAGGGCTGAAAAATTATCATAGTGCTCAATCTGTGTGGTAGGATAGCTTCTTTCTAAACCCAGATATTTAATAAAGCTATCTGAAAATGAATGCCAGTCTATATTGGGGAAGCTGACAAAATGAGCGTTCATGCTCCCGGTTGCTCCGCCGAACTTTGCAGAAAAAGGTATTATCCTTAATAAATTTAGTTGCTCTTGTAATCTGACCGAAAAAACTTTAAACTCCTTTCCTAGCCTGGTAGGCGAAGCTGGTTGTCCATGGGTTCTGGATAGCATGGGCACATCGGCCCATTGTTTTGAAAAATCATCTAACCGCTCAATTATTTTATTTAAAGACTTAAAATACTGTTCCTTGACATATTTTTTAGTCAGCAACGGTATAGCTGTGTTATTTATGTCCTGAGAGGTTAATCCAAAATGAACAAACTCTGAAACATCATGAAGACCGATCTTTGATAGTTGAGTCTTTGTATAATATTCAAGGGCTTTTACATCATGGTTGGTTGTCTTTTCAATTTCTTTGATCTCCAAGGCATTGTAGACGCTGAATTCTTTATGAATCTTTGAAATCACTTCAAAATCATTTTTTGATAGTTGCCCTAATTGTGGAAGTGGAATTCTACATAATGCCAGAAAATATTCTACTTCAACCTGCAGGCGATATTTCATAAGCGCGTATTCAGAAAAATAATTAGTTAATACTTCGCACTGATTTTGATACCTACCATCTATGGGTGAAATTGCCGACAGGGGATTATTTAAATTCATTATATTCTATGTGTTGTTTAAGTAAAAGACCAAAAAAGGAGAAAATTAATAATTGTGATTAAGAGTATTATACAACATTTGTAATCAGTATGAGTTTTTAAGGCAGTTAAAGATAATCAAGGATGTCATTTAATATTTTTAAGAAAAAGAAAAACGAAGGAACGGTCCAGGCTGGGCCAAGGGTGTTAACAATTCGTATTAAAGAAGTTATAAAAGAAACAAAAGACGCAGTGCGATTAGTTTTTGATGATCATCAAAATAAGATAACCTATCAACCAGGTCAATTTATAACACTTATCGAGAAAATAAATGGTAAAAATATACGGAGAGCTTATTCACTTTGTAGCTCACCATACGTGGATGAATATCCAGCCATTGCCATAAAGCGAATAGATGACGGCATAATGTCTAATTATGTAAATGATACATTTACCGATGAAAAGGTTCTCGAGATTATGGAGCCGATGGGAAATTTTACAACCTGCATTAATGAAGAAAATGAGAGAAACATCGTTTTCATAGGTGGTGGCAGTGGTATAACCCCCTTGATGTCTATCTTGAAAAGCGTGTTGGCTAAGGAGCGCGAAAGTAATATCTATCTTCTTTTTGGCAATAGAAACGTTGAATCGATAATATTTAAAGATGAACTTGAGCACCTCCATGATAAATATCATGGTCGTTTCAAAATCCAACACGTTTTAGAGTATTCAAAAAACAATGGTTTAAAGGCTTATACGGGTATGATCAGTGATGGCATTATCAAAGAGACTTTAGATCAATGGAAAGTTCCGTTAAACAATGCGCAATTTTTTGTATGCGGTCCTGAAAAAATGATGGATATAACTTTTGATGCACTCAAATCCATGGGTATACCAGAGGAAAATATGATGAAGGAAAGTTTTGTTGCCGGAAGGACCTCTCCTAAGGAAATCATTGATCAGGAGGGTGAAAAATCCACCAAAGTTGTAACCATAATACTTGACGGGGTAGAGCACGCTATTGAAGTACCGGAAGGCAAGAGAATTTTAGAAACAGGTTTGGAAAATGACCTGGATATGCCATATTCCTGCCAGAGTGGGTTGTGTACAGCATGTCGTGGAAAGAAAATATCTGGCGAGGTAAGCCTTGATGAAGCTGATGGATTATCACAAGATGAAATAGACCAGGGATATGTTCTAACCTGTGTAGGAAAGCCACTTTCCAGTGATGTGAAAATAGAAATCGGCTAATACTAAAGATTAATCTTAACATATAAATAAAAAATAAGTAGTAGGGTGAGTATACCGTGGAGTTGTGAATGCATAAGCCGGAAGAATGCGGCATTGATACAAAGGAACTTCAAAAAAGCCTTGTATGTTTAAAAGAGTATTTTTAATCATAAAGGATTTAAAAAGCGAAGCAACAATAACAAGGTTTATTAGGTGTTCAGGAAGAAATTTAACAGATTAAATTTTTTATTTCATTTTATTATAGGTGTAACACTTATCCCATTTGCTTATATCTATCTTGAAAGGACGAAAGGCAGTTTTAACGCCCTGTTGAATGGCTATTGGATAGTTTTTTTAATCGCCACTACTACAATAACCTCGCTTTCGTTATTCTTTTTTTCCATGACAATTTTTAAAAGAAAGGTAATGAAAGTCAATATGGGTGATTCTTTGGAGTACAAAACAGACGTTTATATAAATGCTGCTATTATTAAATATATCATGTTAGGTGCTATTGGTTTTATCTCAGTTCTCTCCTTATATCTTTCAGGACATCAGTTTTTCCTGGTACTTTATTTGATTATTTTATTCTTATTATCCATTGACAGGCCTTCAATAAATAAAATGAGTACACATCTGGTCTTAAGCAAGAGTGAATCTAAAGAATTGAATAATCAAATTCATAACAATACATATCAATCTGAGTTATGAGCAAAACTATCAATATAATTTCCCGTATTAAATCATCAAGTAGTTACATTAAATGTATAAACAAATAAATATATCATAACCATGAGACAATTAACAATTTTAAGTTTAGCCGTTGCATTTCTCTCTTTTGCTTTTATTAATCCTAAAGCAGTTAAAGAAACTTACAACGTGGATATCAACGCAAGTACTATCGAATGGATAGGGCGCAAAGTTTTGGGTGAGCATAATGGCAACATCAAATTAAAAGAAGGTAGCGTGGAGGTTGAGAAAAATACACTGGTTGGTGGCACTTTTGTGATTGATATGAATACAATCAATAATAAAGATCTTTCAGGAAATCAAAAAGGAAAATTAGAGGGGCATTTAAAATCTGATGACTTCTTTGGTGTAAAAAATTATCCTACGGCTACTATAGTTATTACTGAGGCTATACCATACGGTAAGGCAAAAAAAGGTGAAAAAATCCAGTATAAGATCGAGGGTAATCTTACGATAAAAGGTAAAACAAAAGCAATAAAGTTCCCTGCGGAGGTGATGGTTGACAATTCTAAGGTGGAAGCTCAGGCCGAAATTACTGTCGATCGTTCAGAATACGATGTTAAATATGGTTCCGGGAGTTTCTTTGATAATTTAGGAGATAAAACTATTTATGATGAGTTTGAGGTGAAAGCAAATTTCGTGGCTAAAAGGTAGATTGTGGTTTGTTTTTAATAGGAAGGCTTCTCATTTCTGAGATGCCTTTTTTATTTCATAGAATAATTCCAAAGCTAATAGCATTAAGTCCTGCACTACCATTAGGGCCACGGTTATTTGTAAAAACTTCATTCAGGTCATAATTAACAAACACATCAAATCCCCTGTAGCCTAACAGTGCCCTTAAACCATACCTGAAATTATTAAGAAAAAAGCTTCCCTGGTCTTTGACTTTTTCACGATCACCCCCGTCTTCGTGGTAAACAAATTTTGTTTTACTTCCAAGTCTGTATCCGGCATATCCTCCAAGACCTATCCTGAAACCTAGTTTCTTATAGCGTTTAATGTTTACTTCTCCGTGTTGGTCATCCTTTATTAAACGTTTTCCAGATCCAAAATCTAACATAGGCATAAAAGAAACATTGAAATATGAAGCATTGAGTTTACTTTTTATAGCGTCTCTGGAATCTGTTATAAACTCAACGTTATCTTCTCCTTTTACAAGCCTAATTTGTTGGTCGTCAAACTTGAAAGTATACCAGGAAACGTTGGCCCCCCATTGAATAAAGAACTTTCCTGCCACAGGCGATCTCCAATTCGACATTAACTCAACATACCATGAACCAAAAGGCTTGATACCATAGGGTTGATTGTTTGTTTCGGGAAATATCCCATCCTCCAACCAGTTATTGACTCCCAGCCCAACGTTAAAAAAATGTTCTGTCTGAGGCTTGTATTCTTCCACATATTTTTTGTGGCTACTTTTTGACCAGTCAGTATTTTCATCAATATCGTCAATGTCTACAGTAACCTCAATATTTCCGAGCTTAACCCTTGTTTTTGAAATTTCCCGATCTTCAAACCTGATGATGGTATCTTGCAAATACTTTTCCCCGGTTTGATCCTCTATTTTAAGGTAACTCGCGTTCTCCGCCGAATCTATAGAAAGCCTGAGATCGGTTATAATTTTATTCAGATCATACTGTTGGATGGTTTCCAGGTCTTCCTTGTCGCTCAGGTAAATTATTATTTGACTGTTGTTACCAAATCTTATGGTGATCGAATCCTGCTTAACTATGGCATGAGTTTTTACACTTGTTCCAAATATGATAATGATGAATACAAACAATAACTTTTTCATTTCTTAATCTTTTAAATTTTTATCGTTGATATCTGTAATTTTCTTAATGCCATTATTGAGTAGTTGATCTTTGGTTGCTCTGATATTCCCCATCAGATCATCTTCAAGTAAGTACACTGCTGAAGCAATCAGACTTTTAAGCACTTTATTTTCAGATTTATTTTCTGGTTCTTCTATCACCTTTTCTTTATTTGAAGAACTGTAAATAATTACGATGGCCGGTCGGTTTTCTTCTTCTGCTGCTTTTATACCATCATTTTTCACCACCTGAATTTCATTTGTTCCCGATAAGGGTTCGTTAAAGAATCCGTTATTTTCCAGTTCACTGGTTAATTCAGTAATCCTGGTGGATACATCTTTTAATCCAGGAGATAATTGAGCCGGTAAAGTAGGATTTAGTTCATATAAAATTTTAGGAATTGATGATTTAGAAGTAACCATCATAGTATAATTATGAAAAATGGCAGGATGCTCATAACTTTGTATAACCGGATGGTCTATGGCACTATTTATTGCCAACTGGTTTTTCTTGTTTATGTCAAAATGCTGAGTGAATAGATATAATAGATATCCAACCAAGCCCACAGCAGCTGCCATTCTATACCATAAAATATAAGGTGATTTTTTATTAACTAATGATCCTTCAAGCTTTGACCATGCGGCATCACTTGGTCGTATCTCAGCTTGCTTTAGTTCATCACGGAACAATTTATCGATGGCATTATTCATATTTACATTACCTTCTTGGTTTCACAATGCATTGCTTTTATTTTTTTCTGTAAATACATCCTTGCTCTACTTAGTTGAGATTTAGATGTGTTAATGTTTATTTCAAGTTTTTCAGCGATCTCCGCATGAGAATATCCCTCAATGGCGTACAGGTTAAAAACCGCCTGGTAACCTGCTGGCATGCTCCGGATTAACTTGAATAAATCATCTACTACCAAATTATCGGTTATGTGGGTCAGGTCTGTCTCAGCATTTGCTTTTTCGATATCCACATTCAAAGGCATGGATTTGTTCTTTCTTAAGTTTGAAAGGGCTTCATTAATGGTAATCTTTCGGATCCATCCCTCAAAATTCCCATCCCCCCGGTAATGGACCAGTTTTTTAAATACTTTTAAGAAAGCCTGGACCATCACATCTTCGGCTTCTTGTTTATCTCTAGTATATCGCATACATACTGCCAACATCTTTGGTGAATATCGATCGTACAGAGCTTTTTGAGATTTACTTTCTCCCTTCAAGCAACGCTTAATAAGTTTTTCTTCCGTATTTGATGATTTAGAAAGTATCTTCATTCATTATGAAGTAATTACCTGGTAGATGTAAAAAGTTGCCATGCGGTTGCATGTATAGAAAAATTATTTTTTTCCTGCCAGCAGGTACAATATGGCCATTCTTACGGCCACACCGTTTTCAACCTGGTCAAGGATAATTGATTGCTCTGAGTCAGCAACATCACTACTTATTTCAACACCTCTGTTGATGGGGCCCGGATGCATAAGGGTGATATCTTTGCCTATACTTTTTAGTAATTTTTTATTGATGCCATAATATAAGCTGTACTCTCTCAAAGAAGGGAAATATTTAATCTTTTGGCGTTCTAATTGAATCCTTAAAATATTAGCGACATCACACCATTCCAAAGCTTTTTTAACTTCTAACTCCACCTCAACACCCAACGATTTAATATATTTTGGAATTAATGTGATCGGTCCGCTGACCATCACTTGTGCACCTAATTTGTTAAGTAAAAAAATATTTGATAATGCTACCCTGGAGTGAAGGATATCCCCAATAATAGCCACTTTCAGGCCTTTAAAGCTTCCATACTTTTCTAAAATGGAATAACCATCTAATAGTGCCTGCGTCGGATGCTCGTGGGTCCCGTCGCCTGCATTGATAATAGATGCTTTAATATGTTTGGATAGAAAATGTGGTGCTCCCGGGCTGGGATGTCGCATCACCACCATATCCACTTTCATGGCTAATATATTGTTCAGCGTGTCTAATAAGGACTCACCCTTCTGCACTGAACTTGATGAGGAAGAAAAATTAATAACATCAGCACTTAAGCGTTTTTCGGCTAACTCAAAAGATAACTTTGTGCGTGTAGAGTTCTCGAAAAAAACATTGGCAACAGTGATATCTCTTAATGATGGCACCTTTTTTATGGGCCTGTTAATGACCTCCTTAAAATATTGTGCCGTTTCAAAAATAAGATTAATCTCATCCAGCTTTAGATCTTTTGTGCCTAATAAGTGTGGTGAACTAAGCTGACTCATTGAGATGTTTTTTCAATTAACCATATTTGATCTTCTCCTTTATCCTGTTCTTTTAATTGTACTGATACTTTTTGATATCCCATGGTATTGACTTTCATACCGGAATAATTTGCTTCTATTGGGATTTCGCGGCTATACAGCCTATCAATCAATACCAGTAATTCAACCTTTCTCGGGCGGCCATAAGAATTCATCGCATCCAGTGCTGCCCTTACTGATCTTCCTGTGTATATAACATCATCGATTAATATGACGATCCGCTCTTCAAGTAGAAAAGGTATATAGGATTGGTTTGCTTTTAAGGGGATTTCACGTCTTCTGAAATCGTCACGATAAAATGTAATATCCAGAAGACCGTTTTTGATTTTAGTTCCTGCATATGCTTCCAATCTTTTGGCTATTCTGTCGGCCAGAAATATCCCCCTGGGTTGAAGGCCAATAACAGCGATCTCCTCTAGTTCATCACCATAGTTCTCTAATAATTGTTGGGTGAGTCTATCTATGGTTAGATTTAAATGAAAGCTGTCAAATAATAGCTTCTTATGCATTGCATGGCAAAGATAATGGAATGCTAATTATTGATATTTAATCTTGTTGATATAAAATACTTTCCGATTGTTATTGGGGCTATCTATCTCTGTATTTCTGATGTGCTGGGCGCCATAAACGTAGAATGTTTTTTCATACCAAAATTTTATTTCCTCAGAGGTGTTATAAGCTTCATAAGCTAGTTCATCATCTTTGTATTTAAGTTTTATAGGGCTTGTACTTTTATCTTCAAGGATTTTATTGCCCTGTACAACTTTAGATCTTATCTCATCATCTTCAACATATACCAGCACTAATCGATCATCTTCCCTGCTTATTTCCACAAAATTTTTTAGTGTAAGGGTTTCGATGTCACTGAGTTCAAAACTATGATCCCATAGTAAGTTGCCGTTTCTGTCAAATCCTACCACCACCGCATGGGTATATTCATATTCCTGAAGCATGTACGTACTATTATCGTATAACCTGTTTCTATAAAAAGGGCGATTCGACGCCGCCAATGCTCCTCCGTTGTAGATATTGTTATGCCGATACTTAGGATAATATGCTTCACCAATAAGGATATACTGACCATTCTGTTCAAACATCTCATGGATCATTAGGCGATAGTTAAACTTTAATCTTTTACCCTTTTCCTTTCTTCTCCTCACCTTTTCTTTGATTCGCTTTTCCCTTTTTTCTTTCATATATCCGAAAAAATTATCCATGTCTCCGTAATTATAATACCTTATGAAATTTTGCTTACCATTGATTAGTTGCGCTATATATAACCCCCTGGAATACTTTGAACGCTTATGGGTATAGGTGCCAGCCACATACTGTCTGCCTCTTTCAAAACTTGTGGTAGAAGCATCTATCAAGCTGATTTCAGTATCTGGGATTAATCTTTTACTTATGATTAAATCCCCATTTTCAGCAAAGGTCCTTATGGATGTTGAAGTTCTTTTATCAAAAATCTCCTCTGACATCACAATGTTTGCAAGATTCTTTTCATCATCAACCACCAAATCAAGGATTTCATTGTCTTCTTTATAAAAACCAGGCAGTACCTGAGGCACAAGCGAATTCAGATCAAATTTGATCAAGACTGGTTTGGAATTTACGTTACCACCAAAGAATAATGAATTTCCAACAATCTCAAATTCAGATAACTCAACGGGGATAACCGTTGTCACTTTGTAGTTGGTCGTGTCCCCGGTAAAAGCATCAAAAATGGTGACAGCAAGTGCTTCCGGCCTGAATTTTGAGACATTAAACAACACATAATACTTCCCTTCAAGATAATCATAACCTCTGAGTCTATAATTTCCGGGGAATTCGTAAAACCTTGTCCATACCCTATGCATGGACGTATCTACAAGATTGATTTCCCACTTATTACCAATATTGCCTTTATCTTCGGTTTTATGTAAAAATAACAGCCCATCTTCACCACCTGATATAATCATATATTGGTCATCCAGGTTATTCGTTTCAAATTCTATTCTTTGTGGTTGTTTAATGAACTCTGATTCTTTTGTTTCATGCTTTTTATTTTTTTGGCCATAAGCCTGAATAAAGGCAAGAAAAATAAAAACTATTAATAATGTCCCCCATCTATTAGTGATCATAAACATTAAGTTCCACCTTTTTCGATTATAATATCAAATGCTTCTTTTTCAACCGGTTGAACTGAAAGCCTTGAATTTTTAACCAATACCATATCAGTTAGTCTATCATCCTCTTTAATTTCCTTTAGTGTAACCGGATTATTTAGTTTCAATTTTGGCACCACGTCTACCACCACCCATCGTTCATCATTAATCGTTGGGTCAGGGTAATGTTCACTTACCACTTCTGCCACGCCTACCACTGATTTTTCATTAACGCTGTGGTAAAATAATGCGAGGTCACCAACAGCCATTTTCTTAAGGTTGTTTCTGGCCTGATAATTTCTAACGCCATCCCAATGGTCTTTCCCAAGATTGGAGAAATCATCCCACGAGTAAGTGTTAGGTTCGGTTTTTATAAGCCAATATTTCATAAACAGGAAGTAAACTATCTGAAATTATTATACTGATTATAATTAATTGTGTTGTAGGGATAACCTTTAGATTTTCTAAGAGGTTTTAGAAACATGGGCATTAAAAAAATCTTAATCATTCAATCATCTTCCTCAGTGGGAGTTTTGCTATCCACTCCGATTATTCGAAGCATTAAAACACAATTAAGTGATGTGACAGTACATGTGCTTACTAAAAATAGCAACAAATTAATACTCCAGGAAAATCCTTACCTGGATAAAATCATTACATTAACAAGCAATACACTGAACCAGTCTAAAAAATTGAGAAGAGAACATTATGATTATGTAATAGATCTTGAAAATACCGCTTATTCATATTTGATCAAAAAGCGCTTAGGTAGTGAATCATATACTATCAGCAATAACCGCTTCAAAGAATGGATGTACATTAACTTCAAAATTAATAAGCTGGATAATCAGCATCTGGTTACGCGATACTTCGATCTTATCAACAGTTTGAATGTAAAAGAAGATAGCCAGGGACTAGATTATTTTATTCCGGAGAAAGATCATGTTGAGTTAGAATGGTTGCCTGAAGCTTATAGAAAAGAATACTATGCCCTGGTTATTAGTGGTGAATATTACACAAACAAAATGCCAACAGAAAGACTGATAGAATTATGCGATAAAATCAATAAACCAATTATTATATTAGGAGGAAAGGAAGATAACAAAACAGGTGAGGAGATAGAAGTTTTTTTTAAACGTTATCAATCATCTGAAGCTCATGAAGAATCATTAAAGGAACTTAACAAAAAGGCAATTGTATTCAATACCTGTGGTAAATTTAATTTAAATCAACAAGCTTCTATTCTTAAACAGTCAAGTGCAGTATTTACACATGATACGTTGCTTATGCATATAGCCACAGCTTTTAAGAAGCAAATTTTTTCTACCTGGGGAAATACTGTTCCTTCTTTTGGGAAGTATCCTTATCAAACAAAGTTCATTATTTTTGAGAACAATAAAATTGATTGTAGACCATGTAGCAGCACTGGTTTTTCTAAGTGCCCTAGAGGACATTTTAAGTGTATGAAGGAGGTGCCGTTTGATTTTTATCTACCATGAAAAAATTATTTTTATTGCGTCATGCTAAATCTAGCTGGAAATTCCCAAACCTTGATGACATTGAAAGACCACTAAATAAAAGGGGTTACAGGGATGCCCCTAGAATGGGTCAGCATTTAAAATTAAATGAAGTAGTCCCTGATGCCATAATCAGCAGTCCTGCTGAGAGAGCTTTTCAAACGGCCAGGATTATTTGCGAGGCGTTGGGTATTCCATCGAGAAACATTCAGCCGGAGTTGGGAATCTATCATGCAGGCCCAAATAATCTACTTCAGATAATAAACAAACAAAAAGATCAATCAACGCACTTACTGCTTGTTGGTCATAATCCCGGTCTAACTGAATTTGCTAACCTGCTTGCCGACAGCGATATCGATAATGTACCTACATGTGGTATTGTAGGAATAAAATTTGAAAAGAATGACTGGGCGGGTATTACTTATGGTGCCGGTGAAAAGATGTTTTTTTATTATCCCAGGTTATTGTGACCTAAATCACTCGGCCTTCCAATATTTATCATTCATAAACTTTTGCAAAATCCATTAATTGTGCTATTAAACAAATAACATTAGCCATGGAAGCCGCAGTAAGTAATAAGAGCAAAATAAGAAAAAGGGATGGTGAACTTTACGATAAACAATCCCATCACGGGTTAAAAGGCCAAAAAAGGAAAGTAAATCTCAATGCTAGCGATTACAATGATCTTATAAACATTAAAAAAGTTAGGGATAAATCTTCAAGAGTCAGATCGTCACTATTTTTCCTGATCGGTTTATCTATAAGTTTATTTGCGATCATAGTAATGTTCGAATGGAAGTTTTACGATGAGCAACAAACGATATCACTTGGCTCGGTAGAAGATGATTTTGATGACATTATGGATATACCACCAACCGAGCAGCCACCTCCACCGCCGCCAAAAGTCCAGCATCCGGTGATAAAAGAAGTGTCAGATGAAGTGATCATTGAGGAAATAGAGCTTGATATTGATGTTGAGGTGACGGAGGAAACCACAGTAGAGGATGTGGTTTATGATATTAAAGTTGATGAGCCTGAGGAGGAAGAAGTTGAAGAAATATTTCAGATTGTCGAAAAAAGACCAGAATTTAAGGGTGGCATAAAGGCATTTTATCAATTTGTTTCTGAGAACCTTGAATATCCTCAAGCTGCAAAAAGGCAGCAGATATCCGGTGTGGTATATGTGAGGTTTGTAGTTGAAAAAAATGGTTCAATAACACAGGCAATGGTGCTCAAAGGAATTGGTGGCGGTTGCGACGACGAAGCTCTCAGGGTGATAGAAGATTCACCCAAATGGATACCCGGCGCTCAACGTGGTAAGCCCGTACGTGTTTATATGACGATGCCAATAAGGTTTGTTTTAAAATCCTAAGGTCAGTTAAAGTATATATTGGCTCAAATCCTTGTTAATCGCCAGATCCTTGAGTTTATCACTCACCATTTCCCTGGTGATCACGATATTAGCATTTGGGCCAATCTTATCAGGGATATCAAATAGTATGTCATTTAATAAGTGACTAACAACGGTATGTAATCTTCGAGCACCAATGTTTTCTATATTGCTATTAATACTGAAAGCAATTTCAGCAATCTCGGTAATTGCATCATCCTGAAAGGTTAGCTTTACGCCTTCTGCACTAATCAAAGCTTCATATTGTTTGGTCAATGCGTTTTTTGGCTCCCTCAATATTCTTAAAAAATCTTTTTTAGTAAGATTATTTAGTTCCACCCTGATCGGAAACCTACCTTGAAGTTCAGGTATAAGATCAGAAGGTTTAGATACATGAAATGCTCCTGCGGCAATGAATAAAACATGATCGGTATTTATAATTCCAAATTTGGTATTCACCGGACTACCTTCTACGATAGGCAATAAATCCCTTTGAACGCCTTCCCTGCTAACATCAGGGCCACTTTTCTTATCACCACCTGCGATTTTGTCAATCTCATCGATAAAAATTATTCCCGTATTTTCAGCCTTTGCTATGGCTTCTTCTTTCACTTCATCCATATCAATGAGTTTTGATGCTTCCTCTTCCAATAAAATTTTTCTGGCATCCCCGATAGACACTCTCCTTTTTTTATTTTTCTTAGGCATCATATTGCTTAGCATCTCCTGAAGGTTAATCATTGAAGACTCGTCAACCATTCCGCCACCAAGCATGCCGATTCCGGGATTTACGGGCTGCTTTACATTGATTTCAATTTTCCGATCGTCAAGTTCTCCATTCCTTATTTTCCCCCTGAATTTTTCCCTGGTTTTTTCATTTAATTCTTCATCACTAAGTGTATCTTCTTCACTTTCTACATCAACATTGTATGATTTTCTGGATTGTTTTACTGGTGGGATAAGTGCATCTAATATGATATTTTCAACGATTTCATGCGCTTTTTCCTTAACCTCTTCTTTTTTCTTATTCTTAACCATATTAACCGACTGGCTAACCAAATCCCTTACCATGCTTTCAACATCCCGGCCAACATAACCCACCTCAGTAAATTTAGATGCTTCCACCTTGGTAAAAGGTGCATCAGCAATTTTAGCTAATCTGCGCGCTATTTCAGTTTTACCTACCCCTGTTGCCCCGATCATCAAAATATTATTGGGAACAATTTCATTCTTCATCTCAGAATCTACTGTCATTCTCCTCCATCGGTTTCGAAGTGCAATCGCTACATTTTTTTTTGCATTGTCCTGGCCTATTATGTATTTATCTAGCTCTTTTACTATTTGTCTTGGGGTAAGATTAACGCCGTTCATGGTTAAATTAGTTTTTTGTTTAACATTCTGTTAAGGTTAGTAGATATAGTAAAATGGTTTGAGCCACCTGCCACACTGTAAATTGCTCTACTATAAGCAAATTCAAATCGTTTTATTTTAAACATAAAACCAAAAGAGAAACCTGCACCACCGGAAGTCTCTTCTAATCTTAGTTCCTGTCTTAATAAATGGTTGTACCCTACTCTTAGTTGTAGATGCTCACTTATTAACACTTCAATTCCAAAATTTAAATGACCGAATACTTTATCAAATGTGTTGATTTCAGAATCCTCAATATTTGATAAATCAGGATCTATTCCGATTAAATTGTTTCTACCCAGGTTTGATGCTGTCAATGAAAATCTAAAAGGCATGTATTGTGGTTTAAAAGTTGTGCCAATTTGAACATCAAATGGCAACCTTGGCGAATCGTTAGGTGTAAATGCGCTTAATACTACTCCCAGGTTTTTAACTGCCAGGCCTAGGGCTAAGTTACTGATTGGAGAAAATGTTCCACCAATATCAATAGCTAATGCTGTGGACGAATAGGTTTCTATATTTGAGCCAAGCAGTTTGATGTTCACCCCCATGGTAAATGGGCCAAGGGAGTGAAATTTACCAATCGTTAGGGCATATTCGCTGGCATTAAAGTTATTCAATGGCTGCCCGGCGGGGTCAAACCCTTCAAATTCACCGTATGCCAGGTATTGCACACCAAACATTAAAGGGCCTATTTTTTTGAAATCATGTAAATAAGCTATAGAACTTAAGTTTATATTCCACAACAGGCTCAGATGGTTAAAGGATATTGATTTGTCAGATACTGAATCGGCTAATGCCGGGTTAGATAAAAAAAGGTTCACATCATCAGCTTTCAAAGAAACATTCTTATTACCTAAACCAGCTATCCGGGCATTGGAAGGTATATTCAGAAATTGATAGGTATTATTCCCACCTACCTGACAGAATATGATTTCAGAGGATAGGGTAAATAATAAAATCAATATTGAATACTTCATTCAAATAAATCTATGGAGTCAAAACCGCTTCTTTAACTGGTAACTCTCGAGCGTTTTCAACTTTTTCCTCAAGTAAAGCAATGTCAAGCACCTCATCTACTCTATCAACAAAATGAAAGTGAATATCTTTTATATGGTCGTTATTTACTTCTTCAAGGTCTTTTTCATTATTTTTACACATGATGATCTCTTTAATCCCTGACCTACGTGCTGCCAGGATTTTTTCTTTTATCCCTCCCACGGGAAGCACTTTTCCTCTCAGTGTAATTTCACCAGTCATTGCAAGCTTACTTTTTATTTTTCGTTGTGTAAAAGCAGATGCCAGGGAAGTAAGCATGGTTATACCGGCAGAAGGGCCATCTTTTGGCACTGCACCTGCTGGTACATGAACGTGGAGGTCATATTGACTAAATAATTTTATATCAATATCATAGCGCTCAGCATTTGATTTCAAAAAGGATAGTGCAGTCATGGCAGATTCTTTCATTATATCACCCAGCTGACCGGATAGTGTCAATTTTCCTTTCCCCTCACTCAAACTGGATTCTATAAATAGAATATCCCCTCCTACAGAAGTCCAAGCCAATCCTACTGCAACTCCCGGTATTTTATTTTCTTGGTATATCTCGTTATCAAATTGTTCCGGGCCAAGAATCCTGCGCACTTCTTTTTCATTGATCTTTTTCTGATAGGATTCTTCCATGGCTACAGATTTTGCCACATTTCTTATCACAGCGGATATTTTTCGCTCCAGGTTCCTTACCCCTGATTCTCGCGTGTAGTTTTCTATGATCTTCTTAATAGCCTTTTCATCAAATGAAATCTGCTTAGCCTTTAAACCATTTTCTTTTCTTTGCTTGGGTATCAAATGTCTTTTGGCGATCTGAACCTTTTCTTCCAATGTGTAACCTGAAATATTTATCACTTCCATCCTGTCCAGTAATGCTGGTTGAATGGTATCAAGCGTATTTGCGGTTGCAATGAATAGTACTTTGGATAAATCATAATCCACTTCCAAATAATTGTCCTTGAAAGTATCATTTTGTTCAGGGTCAAGTACTTCCAATAAGGCAGAGGAGGGATCACCCCTAAAATCAGAGCTCACTTTGTCGATCTCATCCAAAATAAAAACAGGATTGGAGCTACCGGATTTGTTTATGTTTTGAAGGATCTTACCAGGCATAGCGCCAATGTATGTTTTCCTATGTCCCCTGATCTCGGCTTCATCATGAACACCCCCTAATGACATTCGTATATATTTCCTGTTTAGGGCTTTAGCTATGGATTTGCCCAAAGATGTTTTCCCAACGCCTGGGGGGCCATAAAAACATAGTATCGGGCCTTTTAGGTCATTTTTTATTTTTCTTACAGCCAGGTATTCAAGGATACGATCCTTAACTTTTTCCAGACCGAAGTGGTCCCTGTCCAGGATATCCTGTGCATTTTTTAAAGCAAAATTGTCTTCTGTAAATTCATTCCAGGGTAAATCAACCAAGAGTTCCAGATAACTCATAGATAATGGATATTCAGCTGCGGCCGGATTCATTCGCTGCACTTTGTCAACCTCCCTGTTAAAATGGTCATAAACATCTTGAGGCCAATTTTTCTCAGCGGCTTTATCCCTAAGTTGATTAAGTTGTTGATCGGGACCATCCTGCCCTAATTCATCCTGAAGCACTTTAATTTGTTGGCGCAGGTAATAATCCCTTTGCTGTTGGTCGATGTCGGTATGGACTTTTTTCTGAATCTCATTCTTTAACTCCAGCATTTGTATGTCCTTCATCATATACCGAAGGAGCTGGTTGGCTTTCTTCACCCCATCATTGATCTCCAAAAGTTTTTGTTTGTCCCTGACCTCAGCATTAATATTTGAACATAAAAAATGAGTCAAAAAGCTGGTGCTTTCAATATTATCTAGCGCTATCTGGGCTTCTTTAGGGATCTCTGGGTTTAAGTGAAGTATATCAGTCGCTGCATCTTTTAATGACTGTACAAGTGCCTGGGCTTCATTTTTTTCAGCTGATGGAAAACTTTCTTTCAAATAACTAACGTCAGCTATTAGATAAGGCTCTTCTTTAACTATTTCATTTATTTCAAACCGCTTACGACCCTGAATAATAATGGTGGTATTTCCATCGGGAAGCACCAACATTTTAATGATTTGAGCAGCAGTACCTATTTTATAAATATCCTCTTTCCCCGGTTCATCCACATTGGAGTTTTTCTGTGCAATAACTCCAATAACTTTCCCAGCTTTGTAAGCTTTTTTTACAAGTTTTATAGATTTTTGCCTCCCAACAGTTATTGGGATAACCACACCCGGATATAAAACAGTATTGCGAATTGGTAAAATGGGGAGATTTTCAGGATATTCAATTTCGGATGATCCTTCTTCAGATTCATCGTGGGTAATAATTTGTATAAAATCACCAGATTCCTCATTAATTAGTTCATTTAAGTTATTCCATGGATTATTAATCATATGTGTCTGAGCATCCTTTTGTTAAATTAGTGCCATTGTGACACTTTAGTAAAAAAATGTGAATTTATAAATGAAAATAAAAGGGACAATCTGTATGCCAATTCTATGAATTTTTAGTAATTTCTGTTTTATTACAGTATAAATAATGCATTGTTACAAGAATGGATAAAACTAACCTGTTTTATAAATTTAGATTTTACTCCATTATTCTACTCTGTAACTGCTGTTTCGGCAGTTTAGTTTTTGCTCAGGATGATAAGGTAACTACAGATACCTCATCTTTAATCAAACCACTAGAGATCGTAACCTTTAAAAACATAGACAAAGTTACCTATTATCAAAATAATAGTGACCTAAGAAAGATTGAGCAATTGGATAGACAGAAAAAATGGCAAGAATTATACGATGTGCTTATTAGCTACATAAGCAATTTTGGCATTCAAAATTTTTACAAAGACACCCATCTGATTTGGAAACTTGCAAAATTAGTAGAATTACTTGATGACGCAGAGAAAGCGAAACCACTCTACAGGCTTGTGTTGAAACATCATCATGAAGGCATAAATCTTAAAGAGATTGAATTTTATTATGACTCATTGAATGAGCAGGCAAAAGATATCTATGTGCCGATTGATTATTATTACGAATTAGTTGAGCATCGGAAAACCATAGATACATTAAAGCCTCCACATGGGGTATTACTGAATATGGGAGGCAACATTAACTCAAAATGGGCGGACTATGGCCCTTCTATGAGTATCAATGATAAACAATTGATATTTACCTCCAAAAGGAATCAAATAAGGCGGCAATTAAATTATGTGGATAATGAAGATATCTTCACAAGCTATAAAATTGGAAATAATTACTGGTCTGAGAGTAAGCCGGTAACAGGTATCAATTCAAGATATAATGAAGGGTCACCATGCATGTCTAGAGACGGTAAAAAAATATATTTCTCAAGGTGCGATTGCCGGAATTGCTATGGGGACTGTGACCTTTTTGTTGCTGAAATGGATGAAGACAGTACATGGACCAACATTGAAAACCTGGGTATAAATGTTAATAGTGTAGGTTGGGATTCCCACCCATCTTTGTCTCATAGTGAGGATACACTTTATTTTGCATCCGACCGAATCGGAGGGTTTGGGTTATCTGATATATACTTTACCTATAAAACAGCTGATGGTGAATGGTCACCTGCCAGGAATATCGGGCCAATTATTAACACACGCAATAATGAAGTAAGCCCTTTTTACCACCCAACCCACCATTTATTGTATTTTAGTTCAAATGGTCAGTTATACAATTTTGGTGAGTATGACATTTTTAAGACATACAGACAAAATGGCACTTTTACCGAGCCAATGAATACTGGTCCTCTGGTGAATGGCATGGGTAGTGAGTTTTACTTCACCATTGATTCAAGGTCAACCCATCTTTTTTACGCTAGGTCAAGTACGCGAAACCTTAGTAGGTTAGATCTTTATTCTTTTCCATTACCTATGGAAGCCCAGCCTGGTGCTGTTATATCGGTCACAGGTACACTTACTGATTCATTATCCGGGAAACCTTTTAAAGGGATTGTTTCAATAATTGATTTGGATGAAGGCATTGAAGTAGCTCCAAAATTTCTCAAGCCGGATGGATCTTTTGAGTTTAGGTTAATCAATCAAAGAAATTATTTATTGGTTATACAGGGTGATGATTTTTTTAGAATAGAGGAAGTATTTTATCTGGATGGGCCCGCAGAGTTCAATAAGGTTACGGAGCCAATTGCCAGTAAGGTGAAGTTTGAATCTATAGCGTTTGACGTTGGAAGAGCACAGTTAAAAGAGGCAATGTATGCTGACTTAAATAAAATTGTAAATTTCATGTATGACAATCCAGATTTTCAATTGAGGATATTAGGACACACTGATGATGTAGGGTCCCCAGCTTACAATCTTAAGCTATCTGAAAATCGTGCCGGGAATATTTACAGGTATATGGTGGAATTTGGGGGTGTTGAATCTGACAGAATTTCGTATAAAGGCTTTGGTAGTACTAAACCAATAATCGAAAAGGACACGGAGGAAGCCAGAAAAATTAACAGGAGGGTAGAGTTTGAAATCTACCGCCCTGCACTAAATGAACTTAATACCAATTAGCGTTTTGTTTTAGGTGAATACTTTGTAGATATCGTTAAATATCACAAAGCCCATAAGGCTGATAAGAAGTACCATTCCAACTTTTTGCGCATTTTCAAGAAACTTGTCTGAAGGTTTATTTCCTGATAAGATTTCATAGGTTAAAAACATTACATGACCACCATCCAAGGCGGGTATGGGAAGAAAATTCATGAAGGCTAGTACCATTGAAAGTAACCCGGTAATATTCCAAAAATTTATCCAGTTCCATGTACCTCCAAAAATCTGGGCTATGCCAATGGGCCCGGCTAAAGATTTTCTCGCATCCACCTTTCCGGAAATCATCTTACCAAAAGCCCTAATGTTCACCCAAACGATATTAAAAGCTTTGGTTGTCCCCACCACAGAAGCCTCCGCCAAAGAATAACTATCTTTAGAAACTTCTAACAGTGATACTGGATAGAAGCCGAGTGTGCCTTCTTCAGTGACGTCAAGGGTTAAACGCTTTTCTTGCCTGTCCCTGTTGACCACCATGTTTATTGTGGTGCCTTTATTGTCGCTAAGTATTGATTTTAACTGATCGAAATATTTTACAGGCTTATCATTGATGGAGACAATTTCATCCCCTTCTTCAAGGTTGCCTTTTTCTGCATTACTCTCTTCCAATATCGGCCCTACTTTAAAGGGCATCCTCGGTTCAATAAATTTGCTCTGGCTTTCCCTGTCAGAAAATTTATCAAGAAAACCTTCCGGCATAAATAATTTTACAGTTTCACCATTTCTGTTAACAGTATAGTAGCCATTGTCACTCAGTAACATATCAGCTGACCTGAGGTCCATGAAGCGATCGTAATCTTTGCCGTTAATTTTTATTACTTTATCTCCCGTTTTAAAACCAACTTCTTCTCCCAGTTCATAGGCGACTATTCCGTGCTCAACCACTTCATCTTTTGGAATGTAAGACTCACCCTGGTTGTAAACAATTAAAATAAAGATCACAATTCCGGTTATTACATTTACCACAATACCTCCCATCATAACAATTAACCTTTGCCATGCTGGCTTGGCCCTAAATTCATAGGGTTGGGGTTCATTATTCAGACTTTTTGAATCCAGTGATTCATCAATCATTCCGGAAATCTTCACAAAACCACCAAGCGGTACAGCACCCAGGGAATATTCTGTTTCTCCGTATTTAAATCCCCAGATTTTTGGAGGGAACCCGATGGAGTACTTTTCAACCCGCATCCCAAATATTTTGGCTGCTAATAAGTGGCCAAACTCATGCAACCCAACCAAAATTGATAAGCCCAGAATTAGCTGGGCGGCCATTATAATTGCTTCCATTAATTAATAAGTTCAGTAGCTTTTATTCTTGTTTCTTTATCTGTTTTAATAAAATCTTCTATTCCAGGCTTTTCCACAAAATGAACTTTCTCTAAACATTCTTCTATCACTTCAGACATCTCCAAAAAACCAATTCTATCGGATAAAAATTCACTAACCGCTATTTCATTTGCGGCATTCAGCACACATGGTTGGTTTCCACCTTTGCTTATTGCGATATAGGCTAGCTCCAGATTTCTGAATGTTTCAGTATCTGGTTCTTCAAAATTTAAAGTGCTAGGTTTACCAAAATCGTACCTTGGAAAATCCGAATAATACCGGTCAGGGTAACTCAAAGCAAATTGAATGGGTATACGCATGTCAGGAATACCAAGTTGAGCCTTAATAGAGCCGTCCTGAAATTGTACCATGGAGTGAATGATTGACTGTGGATGTACGACTACCTCCACCTGATCTATGGTCACATTGAATAACCATTTTGCTTCTATCACTTCCAAACCTTTATTCATGAGAGAGGCAGAATCAATGGTAACTTTAGCACCCATATCCCAGTTGGGGTGTTTTAAGGCTTCTTTTTTAGAGACATTTTTCAACTCCTTTCTCTTTTTGCCTCTGAATGGTCCTCCCGAAGCAGTGAGTATTATTTTTTCTATAGGATTATTAAATTCCCCAATCAAACATTGAAAAATGGCTGAATGTTCTGAATCAACCGGATAAATGTTTACACCATTCTTTTTGGCCAAGCCTGTAATTAAATCACCAGCCACAACCAGGGTTTCTTTATTGGCCAAAGCAATGTTTTTCCCGGAATTAATTGCCGATATTGTAGGTTTTAACCCTGAATAACCAACCAGGGCTGTTAATACCAGATCGATACTATCCATTGTTACAATGGACGAGATAGCCTCAACCCCTGAAAAAACTTTTATGTTATATTTCTTAAGTGCGGACTGAACTTCCTCGTAGCACTCATCATTCCCAATGACAATTGCATTTGGTTTAAACTTGATTGATTGCTCTATAAGTAAACCGGCATTATTATTAGCCGTTAATACTTCCACAACAAATCGATCAGGATGTCTGCTAATCACATCGAGTGTCTGAGTGCCGATTGAACCTGTTGATCCGAGAATCGCTATTCTCTTAGGATCATGTACTCCATTATTTTGCATCGTTAATTGTCTCGAGCTTGTTTAACTTATCTGCTATTCTTCTGTCATTAGATAGACGGGGAATTTTGTTTTGACCACCAAGTTTTCCTTCAGATTTCATATAGTTTATAAATGATCCATTCCTGAGTGAAAAAATCTTTAATGCCCTCAACACATTACCAGAAATCAGATCATCATAATATGGATTTAATTTCCGAAGGCACAAATCTAATTCTTTTTCGAAGCCGTTCAAATCATTGGGTTCTTTTGCGAACTCAATAAACCACTCATGTAAAGGTAAACCTTCTTTTGGCGTAACCTGGGGAGCAACCGTAAACTCAACCAACTCCACTTCAGGAAATTTCTTTTGAGCATTAAAAATAGCGCTTTCCACTTCCTCACCTATAACATGTTCCCCGAAAGCTGAAATAAAGTGTTTTATTCTTCCAGTTACTACTAATCGGGGCGGGTTTAAGGATAAAAACTTAACGGTATCTCCAATAGAATAGCCCCATAAGCCTGCATTGCTGTTGATGATCAAAGCATAATTCACACCAGTTTCCACCTGATCAATAGAATATCTTGGTGGATTATTCTCAAAATATTTATCTGTAGGAATGAACTCGAAAAATATGCCTGAATTAACCAAAAGCAAAAGTCCCTCTTTTTCCTGACTATCCTGATACGCAATAAATCCTTCGGAGGCAGGGTAAGTTTCAATAGCATCAACTCTTTTTCCGATGCTTTCAAAAAGTTTTTTTCTGTAAGGTTCAAAGTTCACTCCTCCATACACAAACAGAGAAAAATTTGGGAATAGGTCTTTGATCTTTTTTCCGCTCCTGTCACTCAGTTTATCAAAATACATTTGTACCCATGGAGGAATGCCGGAGATTAACCGCATGTCCTGGTCAATAGTTTCCTCAACAATCTTATCCACTTTTGCTTCCCAGTCTTCCATGCAATTTATTTCATAACTAGGCAGCTGATTACCACGCAGATATCCGGGTACATGATGATTTACTAATCCTGATAAACGGCCTGTATTGATTCCTGAAGTTTTTGTCAGCACTGGACTGCCTGACAGAAATATCATTTTACCATCAATAAACGCTGTGTTTCTGGTATTATTGATGTAACTAAGTAGTGCATTTCTTGCGCTATTGATATGATTTGGTATAGAGTCTTTTGTAACCGGTATATATTTTGTGCCTGAGGTGGTGCCGGATGTCTTGGCAAAGTATGCGGGTTTTCCCGGCCAAAGCACATTAGGTTGCCCTTCCAACAAAAGGTTTATATAATGTTTCAACCCTTCATAGTCTTTTATGGGTACTGCATTTTTGAAATCATCATAATTATTGATATCCTTAAAATTATGGTCATTGCCATATATGGTATTTATGCTTTTATTTACTAGAACCTTTAGGGTCCTGGATTGGTATTTATCAGCATTATTTGAAAATTTGTATTGGTTTTTTGCAATGATTTTTGCTAATGGCTTGCTTAACAAAGGCTTGATGCTCATAAATATTATTTTTTATAAAGATTAAAAAATTCTAACGATTAGATGATCAAAGATTCTAAAGATTGAAAATAATGAATTATATAACAACGATTATTCTAGGTATGCTATCGGGATTTATGGGATGTTTTATTTACATGAACACCATAAATCCTCAATTTATTAAGCCATCATATAACGAATCCAATGCAGACATAATCACCACCAAAAACAAAAAAACAGTTACTAAGGATGAATCTGATGATACTGCTCAAGCCAAGGCTTACAATCAGATACCTCAAAACTTTGAGTTGGCTTCCAACAACGCCACACAAAGCGTGGTCTTTATCCAGACGTTAAACAAATATCGCTCGGGTAGTTTATTTGATTGGTTCTTTGAACCTAGAACCTCAAAAAGAGTGGGTAGCGGATCAGGTGTGATATTTTCTCAAGACGGATATATTGTTACTAATAATCATGTGATAGAGGATGCAGATCAAATAAAGGTGATATTAGGGAAAAATTCTTATGATGCTACGCTTGTCGGCGCAGATCCATCATCTGACCTGGCACTTATAAAAATCGAGGATCAAAATCTAAAAAAAATCACATTGGGTTCATCTCAGGAAGTTGAGGTGGGCCAATGGGTTTTGGCTGTGGGGAATCCTTTTAATCTAACTTCTACCGTTACGGCTGGCATAGTAAGTGCTAAAGGAAGGAATATAAACCTACTAAGGGAGAAGTTTCCAATAGAGTCTTTCATTCAAACTGATGCAGCCATTAATCCCGGAAATAGTGGAGGTGCTTTAGTCAATATTAAAGGTGAACTGATTGGTATCAATACAGCCATTCTATCTCAAACCGGTTCATATGCAGGCTATGGATTCGCAGTGCCTGTTGATATAGTAAAAAAAGTTGTTAACGATTTAATTAAATACGGGGAGGTTCAGAAAGCTTTTATAGGGGCTGATTTTATTGATATAGATAGTGAAATAGCTGAAAAATTGAACATTGAATCAACTGAAGGTGTGCTGGTCACCTATATTCAAAGAAATGGATCCGCAGACAAAGCAGGTATAAACAAGGGTGATATTCTTTTAAGTTTGAATGGAAAAAAACTTAAAAACAAAACCGATCTGGAAGAATTATTGGCTTATAAATACCCTGGCGAAAACATTGAATTGATTGTCAAAAGAAATGGCAAAAGATTAACTAAAAAAGTAACACTCACCAATAAAGAGGGCACAACAGGTATAATTACAAAAAGTGTTGTGAAATCAGAATCACTGGGCGTGACCTTTGAGTCAGTTCCTAAAGTAGAGAAAGATTTGTTAGGAATAAATAGTGGTATCGAAGTAAAGGATATAGAAAGCTATGGCTTCTTCAGCAGATTAGATATCCCCGAAGGATTTATAATTACTGAAATAAACAATAATCAGGTTGAAACACCCGAAGAGTTGATAAAGATTCTTGAAAATATAAAAGGAAGAGTAATTATTAGCGGAGTCGACAGAAAAGGAAGAAAGCTATTCTATCCATACATTTTCTAGTCAGATACTTTTCATCTTAAGCTTTTTTCTGAGCTCATTGATTGAATTCTTGAATCGATTATCTATGTCTATCATATCATTGACGGATTGTACAGCGTGGATCACGGTACTGTGATCCCTTCCTCCAAAATGATAACCGATAGATTTTAAAGAATGGTTTGTATACTCTTTGGCAAAATACATTGCCACCTGTCTGGCAATAACAATTTCTTTTTTCCTGGTCTTGGCCTTCAGTTCGTCCTGATCAACCTTAAAATACTCTGAAATCGTTTTTTGTATAAAATCAATACCTACTTCAGAATCAATATCCTGTACGATATTTTTTAATATCTGCTTGGCTAGTTCCAGATCAATATCTTTTCGCGTCAGTGAGGCATGGGCAATTAATGAAATCAAAACACCTTCCAATTCACGAATATTGGTATCCACACTATAGGCAAGATATTCAGAAACATCATCAGGTATGTAGATTCCATCATCTTGCATCTTTTTTTGAACAATTGCCATTCTCGTTTCAAAATCAGGTTGTTGTAAGTCAGCTGTTAATCCCCACTTGAAACGTGACACCAGACGCTCCTGAAGACCTTTTAAATCACGAGGTGCGCAATCAGATGTCATGATGATCTGTTTGCCATTTTGATGCAGATGGTTGAATATGTGAAAAAATATTTCCTGGGTTTTCTCTTTATCTTTTAAGAATTGAATGTCATCAACAATCAATATATCAACATTCAGGTAATAATTTATGAAATTCTGCACCTGGTTGTTTTTTAGTGCTTCTATGAATTGACTGGTAAACTTTTCGGAAGCTACATACAAAACAAATTTATCAATGAGACCATTTTTGATATCATTACCAATTGCTTGTATTAAATGGGTCTTACCCAATCCCACACCGCCATAGATCATCAAAGGATTAAACGATGTTACACCCGGTTTTTTAGCAACGGCATATCCCGCGGACCTGGCAAGCCTGTTACAGTCCCCTTCGATAAAAGTATCAAAAAGATATAGTGGATTAAGGTGTGAATCCTGGTGTTGAGAATCAATATCGGGTAATTCGAATGGGCTATTGAACTTGCCATTTAATTCATATTTGCCGTTGGTGAATTTATTCGATGTCGACTTCTGATTGGAAAGATTTACAGAAAGTGGTTCTTTGCTATGGTTACCTTTATCAATAATCACTGAATACTCCAACCTGGCCTGATCACCAATTTCTTTAATGATAGCTTCCTTCAGCAGGTGAACAAAGTTGTCCTCCAACCATTCGTAAAAAAATTGGCTGGGTACCTGAATTGTCAAAACCTGATTTTCAATATTTAATGGTTTTATGGGCAGGAACCACGTTTTAAAGCTCTGTTCGGGCACTTTATCTTTTACGTACGATAAACAGTTATCCCACAATTGTTGGTGCATAGCGCTTTCTTCTATTGATTGGATCAATACTTCTTCAATATACTTAAATTAACCGTTTTTTATTTTTGGGGAATATCAAATTTGAAGTAATTTTCAATAAGAAAAAAATACGAAAAGGTCTTGACTTTTTAATATCGTGCTTAATTCGCAGTATTGCTGGATTTAAATTTAATTATCTTGAAAAAATGCAATAGTAGATGGTAAGAAATCAAGAACAGATTTTAAATAAGTAATTTCACCTACAAAAATTTCATATGGTTCATTTAGATTTCTCCGAATTCTCATCAGTCTCAAAAGAAGAATGGTTGAGAAAGCTTTCTAAAGATTTTAAAGATGATAATGTTCAGATGCCTGAATGGGAATTGGATGGGGATGTTGTCAACATTTACTATGACAGTTCTGATCTGGAGCATATAAGAATGTCCAATGAATTATTTAAAGCTATCGAGCCTCCGATATTTTTAAGATACCTATCCGAGGATTACTTTCCGAATGTGGATATCCCAAAAGGAAATTACTTTATACGTAACCTAAAGCTGTCCTACAAGATTCAAGGTGCAATAACTAAAGACTCATTTATCGAATCGGATGATACCGATATCCTTGAATCCTATAAAGATATAACCTCAAATATACTTATTGATCAAAGCCATAAAATTAATGAACTAAGTTTCACCCAAAGTTCAGCTTCAGTCAAAATAGCATACCGTCTTCCGGGTGAGCAATCCTCTAAACATGAGTTAGGCGCATTGTATGAGCAGCTCATTGATTTTATGAATGGAAAACTGGCCGGGGGTAACCTAGATAGCGACATGCTGGGAAAAGCAGTAATTCATGTGAAAGCCACCAATAAGTTTTATCTGGATATTGTTCGGTTGCGAACCTTAAGGTTTATGCTCTCAAAAATATTATCTCATTATGATAAAGCGCTTAAACCCTCTTCCTTTAAGATAATTTTTGAAGTGCCTGTATTTTATTCAGAAGATGAATACAAAAATATTCTTAGTAATACCACAAATGCTTTGAGTGGATTTTTAGGAATGAGTGACTACATCGTACTTAAACCTTTTCAAAAAAGTAACCCTGTTTTTGCTGATCGAATCACAACCAATGTTTTCAATATTATTAATGAAGAGTCTCAAATATCAAAGGTAATTGATCCTGCGGGCGGATCATATTTCTTTGAATCATTGACATACAGTCTATGCAAAGCCAGTTGGGAATCATATCTATCAAACCAAAAGAATTAATCCTAATGAACATACCAATATTTAATAATTTAACCTTTGATGCGCTTATTAATACTAATAATGATAATCAAGCGATTTCCTGTAATGGCAGGTCATTGGACACTATCAAAGATATCCAAGGCTTTAATCACCTTCCATTTTCGGCGGGATTGCCCCCATATCTGAGAGGGCCCTATTCATCGATGTATTTTAAAAGGCCATGGACGGTAAGACAATATTCCGGCTTTTCTACAGCTAAAGAATCTAATGAATTTTACAGAAGGAATCTAGAAGCGGGACAAAAAGGATTGTCAGTGGCCTTTGATTTACCAACTCACAGAGGCTATGACAGTGATCATCCAAGGGTTGTCGGTGATGTCGGAAAAGCGGGGGTAGCAGTAGATTCTCTCCAGGATATGCAGATTCTGTTTGATGGCATACCGCTGGAAAAGATGTCTGTTTCAATGACTATGAATGGTGCAGTAATTCCTGTAATGGCATTTTATATAGTGGCTGCGGAAAAGCAAGGGGTAAAACCTGAGCAGCTTAGTGGTACCATTCAGAATGATATCCTCAAAGAGTTCATGGTGAGAAATACTTTCATTTACCCTCCAAAACCTTCCATGAAAATAATCGGGGATATTTTTAGCTACACCGCGAATAACATGCCTCGATTCAATTCCATAAGTGTAAGTGGTTATCACATGCATGAAGCAGGGGCAACAGCTGAAATAGAGCTGGCCTTTACGCTGGCAGATGGGCTTGAATATATCCGAACAGGCTTAGATGCCGGGCTTAGTATTGATAATTTCGCGCCACGTATCTCCTTCTTTTGGGGTATAGGGATGGATTTTTATACCCAGATTGCTAAAATGAGAGCAGGCAGACTGCTGTGGGCCAAGATTATAAAACAATTTAATCCTACTAACCCTAAATCAATGGCGCTAAGGACCCACTGCCAAACATCGGG
Source organism: uncultured Roseivirgaceae bacterium (assembly GCA_964429655.1). Classification (GTDB taxonomy): domain Bacteria; phylum Bacteroidota; class Bacteroidia; order Cytophagales; family Cyclobacteriaceae; genus CAYSCZ01. Next base: position 29,048 of record CAYSCZ010000028.1, read on the forward strand.
GTGGAGTCTTACCGAACAAGATCCTTACAATAATGTCACCAGGACTTGTATTGAAGCATTAGCTGCTGCTTTTGGTCATACCCAGTCATTACATACCAATGCCCTTGACGAAGCCATTGCATTGCCAAGTGACTATACAGCCAAAATTGCTCGTGAGACCCAACTCTTCCTTCAAAATGATATAGACATTACCAAAGAAATTGATCCATGGGGTGGATCATATCATATAGAGAAACTGACCGGAGAACTATGCGACAATGCATGGGGAATTATTCAGGAAATTGAAAAAATGGGTGGTATGGCCAAATCCATTGAGCAGGGTTATCCAAAACGTAAGATCGAAGAGGCCGCAGCCGAAAAACAAGCCAGGATTGAAAATCAAAGAGACATCATTGTTGGTGTAAATAAATATAAGTCGGATGAAGAGACGGCACTTAATTTATTGGAAGTCGATAACGTAAAGGTTAGAAAAGAGCAGGTGGATCGGATCAATAAAATAAAGAATGAAAGGGTCACTGAAAAAGCAGAGCATAGCTTGAATGCCATAACAAAAAGTGCAGAAAGTGGGGAAGGTAACCTCTTGGAGCTGGCAATAGATGCCGCACGAAACCAATGTACCCTTGGGGAGATCTCTTATGCCATGGAGAAAGTTTTTAGCAGGTATCAGCCTCAGTCTTCCATTTTTACAGGGGTATATGCATCTGAAATGAAGGACAATGATATGTTTAATGAAGTTCAAAAACTAACGGATAAGTTCGAAGAACAGGAGGGACGGAGACCAAGGATATTAATTGCTAAAATGGGACAGGATGGACACGACCGGGGATCTAAAGTAATCGCTACAAGTTTTGCAGACCTTGGGTTTGATGTAGATGTAGGGCCATTATTCAGCACACCGGAAGAAGCAGCTACCCAAGCCATAGAAAACGATGTTGATATTATTGGAGTGTCTAGTCTGGCGGCAGGCCATAAAACCCTGATCCCACAATTAATCGAAGAACTAAAAAAGATTGGCAGTGAAGACATACTGATTGTTGCCGGTGGCGTTATCCCTCATCAGGACTATGACTTTCTATTCAGCAAAGGCGTACATTTTATTTTTGGGCCGGGAACATACATACCAAAAGCAGCCCGGGACATAATCACTAAACTTCTGGAGTAATTTTAGTATCTTTATATTAAAATATACTACCATGAAATTTATTTTAAGGCTATTTGTATTAGTAGCCATTTTCATAGTGCCAATTTTTGGTCAATCTCAAACAGTAACCAAATACGACAAAAAGTTTAACAAATTATTATCAAAAGCTGAGGATAAGTTTTTTGATGGAGATATAGCCAAAGCCAGGAAATATACTAGTACGGTAAGGGAAAAATCCATTCAGAAACTTGGAATGAGTAATAAATTCTTAGCTTCCGCGGTCGTCAGGGAGTCTTATTATGACTTCTTTATGGGTAATATCCGTAATCTCGATAAGGATCTTAAAGAGGCCATTTCCATTAGCAAATCCGTTGAAGGAGATGGATCTGTCTCTCATGCCGAGCTCTTGCTGGAAATAAGCAAAATATATAGTGAGTATGGCAACTATTTGAAGGCAAATGATTATTTGGAAGAAGTTAAAGAAATATACACCTCAGGACTTGGGTTATTTACAGAAGAAAGAAAGGTGGAGTATGATTATCAGAAAGCTTTAATACTTGTCGGCAGAGGATTTTACAGGGATGCGCTGGAATTGATAGAGTCCTCGCTGGAGTTTTTTAAGCCAAAGGTTTACATTTTGGAAAAAGATGAAGCTGAAAAAATGGCTCGTAAGGTTGCAAATCTTATGATCACCAGGGCTGATGTTATGGGAAAAATGGGAGATAATCAAGCTGCTGATGCTGCCTTTATTGAAAATGATACCTGGATAAAAAAGTACATATCCAAGAATGATATCCTGGATTACAAGAACCAATTCTATAATTTAAGAATGCTGGATAAAGGTGGGTTAAGCGATGATGCCGCCGCAAAAATGTATAGAAAACTATATTACGGCATGGCAGCAAGATATCCTGGCCATTATTTAACAATAGAAATGAGGGAAAGGCTTATAAAAAGTTATTGGACTACCGAAAATCCGGCAGATATAAAAAAGCAGGAAAAAGAATACAGACAAGCCATTAGAAAAACCTATGACAGGGAAAGCATATACCGGATTTATCCCGATTTACTTGATTATGAGAGTAATCTGAAGAAACCTCAGGATGTGGAATCAGAACTCTACGAGTTTATTTCTGATGAGTCTATAATTCCAATGTACCATCCGATCAAGATTAAATCATTTAACTTTCTGGTGCGCCTGGCAAGGCTTAATGGTAATCCTCAAAATGCCTCTAAGTATTTGAATGAAATAATGCAAATACAAAAACAATTGGTAGGCGTGGATGCACCTTTATATCATCTAGCTAAGATTAAACTGGCAAATCACCTATTTACTTATTCTGATGACTTTGAAAGAATTAGTAGAATTTATGAAGAAAGTTTTATCAATGTGGTAGAACCGGAAATGAATTATGGACATGAAGATTACATTGACATTAGTAATAATATAGCGGCTTTCTGTAAAGAGACCGATGACTTCGAATCTGCAAATGCCAGACTTGAAGAATCATTACTTGCAGCCAGAAAAAAATTCGACAATCAGGATCCCGATTATGCAAATGTTTTAAGCAACGTCGCTGATCTACAGATCGAAATGGGAAGATACAAAGAAGCACAGGAGAATATCGAAGAGGCGTATAGTATCTTAGACAATTCCGATTTAGCTATTGTTTATAGCTACCTGTCAAAATTAGCTGTTATTGACGCTAAGCTTTTGTTGGAAAAAGGTGAATATGACCTAGCTGAAGATAACATTGAATCTTCTCAAGAGGCAAGGCAAAAGATTGTATTGAATACTTCTTCAGATATTGATACAGATGATTTGGCAAACATTTATTTGAAGGTAGGGTCCTATCAAACGGCTAAAGAAATCTTAAATGAATCCATAGAAGAGTACAAATTTTTATATGGTGATAATAGTCGAAGATTGATAAAGCCAAACCTTTTATTGGCCGAATATTACTTGATAACAGGGGATTATACCGAAGCAGAAACCCTAAGCAGAAATACTGAAAGTTTAATCATTAAAATATATGGAGAGCAATCAACTAAGCTATTAGACTATTTATTACTTATTTCCCGCATATACTCAACATTAGGCGACTATGAAAGATCTATTGAATACCTGGAGCAGGCAAAAAATATTATACAAGAAAAATTTGGTGCGCAAAATGTTAAAATGGCCAAGGTTATAAATCAGTTGGCGTTAACAAAGTTCTACAATGGTGACCCATTGAGTGAAACAGAATCATTACTTAATCAGGCCGAAAAATTGATCGGCAATGAGTTGGGTGTTAAGATCCCGGCTTATGCTGATATTTTAAAGAATAAAGCTATCGTATATATAGCTGCAGACCAATTTGCCGCAGCAACTAATTACCTCGACCTGGCAGGTTCTATTTGGTCAGATAAAATTGGTAAAAGGAATAATATTAATGCTGCTACAGTGAGCATGCTAAAAGGAGATATTTTTTATGAACAAAGACAATATAATCGAGCGGATAATTATTACGAAGCGTCCAAGAAGCGCTATGAAAAAATGTTCAATGACACACACCCTGAATATGTAAAAGTCCTATCGAGATTAAGTAAAACATATTTTATGAAGGGTAATCGGTCAAAAGCAAAAAAATCTATAGAAGAGGTATTGGATAATTATCATGGCTTCATAAAAAATTATTTCCCTTCCTTGAGTGAACGTGAAAAAACAAAGTTTTGGAATACGATCAAACCGGATTTTGAATTTTACAATTCCATGATTATTGATGATTATGCGAATAATTCAAAAATGATCGCCGAGATGTATAATAATGCATTGGTAACAAAGGCGCTACTTTTAAATTCGACACTAAAAATCAGGGAAAGAATTTTAAATAGTACTGACTACAAATTGAAAAGTTTGTTCAGTGAATGGATAAGAAAGAAAGAACGGTTGACTAATGCTTTATCCATGACTGTAGAACAACTTGAAGAGAATAACATAAAAACTTCAAAGCTTGAAGAAGAAGTTGAAGATATTGAAAGGCAACTTAGTGAGGTTTCGTCAGATTTTAGCCAAACGTACGATAATGAAATCATTACCTGGCAACAAATTCAACGATCATTAGAGGAAAATGAAGTTGCTATGGAAATTCTTAGAGTCAGACATTTTGATCATACCTTTACTGATTCAGTAATTTATGCCGTACTATATTTAAAAGCGGACAGGGGAAATGAACCAAGTTTACTGGTGATTTCTAATGGGAAGACGCTAGAAGATAAATATTTAAAATATTATCAAAATAGCGTAAAGTATCAGTTAGAAGATAAATATTCGAAAGAATATTTCTGGGATCCGATTGCTAAAGCCGCTGGTAAACTATCAACCATTTATTTTTCTCCTGATGGTGTCTTTAATCAAATAAACCTTGAATCAATCCCCACAGGAGATGGTAAATATGTTATTGATAATTCTAATATAATTTTGGTAAATAACACCAAAGATATCTACCTGAATAAGGTGAAAACAGATTTGGTAACAGAGGAAAAGGTTGCTTACATGTTTGGAGATCCTCTTTTTTACATAGATACAGAACCTGGAGATCCAGCACCAAATTCTGGACTGGCCAGAGAGCAAGCAGAAGTTATCCAAAGGTTGCCGGGTACTAATAAAGAAGTATTGGACTTAAGGAGTTATCTCTCTGAAAAAGGCTGGAAAACAGTTGATTATACGGAATATAAAGCACAGGAAGATAGCGTAAAAGAATTACAAAGCCCAAAAATATTTCATATAGCTACACATGGCTTCTTTAAGCCAGCACCGGACCTTCTGGCATCTAATCTGGAACTCAACGAAAATAATGCATATCAAAATCCGTTGCTAAGGTCAGGGTTGCTTTTAACAGGTGCAGGAGACATACTAAACGAAACGAAGTTTAACTATAACGTTCATCCTGGTATTTTAACAGCTTATGAAGCCATGAATTTAAATTTAGACAAAACTGACCTTGTGGTATTGAGTGCCTGTGAGACAGGGCTTGGTGAAATAACCTCAGGAGAGGGTGTCTATGGCTTACAAAGAGCATTCCTGGTGGCAGGTGCACGGTCAATCATTATGAGCCTTTTTAAAGTCTCCGATTCGGCAACACAGGAACTTATGGGTAAATTTTATAGATATTGGTTAGATAGCGGTGATAAAAGGGATGCCTTTATAAAAGCAAAAAAGGAAATACGAACCGAATATCCGGATCCTATTTATTGGGGTGCATTCGTTATGATCGGGCTTGATTAATATTAAGATACATTCGTTATGAGGTATTATTTGTATGTTTTGATTTTTCTATTTATTAGTTGCATTGACAACCATGACAAATCATCAGATAAGAATATTGAGGAGGTGGCCATGAAGGAAGGTAAGCGAATATCTTCATTAGCACAAAAGGCACTTGGAAGCCAACTGATGAAAAAGGTAAGTCAGGATGGTCCTGCTTCAGCTTTGGAATTTTGCAACCTGGCGGCCTATCCAATTCTTGATTCCTTAAAAACAGGTATGGAGGTGATAATTAAAAGGGCAGCAATTAATAATAGAAACCCCAAAAACAGAGCCAATGAGGTAGAAAGCACTTTGATCCATGATTATGAAAAACAATTGAAAAACGATGAACGGCCAGAGCCCAGGGTACAGATACTAAATGATAAAGATATTCTTTTTGTCGCCCCAATAAAAACAAAAAATGCCCTTTGTTTAAACTGTCATGGTAAGGTAGGAAGTGAAATAAATGATGAAACTTCAGCAGCAATTAATGCATTGTATCCGAAGGATAATGCAGTAAACCACAAGGTTGGTGACCTAAGGGGTATTTGGAGTTTGACCTTTAAAAAGGATGAACTAATAAAGTTGAAATAAAAAAGCCATTTACATTGTAAGTATCTTTTGTGTAAAAACATGTTTTTTTCTTCTGGTCAGTCATTTTGTTGACCTTTTCTTCCTCTTTCAAATGATTTTATCTCAGATGCATTGATGAAGCTGTATTTTTTTGGAGCATCTTTCTGTGCGCTAAACTTCGCGAAGTAAGCCACAGCAATGATAACCGATATCAGGATTCCCAGATATCTTAAATAGGGTAAAAAGTTCGTCCAATTGTTGATGTTTTTCAAAAATATTATTTTTCGAGTTATACAATTAAAAAATTCATCCCCATAAAAAAATAACTTTATCCAGTCTAAAACCTGTTCTTACACTAATTATATAACCAATTAACGAATAAAAAGCAAGTGATGTGGTGATTCAATAGTATGATCTAAATCAGAAAATAAAAAAGCTGTCCTCAGTGAGAACAGCTTTAAGCCGAAAATTATGAAAAATGATTATGATATTACTTATCCAACCTCTGGAGCCAATCCCCAATGTTCAGGAGATCTCCATAATCCGGATAATAGCAGCTCCCTCATGTTGAGGAATTCTTTTGGAATTTTGTCATACATTCTTTCAAACAACTCCGCGTGTTCCAAGAGTTCTTTCTTCCAATCTTCCCGGTCGATATCCATGATGTTATCAAAGTCCTCACGCGTGAAATCTTCATGTCCACTCATGTCCATATCCTCATACCGAGGCATCCAGCCCACAGGACTTTCTACTGCTGAAGTTTTTCCATTAACTCTATCTACAATCCATGCTAGAACACGCATATTTTCACTAAACCCGGGCCATGTGAAATTGCCATCTTCACCTTTTCTAAACCAGTTCACTCCAAATATTCTAGGAGGCTTTGGTAATTTCCTTCCAAATTGCAGCCAGTGATTAAAATAATCTGCCATATGGTAGCCACAGAAAGGAAGCATAGCAAATGGATCCCTTCTTACTTCACCCAGGTTACCAAATGCAGCGGCTGTTTTTTCTGATCCCATGGTAGCGGCTAGGTACACACCAAAGCTCCAGTTAAATGCCTGGTAAACCAGAGGCACTGTTGTACTTCTTCTTCCTCCAAATATGAATGCACTTATCGGAACACCCTCAGGATCTTCCCATCCATCATCAATACTTGGGCATTGATTGGCGGGAGCAGTAAATCGTGCATTTGGATGGGCTGCCTTTTTTCCACTGCCGGGGTCAAATGGGTTTCCATGCCAATCGGTTAATCCCTCAGGGACTTCTTTGGTTAGGCCTTCCCACCATACATCGTTATCAGGGGTGATGGCAACATTCGTAAAAATTGAGTTTTTAGCGATTGAAGCCATAGCATTTGGATTAGTTTTTTCATTAGTACCAGGTGCTACGCCAAAATAGCCCGCTTCGGGATTAATAGCATAAAGCTTGCCATCTTTCTTTTGTTTTATCCAGGCGATGTCATCACCTACGGTTGTAACTTTCCAGTCAGAAAATTCTTTTGGAGGGATCATCATCGCAAAGTTCGTTTTTCCACAAGCACTTGGGAAAGCCGCAGCTACGTATGTTTTTTCTTTATCTGGGCTTTCAACACCCATAATGAGCATATGCTCTGCTAACCAACCCTCTTCCCTGGCCATTGTGGAGGCAATCCTTAAAGCAAAACACTTTTTACCCAATAAGGCATTTCCTCCGTAACCGGATCCATAGGAGATGATAGATCTTTCCTCAGGAAAGTGAACGATATATTTGGTGTCTGGATTACATGGCCATTTCGCATCTTCCTGTCCAGGCTCAAGGGGCGCACCAACCGTATGCAGTGATTTTACAAAATCTCCATCAGTACCCAAAACATTCATCACCTTAGTACCCATACGGGTCATGATGCGCATATTTACCACAACATATTCTGAATCAGTTATTTCAATACCAATTTGAGCAATATCTGAACCAACAGGACCCATGCTGTAAGGTATCACATACATGGTTCTACCTTTCATACATCCATCAAATAACCCAATTAGTGTTTCCTTCATTTTATTAGGGTCTTCCCAGTTGTTGGTAGGACCTGCATCATCTTTCAGACGACTACAGATATAAGTGCGGTCTTCAACACGTGCCACATCACTAGGGTCTGAGAAGCAAGCGAAACTGTTGGGTCTTTTTTCTTCATTTAACCTGATGAATGTTCCTTTTTCTACCAGGAGGTCGGTGAGTTCTTTGTATTCCGCATCAGAACCATCGCACCAGTAAATGCCGTCAGGCTTACAAAGTGCCGCTGTTTCTTCAATCCACTTTATCAATTCATCATGTTGAACGGGGTAATCTTTTTTCAGGGATATTTCTGTGGTTTCCATAATTATATAAGGTTAAAAATAACTAAGGCTCAAAATTAACCACAGATATATTTGGAGTCATTGATATTCGTCACCCAAAAAAAAAGAATTTATCAGGAGAAGCTGGTGACGATGTTCAACTATCAGCGATTGGGCATGGTCAGTATGTAGAAGAATTTCCTGATGTATCTCATCCCTCAACATCATGAAGATTAGAAATCATTATCACAGAATTGTCATTAGACTTTCTATTACATGGTTAAATCCCTTCAAATCAGACACTTAACGTGTTATTGGCTCGTCACCATAGCGATGCTATGCCTCCTCGACCTAAGTGCCTGA
>CAYSCZ010000029.1:0-34022 GCA_964429655.1 uncultured Roseivirgaceae bacterium
AACCTGAAATATGCAATAGAAAATCTATTCCAGACATAAAACAATTTGAAATAGGCACTTACCGTCAACTTGTTGAATCAACATAGCAGTGCTATGCCTCATCAACATAAGTACCGCTTTCTTTGTGTTTTATGCCTTCATCACGATTCCTATTACATAATTCAGGATAAAGTGAGGTCTGAGCCAAAAATGGGCTGAGGAGCCGGTTGGAAACCGACCGGGCCTTGTGCGAGTGGCCGGTTCCAACGGCGGGTGGCCTGTGTGGATGACAAGGGGCATGGGTAGTGGGTCTTCATTGATCCTATTTTTTAGCAGGAATAATATGAAAAGGGCCATCTCTTTATCTTAGGCTCAGGCAGTAATACCTGCTTCTTTCAGCAACTCATTCACTTGATGGAGTCCTAATCTTGGGCCGTGATGTTGTACAACCTTTGAGGAAGCCAGGCTGGCAAATTTACCGGCCTCCTGCAATGGCTTGCCAATACTGAGGGCGTAAAGAAAGGCACCGGCAAACATATCACCCGCACCAACGGTATCGATGGCCTTTACTATGTTCGGTTCGATCTCATGGTAGTTCTCCCCGTCATAGACCAATGAGCCTTTCTTTCCGAGGGTGACCACAAATGTCTTGGCTACTTTTTCGAGGTCTTCACACACTTCTTTGATGTCATTTTTACCGGTAAATATCTGCGCTTCTTCTTCGTTTGAGAACAGCAGATCCAATCCACCGCTATTGGTAAGCATTTTCATGTTATCGCCGAAATATTTTACCATGCTGGGATCAGAAAAACTAAGTACTTTTTTCACATCATGTTTCTCCGCCATTTTCTTAGCTTTCATAATGGCCTTAAAACCATCTTCCGAAGAGACCAGATAACCTTCCATATACAAATACTCTGATTCTTTCAGGGCTTCCTCATGAACATCCGCAGGAGAAAGATTGGTGGTTATCCCTAAATAAGTATTCATGGTGCGTTCGGCATCCGGCGTTACCATCACCAGGCATTTTCCGGTTATTCCATTTTCCAGATGATCATGATCGAGGTTTGTTTTCACGCCGCAACGTTCCAGGTCTTCGATGTAGAACTTTCCATATTCATCTCCGGCGACCTTACAGGTGTAGTAACAGTGGCCACCAAACTGACTAATGGACACGATGGTGTTAGCGGCGGACCCCCCACATTGCATGGTATTCTGATTAATATTCATATCGCCAATCAGGCGGTGTTGTTTTTCTTCGTCCACCAGGGTCATAAATCCTTTTTCGACTTTATGGTCGGTCAAAAAATCATCTTCCACCTCAAATATGATATCAACCAGTGCATTGCCTAGTCCATAGACATCGTATTTCTTTTTCATAAAATTTCTGTTTTATAATAAGTAATTAATTATTTTTTATAATTGATAAAGCCCGATCCGGATAGTCTGTGATGACACCATCTACGCCCCAGTTAATATAATTTGTCATGTCTTCCACTTCATTCAGGGTCCAGGGGATTACCAAGATATCTTTTTCATGAAGGGAATTAATATCCTGCTGGTTAATCAGCTTAAAATAAGGGCTGTAGATAGCGGGGTAAAATCCAAGCTTTTCTAAATTTTCTTCTGTTGACCTATCGTTTTCTATTAAAGCTGCCAGCTGAACATCAGGATAATTACGGTTAAAATATTTTAATATCCTGAAGTCAAATGATTGGATGGTGATACGTTCCCATGGGACATAATTATTTATTAAACGGTAAACCATATCGGAAAAATCGGACGGGAGTGGGTGAAAAACAGAATCACCCTGAGGGCTGCTTTTTAATTCAATATTGTATTTGATTGTTTGGTTACTTTCTGGCTCTGCCATTTCAAATACCTGCTTTAACAATGGCTTTTGCACTTTCATTTTTTTCTGGTCAGGAAATCGGGGATTTCCGAGGGATCCACAGTCAAACCGGGATACCTCATCGTAGGTCATTTTAAAGATGTTGAATTGCTTCTCATCTGCCTCTGAGATTTTCTGCCCTGAGGAATCCAGGCAAATAGTGTGGGCGAAGTAAGGATCATGTGAGACTATGATTTGACTATCTGTGGTAACGGCAAGATCCAGCTCCAATGTGGTAACGCCCAATGCTATGGCCTTTTCAAAAGCTGGCATAGAATTTTCGGGTAGTAATCCCCCGGCTCCTCTGTGGCCCTGGATATCAATATTTTGTATATCTTTTTTCTCTGAACACGAGTATAATATGGATAGTATTAGTAAAATAACGATATTTTTGAACATTAACCAGTTTTTAATAAGCACAAAACAAACATATTTCATGATGCTAAAAAAATTGCCGTGGTTGTTTTTTCTGGTTTTATTCGGATGCATTAGAGTAGAACCTATTGAGTTTCAAAAGATTAACAACATCAAACTAATATCCTCAGAAAACGATAACCTCTTACTCAGGGGCGACCTGACCATATTCAACCCAAACAGCATCAGTGGCACTGTAGAAAGATTTAATTTGACCACTACCATCGATGATCGGAAAGTTGCAGAGACCAGGGAAATTGATCAAACACTGATAGCAGCCAATAATGTTACACCCATCCCATTTGAGAGCAAACTAGACCTAAAGAACCTGGGCAAAGTGATGGAAAAGCAGGCTTTTGGTTTTCTGCTTGGAGGGGAGGTGGAGCTGGATTTTCAGGGTGAGATAACCAGTAACATCAAAGGATTTTCCAAAACCTCACAGATTAACTTCAAGAAGAAGATTTCGCTTCAAAACCTAAGCCTTTAGGAGAGAAGCCTGATTCTTGTGAATATATAATCCAAATGTTCACAATTAATAGTCATCCGGTAGTAATCGGTGTTATTAAGCGGTTCAGGATCATAGCCAGTATTCTTTAAATATTTCTTACTTATTTTTTTATCAAACCAATGGATCAAAGCGATGTAGTGATTATCTATCTCCAGACAGGTTATCCCCCGCTTGCCAATGACAGTGCCTGAGTTGAAAACACTTGGAATATGAAATATGGTGTTGTACAGATTATTTTGATAAGTAAAATCTTTATGTTGGTTGTAGAACTTCATGAGCTCTTTCTTATACGATTTTATGCTTTCCCTGATCTTTGAGGTGTCCTTATGATTGGTGCTATAATCCCTGCATAGTTGTTCAATCTTATATTTTAGCCGGTCCACTTTGTGCAAAGATTCAAATAAAGGACGGTGTGTATGGCCAATAACCGAGGCTATTTTGTTGACATTTGAGTAGGAATAAACTTTCTTTTCGATTTTAAACTGCTTGGTGCTGCTATGGGAAACAGAATAATTTTTTATTCCTAAAGGGTTGGCGAAATATTTTAAAGTAAAGCCAACCAACTGATTGTGATTTTGATACTTTTTACTGGCTTGATGTCCATGAAATACAAAGATGTTGTTGTCATTGTAACTTAACTTGTAACTCTCCTTCAAAGGATACTGCATCGGTATATCTTTTTTTACAGATAATAGCAGGTCATGATTACCGAAAGTTTTTAAGAGTTTTTGATCGGCTGCAAACTGGTCAAATATTTTATAAACTTCAGTCCAGTTTTTTGAGATCTTGGTCAAAGAGAACTTTTGCAACTCTTCAATATCTCCGTTTAGCATCAATTTAAAGCCCCTGGGCAGATAATATTCCTGTAGTGTTTTAGTAAACAGTTTGGAATTTCTCTTGAAGTCATCTGTGGTGCCTCCATCGCCCATATGTAAGTCACTAAAAATGACTATTTTGTCATTATCCTTAATTTTGATCTTTTCTGAATGATCATATAATTTATCGAGTTGCTTGAAGACTATTTTACTATCCAGTTTCAAACTTTATTTTTTTGATGGCAAATCATAATCAAAACTAATTTATTTCAAACACAACACTTTCCCAGGGTTTTAATGAAATGGCATGATGATCAATTTTTGGATTTGGATAATTAGATATTACAATTCTATTAATTTTTCCCAGTAATGGTTGATGATAGGTTACCCCATCATTTGAAAAATTTAAAATAATCAGATATGATCTTTCATTATCCCACCTTTTATAGCAGTAAATTCGGTGGTTATCATTGTCGAGGGACTCATAGTAACCATAAACCCATGTGTTATGTAATTTTCTTACTTGAAGTATTTTTCTATAGTAATTTAATATTGAATCCGGATCATTATCTTGCTGTTGTACATTGATGCTCTTATGGTTTGGGTTTAATTTAATCCATGGGCCCTTATCTGTAAATCCACCATTTTTTGAATCACTCCACTGCATTGGTGTCCGGGCGTTGTCACGGCTTTGTTTGTGAAGGGCACTGATAAACTCCCTTTCACTGAAGCCATTTTCAATAGCTTCATTATAAGCATTTTTTGCTTCCACATCTTTATAATCCTCAATACTGTCGAATTTCACATTTGTCATCCCTATTTCGTTGCCCTGGTAAAGGGAAAGTGTGCCCCTCAAAGTAGAAAGCAGGGTGATTAATAGTTTTGCTGATTCTTTGTGATAGTGATTATCATTCCCAAAGCGCGATACCATTCTTGGGAAATCATGATTATCAAGATAAATACAATTCCAGCCACTTTCACCTAAGGCCTGATACCAATCATTGAAAATATTTTTAAAATCCACCAAAGAAAATTCCACAGGGTCATATTTCCCTCCGGCTCCAAAATCGATGGCTACATGACCGAAATGATATAATATATCTAATTCTTTTCTATCTGCGCCCACATAATCGTTTGCCTGTGCTGGCGATACGCCAACACCTTCTCCCACAGAAAATGCATCATATTTACTCATTACACTTTCATTCATCGCTCTCAGGTATTTGTGCACATTAGGGCCATTGGCATATTCCTTGTTTACGACATCCCAGAAATCATTGCTTTCAATATCAAGAAACACTGGTTTTTTTGATATCAATGGTATCACATCCATGCGGAAGCCATCGACGCCCTTATCCAACCAGTACCTCATGATTTGATAGACCTCTTCCCTGACTTTTGGATTGTCCCAATTCAAATCAGGTTGTTTTTTGGTGAAATAGTGCAGATAATATGCTCCGGTAGCTTCATCATACTCCCAGGCAGAGCCACCAAAAAAAGATTGCATATTGTTTGGCGGGGAACCTTTTCTGCCCGGACGCCAAATGTAGTAATCCCTTTTGCTATTATTTTTCGATGTTCTTGACGCTTTAAACCATTCATGTTCATCGGAGGTATGGTTCACCACCAGGTCCATAACCAATTTTAAACCTCTGTCATGTAACCCTTTCAACAGTTCATCAAAATCATTCATGTCCCCAAACTCTCCGGAGATGGCTAAGTAATCACTTATATCGTATCCGTTATCATCATTAGGGGACTGATATACCGGACTAAGCCAAACAATATCTATGTTCAAACTTTTGAGATAATCGAGCTTGGAAATTATCCCTTTAAGATCCCCCACACCATCGTTATTTAAGTCCATAAAACTTCTGGGATAGATCTGATAGATCACCCCTTCCTTCCACCAGGCTTTTTTCATTGGAGAAATTTGTTTGATCGTTAAGTTGACAAGAAATTTAAATCAGTTAATAAACCAAAATTATGACCACCACCAAAATAACCAAAGCAATTGCCTGATAACGATAGTTTTGCCATGCAGGCCGCTGCCTTAGCTCTTTTGTTTCTTCAGCATAACCACCAGGGGACCAAACGGTAGCCTCAGTAACTTCATCAGAAGGTTTTGGCGCTGTAAAGCTTCCAACGATCATTGCAAAGGCACTCAGGGAAAATTGAATACCCGTCATATACAAAAAGTCGATTAACTCCTCATTTCTGTTAAATATTATCACCAGCAATGTGGTTATCGCTCCGACTGCAATACACCAATAGGCACCGCTTGTATTTGCTCTTTTCCAAAATAACCCTAAGGCGAAAAGCGCAATAATGGGTGGACAAAACCACGAGAGAACGTATTGCAGATAATTCCATAGGCCTTCAAAATGAATGATCTGAGGAGACCATAAAACAGCTATGATCATAACTACTGATGTAATTATCCTTCCTATGCCCATCAGTTGAGCCTGGGATCTATTCTTTACTAGCCGTTGATAAAAATCCATGGTTACCAACGTAGAAACTGAGTTCAAACCTGAATCGATACTGGACATCATGGCAGCAATTAAGCCGGCAAGCACCAATCCTAAGATACCGGTTGGCAACAAATCAAACATCATGGTAGGGTAGACCCTGTCAATTGTTTCAATATCGGGGTATAAAACCCGGGCAAAAGCTCCTGGCATAATCATTATAAACAGAATAGAAAGCTTCAAAAATCCGGCAAACATAGCCCCCCACTGACCATGCAATGTCGACTTTGAAGCCAGTGTCCGCTGCGTTATGTACTGGTTGGTGCCCCAGAAGTAAAAACCTAAAAGAAAAACCCCTGTTATCAGACCCGGCCAGGGCAGGCTGTCATGGCCCGCTGATCGTATAATGTCAAAATGCTCCGGATCAGTTATTTTCATCACCTCATCAAAGCCTCCTGACTGGCTCCATGCAAAATATGTGATAATGCAAGAGCCGAAAATCAAAATCACCGCCTGAACAGCATCTGTGTAGACCACGGAAGATAAACCTCCGGATATTGTATAAATACCGGCAATTATGGCCAGTAAGGTTATGATTTGCCACAAAGCCAATCCGGGAAATATCATCTGAATCACTACGCCTCCGGCGTACAAAGTAGCGGAGATATCCACAAATATGTTCAAAATGATGGCAATGCCTGAAGCATATGCGCGTGTCCGATAATCAAACCTCCGCTCTAGATACTCAGGAATAGTAAATATTTTATTTCTTAAGTAAAATGGAAGGAAAAATATGGCAAAAATGATCAGGACGGCAATGGCCATCCATTCATAGCTAAATACATAAAAACCTCCACCATCTTCATAGCCAGATCCGGTAAGTCCAATCAAAGTATTACTGGAAATATTAGAGGCAAACAGAGAAAAGCCGATTAAAGGCCAGGTAAGGTTTCTTCCAGCCAAAAAATAATCTTCAGCGTTTTTATGCTGTGTGCCAAAATAAAAACCTAAGATTATTACAAAAAGCAGATAACTAACTACGATAATGAAGTCTAGTGTCTCTAAGTTAAAATCCATGAGTTCTAATTGTTACTATTGATGTAATGGACAAAATTATCTTCAGTCTTTAAGCTACATATTAATAATATTTTACTAGAAATAGTCCCTAAAAAGAAATGATATTTAATAAATTATCAATATAATCGTTAGCTAATTGAGTATTTGTCAGTAATTAACATTTTCCTGTAACAAGCCAGTTGCAACTCCATTAGTCCATCCGAAGCCATCCTGTGTAGGGTATTCACCCCCGCCTGCTATCAATGTAGTGTCAACAACATTATACTTTTCCATCATTTTACCGGTATTCCTGAAGACCTTACGGTTGATCCTTAACCATCGCTGCTTGATTTCATTGGATAGTTCCAGGATATCATATTGGGCTAATCCCATAATTGTAATCCACTGTAAAGGTGCCCAGCCATTAGGATAGTCCCATTGTTGATCGGAATCTACTAAGGTAGTCGCTACACCTCCGGGCATAAGAAACTTTTCTTTAATCAAGGCTGCCTGAGAAGCGGCTTGTTCTTCCGTGGCAATATCAAAATATAATGGATACATACCGGCTAATGTAGGTTGGTCAACCAACTGACCTTTTGCCCAGTGATAATCTGCAAAATATCCTCCGTCTTCGCTCCAGAAATATCGTAAGATTGCTGCTTTTCTTTGTGTAGCATAGCTGTTGTATAGTTCTGACATTTTATCATTTCCTGACGCATTGTGGAGTTTCGCAATGCTGGTTTCCAAATGATAAAGCAAACAATTCAGGTCTACAGGTAGAATTTCCGTGGTTTGAATGGATTGAAAAGCTGTAGAGTCCTCAAACCACCGGGTACTAAAATCCCAACCAGACTCCGCTGCAGCCCTTAAGTCAATGAACAATTGTTTTTTGTGGGTAATATCCATGTTCATGGAAAGATCAAGGTCTTCAACATAAGCCTCAGGTCTGGGTTCATCTATCTTATCCCAATATCGATTGAGAACTATTCTGCCATCAACCAATACAACATGCTGCTTTGCGTTCTCATCCCTGGTTAGTTCATTTCGTCCTGCCATCCAAAATTCATATTCCTTTTCAAGGTGTGGGAGGTATTGCACCACTGATTCGATGCCTTCATATTTTGCCAATAACATTACCATCGAAGAAAAAAACGGAGGTTGGGACCTTCCACGATAGTAGGTTCTATTGCCATTAGGAATAAATCCCATCTCATCGATCAGGTAAGCAAAATTGTCAATCATGGATCGCACTAAATCCAGTCTTCCGGATGCTGCCAACCCAATCATGGTGAAATAACTGTCCCAGTAATATATTTCCCTAAATCTTCCACCGGGTACAATGTAGGGGTTGGGTAAAGGAATCTTACTGCTCCATTTTTCAGTTTCATCCGGTTGTCTTTTTAACTGATCCCACAGCGCTTCGATATGCTCTTCCATAGTAACCTCTGGAGGCACAGAAATTTCTTGTTCTTCGACACCGATTTTTTCCGGAATCTCGAAGTTCGCCAGAACAAATGCTTTAAGGTCAAAGCCCTCTTGTCTATGGTTTTCGTTGAACTCATTTACAATTTCAAGTGGTTCCCTTTTAAGGATTGCATCCACAAATGTCTTTGAGTCACTAAATATTTCATTGGATTGGACAGCAACAAATACTTCATTTAGATCTTTCTCGGGATAAAACGGTTTCTTCTTTGTTGATGCTTTCTCTGTTTGCTGACAAGAAATCAAAAAAGAAAACAAAAAGATAATGGTCAAGTGGTTAAGATGGGTCTTCATATTTGCAATGATTAAAATTTCAAAATGCAAGATACACAACAACCATACTATGGTGTGTGGAATAAAAAGTTAATAATAGCCATTAAAACGAGTCATTTCTGCTAATACTCCGCCAGAATGGTCAATCCTGCTTTTACTTTATCCCCAATTTTTACTTTTAACTCTGCATCTTTAGGCAGTAATACATCGGCACGTGAACCAAATTTTATAAAACTTATCTCCTCACCTTGTTTTACAATGTCGCCCATAGATTTATAGCATTTGATCCTCCTTGCCATCGCCCCAGCTATTAACCTAAGCAGTAACTCACCTTTTTTGGTATTAAATACCAATATACTTCTTTCATTCTCTGAACTGGACTTTGGATGCCACGCGACTAAATATT
Organism: uncultured Roseivirgaceae bacterium; assembly: GCA_964429655.1. Taxonomy (GTDB): domain Bacteria; phylum Bacteroidota; class Bacteroidia; order Cytophagales; family Cyclobacteriaceae; genus CAYSCZ01. The sequence goes on from CAYSCZ010000029.1 coordinate 9,296, forward strand.
TCCCCTGATGATGTTTATAATAAATTACTTCTCCATTAACAGGGCTTTTATTCGCATGAACATCCAGCGGCGACATAAATATTGAAAGTTGTATCCTATCCTCATTGAGATACTCATCCTCAAATACCTTCTCTATCACAACAACTTTTCCATCGGCTGGTGAATAGATCTTATTTTCATCAATTTTGGTATTTCTTGAAGGATTTCTAAAAAATTGTGTTACAAAAATTATTAGAATAGCCCCACCTATTAATAAAAATAACTGGACCGGGGACATAACACTTTGATAGCTTGCCGACAGATTTATGAAAAGTACGAAAGCAATGGTAATCAAAATTGGCCAATTGCCTTCCCTGTGTAACTTCATTAAAAGCCTCCCCTAAATTTATAGGTCTTGGCCACTTTATCGATGGCAACGATATATGCGGCTATCCTTAACGAAACACCATAGGTTTGCGAAGCTTGATACACTTTATCAAAAGAAGATTTCATGATCCTGTCTGACCGTCTGTTAACCCTTTCTGCCGTCCATTTAAATCCAGACCTGTTTTGAACCCATTCAAAATAAGATACGGTAACTCCACCGGCATTGGCAAGGATATCCGGTACGGCCATGATGCCCTTTTCATTTATTATGGAATCGGCTTTCGCTGAAGTAGGGCCATTTGCACCTTCCACGATCAACCGGGCATTAATTTTATCCACATTAGCCTCAGTGATAACATCTTCTATAGCAGCTGGCACCAGAACATCAACGTCCAGAAAGAGTAATTCTTCAGGGTCAATCTTCTCAGCACCTTCATATCCATCCAATGAACCATTGTTATGGTTTCGGTATTGAATGGCTTCATCAATGTCAATGCCACTATCGTTGTAATAAGCACCGGAAATATCACTTATTGCAACTACTGTTACACCTCTTTCCTGTAGTAAAGTAGCCGCCCAGGAACCAACATTACCAAATCCCTGTATGGAGCACTTGGCTTTAAAAGGATTTATTTGCAACTTTTCCATCGCGGCAAGCGCTGTTATCATAACCCCTCTACCTGTTGCTTCAGCTCGTCCCAATGATCCGCCAAGTACCAACGGCTTACCGGTGACCACAGAGTTTACTGTCATGCCCTGCGCGCGGGAGTAGTGGTCCATCAGCCAGGCCATCTCTTCCGGCCCGGTACCCATGTCAGGCGCAGGAATATCTCGGTCGGGGCCAAACACATCAATCATAGACTGGGTATAAGCACGGGTCAGGCGTTCAATCTCTCCATGAGACATTTCCTTGGGGTTACATTTGATGCCGCCCTTGGCGCCACCATATGGGATATCGACGACAGCACACTTCCAGGTCATCCAGGCAGCCAGTGCTTTAACTTCATCAATATTTACATCCATATCATAGCGGATTCCACCCTTAGATGGCCCCAATATGCTCGAATGAATAACTCTGTATCCTTCAAATACTTTTATTGATCCATTATCCATGGTTATGGGTAATGACACAATAACCTGCTTTACCGGAGATTTTAAAACATTATAAACTTCATCATCCAGGCCTAAGCGCTGTGCTGCAATATGAAATCGGGACATCATTGATTCAAAAGGATTACTTTTATCCTTTATTGGTGCGGGTTCGATATAAGCCATGTCAAAAAATGGGTTTTTGCTGTTTATTAGTACAAAACTAACAAATGGAGCTGTTAACTATCATGAAATAAGCCTTAATAATATCACGACAATAGGAGTTGATAATAAGATTCCATCAAACCTATCCAAAAATCCTCCATGGCCAGGTATTGAGTTACTGGAATCTTTAATGTTGATGCATCTTTTAAAGTAGGATTCAAATAAGTCACCATACGTACCGGTAACCACAATTACCAATCCAAACACAATCCATTGCCAGAGTGATATTTCAGGAAAAACCGTTGAAAGAACGTAAGCGAATATTAAGTTTAATATTACACCTCCCACTGATCCCTCCCATGTTTTTTTGGGGGATACCCGCTCAAATAATCGATGCCTACCAAATGCGATGCCCATAAAATAGGCCCCGATATCATGAGCCCATACGAGGATAAATAATCCAATCAATAGATCAAAATGGTAAGTATAATCCGTAAAAACAAGAAAGTTTAAGAATGCGTAAGGAAGGGCTACATAAATCAAACCAAGGCAATAGAAAGATATACTTTGAAAAGGGTTCTGATCATTTTTATCATAAAGCTTGATTATAAATGAAATGGAAATAAGTGGAAGAAAGACCAAGTACCAATCTTTGATCAGAATACCTTGTTCCACCAAGAACATACAGACGAACAAAGCCATGCCAAGAGCAATACCAATGAATTCCATGGGTTTATAACCTGCTTTTCTGACTAACTTATAGTATTCCAGCTGAGTAAATAAGCTTATCAGAAAAAATACAACAAAAAAGGACCACTTACTCAATAGTATAGAAGATACTATGATAAATGCTCCGGCAAAACCGGCAGCTACTCGCTGCTTTAGACCAACGTACTTAGTCAAACTTAATATCCTGGTTAATCATGTTGGCAGCTTTAAGCGAGTCTCCGGGCGATACGTAGACTTCTAGTTTGCCAAGCTTGAAGGCGGAGTCTTTTTTATCCAGTATTATGGCTTTTATTCCCTGATCACTTAGGTAGGATCTTACTATCTCTGCTCTGTAACCCATTTGATCTGTATATACCTTAACCCAATTATCCATTTGAATGTGCTTTATGAAATCTAATAAACCGATAGGTTGCAAAACCTCCTACCAGCAAAAATAACAATACAATATGAAGTGGTAAATTCTCTGTGCTTTCGGGGTCTACTTCTGAAATCCCTTTTTGATAAAAATAGACCATGACGATAGAAAAGGCATTATTTATAAAATGTGCAATCATAGCAAGTGGCAGCTTTCCAGACCATAAATACAAATAGCCAAACAACACGCCCAGCATCATCCGTGGTATCATCCCATAAAATTGAAAATGGAACGCTCCAAACATGAGGCCTGTGAACCATATAGCCACGTGTGGATTAGAGGAGATCTTGTAGATATGATTTTGAATTAATCCCCTGAATAAAAGCTCCTCACCAATCGCCGGAATAATTGCGATCACCAATAAGCCTAAAAGTAACTCATCAACAGATCCAAAAGTGGTAATAAACCTAGTCAATTGCTCCAATTCATTTTCCTTGTCTTTTGCAAACTCCTCAAACCCTTTTAAAAAGTCCGGAAAAGCAACCTCCTTATTCCATTCAATGAATAAACTGTTGACAAACATAAATGAAATAGTGATTACAAGCACCAAACCAATCACATACCAGGCCTGCTCTTTGGGGAACTTTATGTATTTATCCAATAACCCTTTCTGATAAATTCTTATGAAGAGTAGTGGTGCTAAAATAAAGGCACCAAATGAGGACAGACCCTGTAATACAAGTATAGGTAACCTTACTTCTTCATTGTTAAATGGAGGCATTAACAAATTTGGGTTTCCCATTAAATTGAAGCCAAATAATGGAAACACAATAAACTGTGAAAGGATGGTAAATGCGAATAAAGCAACAACACAAAAGCAAACCAAAACAAGTAAGGATAGCCAGGCGTTTTGACTTGGAAAAGGGAAGGTAGCTCCGTTGTTATCCATAATTTTGATCTAAATTTACCGTAAAAAATATACTTGGGTTTGGTAAAAATAGGAAACTTACATATTGGTGAATTCCCATTGCTCTTGGCACCTATGGAGGATGTTAGTGATCCGCCTTTCAGGGCGGTCTGCAAGGAAAATGGTGCAGATCTGATGTATACGGAGTTTATATCTGCGGAAGGACTAATCAGGTATGCTGAAAAAAGCACCCAAAAGCTGGACATCTATGATTACGAAAGGCCAATCGGTATACAAATATTTGGAGACAAAATAGACTCAATGCGTGAGGCAGCCGCAATTGCCGAAAAGGCTAATCCTGAAATAATTGACATCAATTATGGGTGCCCCGTGAAAAAAGTAGCATGCAAGGGAGCAGGAGCGGGTATATTATTAAACTTGCCCAAAATGCAAGCGATGACCGCGGAAATCGTTAAACAGGTGAACAAACCGGTAACCGTTAAAACCCGGTTGGGGTGGGACCACGATTCAATAAAAATTAAGGAGGTAGCCCAACGGTTACAGGATGTTGGCGTTAAAGCACTCACTATTCACGGACGTACCCGACAGCAAATGTATAAAGGGGTGGCTGACTGGTCCTACATAGCAGAAGTTAAAAACGATCCTTATATCTCGATGCCTATTTTTGGTAATGGGGATATTGAATCACCCCAAAAAGCCCTGGAATATAAAAACAGATATGGTGTAGATGGTATCATGATCGGGAGGGCATCAATTGGTTACCCATGGATATTCAGGGAAATAAAACATTTTCTCAAGACAGCAAAAGTTATGGAGGGGCCTGATTTGACAGAGCGCGTTAATGTAGCGCAAAAACATTTAAAATTTTCTGTTGAGTGGAAAGGAGAAAAGCAAGGTTTATTGGAGATGCGCAGGCATTATACTAATTACTTCAAAGGACTACCTGGGTTCAAACCTATTCGAACACGTTTGGTCGAATCTTTAAATTACGATGAAGTTTCTGAACTATTAACCGCTATACCTGAAAAGTTCCACCAATATACCCCCGCTGCTTAATGGTAATAAACAGCAAAGCTTATCCCTGGGTACTGTTGGTAACCCTGGCTTTCATATGGGGAAGTTCATTTATTTTGATCAAAAGAGGGCTGATTGGCCTTTCACCCCAGGAAGTTGGGGCACTTAGGATTGTTAGTGCCGGAGCATTTTTAGCTCCTATCGCAATAAGGGGCCTTAGAAGGCAAAGCCGAAGTAACCTGGTACTCTTATTTTTTTCAGGCCTTCTGGGCAGTTTGATACCTGCATTTTTATTTCCATTCGCTCAAATGCATCTGGAGAGCGCACTTACCGGAGTATTAAATGCGCTCACACCAACATTTGTGGTAATCATTGGGGGGGTTTTTTTTAAGTCGAAAATTAGTTTGGAAACCGGGGCCGGTATTTTTCTGGCGTTCATAGGAACTACCATCTTGATATCGGCGGCCAGCGGAGCGAAATATAGCTTCAATGCTTATGCTTTGCTTGTGGTGCTTGCCACACTGATGTATGCCAGTAATTTAAACCTTATAAAATTTAAACTGGCCAACATCAAGCCGTTGATTATAACCAGCATCTCATTACTCTTTGTGGGATTGATTGACCTTATTTATCTTGTTTTTTTTACTGGCTTCCTGGATAATATAAATACCACAACCGGCTTGCGATCAACCATTTACATCGTAATTCTCGGCGTGATCGGTACAGCCATCGCACTTATCATATTTAACAATCTGGTAAAGATTTCCAATCCTGTATTCACCAGCTCAGTTACTTATCTTATCCCCATCGTTGCTATTTTTTGGGGTGTATTAGATGGAGAAAAGCTATACCTCATACATTACTTTGGTATAGCATTTATTATACTAGGTGTATGGCTCACCAATAAAAAGAAATAATCCCAGAATTGTCATTAGACTTTCTATTACATCGTTAAATCACTTCAAATCAGACACTTAATATGTTATTGGCTCGTCACCATAGCGATGCTATGCCTCCTCGTCCTAAGTGCCTGATTTTTTTGGGCTTTAACCCTTCATGACAAAATTCTAATGACAAATCTGGGTTAAAATAGTTTTTAACAGCAGATTAAAGAATTGTGATTTAAGCTTGTAAAAAAATTAATATGCCTAGGAAAAAGAAATTCAACCCGGAACATTGTGTGGATGCGTCATTACAACTCTTCGGCCGGTTTGGGTATTACCGTACCACCTTATCAACCCTGCTTTCCCACCTAAACCTAAGCAAGTCATCTTTTTACCATTCTTTTGCCAGCAAAAGCACTTTGCTCGACGCATGTCTTAAGCATTATTTATCAATTACCACATCCGATCTTGAAAAGCAAGATGTTAAATTATCTACAACAGAATACATCCTGGCGGTATTCAACTGCCCGGAATCCTACAAGCAGACTCCTTGCTTTGTATTTAAAATTAATAACGAGTGCATGGATGATGACTTAAACATTCAACGCATGATTCATGATTCCTATGATCAACTGACCAACCACTACCATCAGGCTTTGCAAAAAAAACTCCCTGACTTCAGCCGGGAAGCTACGCAGCTATTGTATGGTACAATTAATGGGTTAAGGTCTCTGCCAGTATGGGATGAGAAGGACCTACACACCTTTATTGGAAAGGTTGTTCATGATTACCAGTGATTATGTGTTAAAGGAATAAATATCACCTATTCTCCTAAAACTCCTCTAATTCCGGCAGCAAAGGTGCCCGTTTGTCAATGTAATGATCCATATCCCTTAAAATAGTGTCCAACAAAGTTATGGCCTGATTGATAAATGGCCCTTTATTGAGCATCACGCATTCAGCTTGTAGTGATGAAGCGGCATCGGTGATCTCAGAGCGGGAAGGAATGCCTTTTTTAGCCAGGTTTTCCAATACCTGGGTGGCCCATACCACCGGTATATGCCCGGCACTGCATAGCCCAAGGATCTCATTTTGTATCCGCCCGATGTTCTCCCAACCTGTTTCAATGGCCAGATCCCCCCTGGCTATCATCACTCCTATAGGACCGGTTTGCATGGCTGTAAGCAGGATATCTGTGAGGTTGTTAAAAGCTCGTTGTGTTTCGATTTTTAAGATTATTCCAATCTTATCTTTCACGCCTAAAATTTCAAGTTCTTTCAGTAAAAGCTTCACATCATCGGGGTGATTGACGAAAGAAAAATTTACAATATCGGCATGTTGGGCTACAAACCTCAGGTCCTTTTTATCTTTATCGGTTAATCCGGTAATATTGAGCTTGGTCTGCGGCATGTTAATGCCTTTATCAGCTTTTAGGGAGGCACTTCCCCCCTTGGCATGGGTGATACGAATGATTGCTACGGAGTCACTTTTTTCTTCCACCACCCCGGTGATTTTCCCATCGTCAAACATAACCTTTTCATTAACTTTCAATTCATCTACAATTTCCGGTAGTGTGGATGATAACTTGGCATGCCTTAACAGATTTCCATCCTTGTCATACTGAGCTGGCTGACCATCCATAATGTCCTTGCAAAGCTTAATGCGGTCATTCTGATGAATATTTAATGATTCTTCATGGTAGGGCAGCTCACCAACTTCCGTATCATGGGTTCCATTATAAAATTTTGTGCCGGTGGCGATATAGCAGGTATCATAGCTGTGAGCAATGACAGCGTCTTGTTCCAGTGCCCATATGGTTATGGTACGGTATTTTCCCCTGGTATCTTCAAAGCTGATTTGATCATTAATCTTCAAGGTTTTTAACCACTGATCATCGACAGGTATTTCGTTATTGGCCCTCAGGGCGGCATAGCCCACTAAACGGATGGATGCCGGATGGATTGTTCTTCCAAAGCTGTCTCTGTCCGGGCGGAATTTTTTCACTTTTGGCCCCGGTATAATTTTACCGGTCCTGATTTTTGGGCCTGCTAGATCCATGCTTATTTTAACACGTTTATGTAATTTTTTACTAGCTGTTTTAATATGCTCGATCATTTTAAGCCAGTCTGCTTCAGTATCGTGGGCACAATTGATCCGGGCGACATTCATTCCGGAAGCCACCAGGTCGTGTACAATTTGGTAGTCGGAGGCTGTCTCAGATGGCATGGTTACCATTATCCTTACCCTTCGTCCACTGGACCGAAACCCCAACAGGTCTGTAGTGTGCTTAGATAATAATTTTTGTCCGTTTTTAATGGGTAATCCTGATTTTGCTGACTGCTTACCATCTTCACCAATTAATTTTTGAAGAATAAATTTATTGGTAAGAATACTTGCTTTTAAATGTGCTTCAGCTTTTGCAAGCCTGGATAAACCCATGTGGCCCAGGTTTTTTTGTAAAGAAGTAATGTCTTTTTTTCTTAAGCCCCGGTAATGAACCAGGTTGTAAGCGCTTTTTTTATATTCATAACAAACCATGCCAAGATAGTCAGCGCACTTCTTCTCCTCTTTCTTGATATTAGCAAGTATATCATCCAGCTCTTTGATTATTTTCTTTATTTTATCAGGTTTTATTTTCATGACGATACGGTGAAAAGTATAACCAAATGTGCCTAAGATTCAATAATCAAACAATGATATCTGATACTTTCTTTTACTTATTTTGTCCTTTGGATGGTATATTGAACCAGTTGATGTAGTGCTTCTTTATAGGGAGATGAAGGAAATGAATTGAGTATCTGAATAGCACTTTCCAGATATTCATCCATTATTTTTTGGGTATATTGTATACCACCCGACGCTTTGACATAATCTATTACTTCTTTTACTTTTTTCGGTTTATGACTTTCATTTCGTACGATATGCCTTATACTATTCTTTTTTTGCCAGTCAGCATGTCTTAAAGCATAAATTAACGGCAATGTCATTTTTCGTTCTTTTATATCAATACCCACCGGCTTGCCTATGGCAAGTGCGCCATAATCAAAAAGATCATCTTTTATTTGAAAAGCTATGCCAACTTTTTCCCCAAATTCACCAAACTTGTTGACTATCTCCTGCGAAGCTCCTGCAGAAGCGGCTCCAACCTTACAGCAGGAGGCTATCAGGCTGGCTGTTTTTTGCTTAATAATTTCAAAATAGATCGCATCGGTGATGTCTAGCTTGCGCGCTTTTTCTATTTGCATTAGCTCCCCTTCGCTCATCTCTTTCACTGCATTAGAGACAATTTTCAAGAGCTCAAAATCGTCATTTTCTAAAGCCAGTAACATCCCCCTTGAGTAAAGAAAATCACCCACCAAAACCGCTATTTTATTTTTCCAAAGGGCATTAATAGAGAAAAAGCCACGTCGGTAATTTGCGTCATCGACCACATCGTCATGGACCAAAGAAGCCGTGTGTAGAAGTTCGATTAAAGAAGCACCGCGATAAGTAGAGTCATTGATTTCCCCGTTTATCCCTGCGCTTAAGAATACAAACATTGGGCGCATTTGCTTACCCTTGCGCTTAACGATGTAAGAAAAAATTTTATCCAATAGCATCACATTACTCTTCATTGAACTTCGAAAGCGTTTTTCGAAATCATTCATCTGATCAGCAATGGGCCTTTGGATGTCTTTAAGGGAGCTGGACATATTACTATGTGCAATTATAGCATTGAAAGTATACTAAACAAATAATTGTTTTTAACCCTATTTTGTGTTTATCCCGGATATTACTTGCTTTGGAGTAATTTTAAACGGGGTTATAATTTTTTGGTATTCATTATGGTTAAATTAGAATACTTTATACTAGATGTATTTACAAATAAAATGTTTGGTGGCAATCCGTTAGCGGTATTTCTGGATGGTCAGGTGGTACCAAACGATAAAAAACAAAGCATTGCAAAAGAGCTGAACTTATCAGAAACAGTGTATATAAGTCCTTCATATAAAGCAGGTTGTAATTATAAATTTGAAATATTTACTCCTGAGAAAGAACTCCCCACAGCCGGCCACCCGACCATTGGAGGCACTTTCATTCTGATGCGCAAAATAGATTATCCTTCAGGAGCCGATTATTATAGCCTGGTTCTGGAAGAGGGCGTCGGCCCCATTAATGTGGAAATTCTCATTGAAAAAGATGTCCCAAAAAGGGTGACCATGGAAGCTCCTTTGCCTGAATTCAAAAGCACGTATGATAACATAACTGACTTTGCGGCGCTATTGGGCATAGCACCCGGGGACATAAGTAAAAAAGTACCGGTCCAAACAGTTTCCTGCGGCCTTGATTACACCTTTATTCCGATAAATTCATTACTAGCTGTCCAATCCATCAATTTTAATCTTACAAAGTGGCATGAATTGGCCAAATCAGGCATTGAAAGCATTTATGCATTTACATTAGAAACTGTCAATGCAAACAGTAACGTACATGGTAGAATGTTTGCACCGGGACTAGGCGTGCTGGAAGATCCGGCCACCGGTTCGGCGAACGGCCCGCTAGGGAGCTATTTGGTTAATTACAATTTATTGCCAGCGGGTGAAATTCAAAGTGAGCAGGGCTTTGAGATGGACCGGCCAAGCACTATTTACATAAAAGTATCCCAATCACAGGAAAAGGAAATCGATGCAGTGAAAATTAGTGGTGAATGTGTGCATGTGGGACAGGGTCAGCTATATTTAGATTATTGATTGTGATATAATTCAGTTACAATTACCTGATAATCGTAAACATCCCATTATTTTTACTCTCGTAGGAAGTTTTATGACTAAAAAGACTAGATATAGTGAAGTTATTCCAAAAACGAAAGATTGGCCAATCGTTCAATTTTCTCGCAATAGAAAGGATTTTATCCGGAAAGTCATAACAGACAGCTACCAAAACATCAAATTATACCATTGGGATAAGCTTAGGGAAGAGCTGGAAATGACCATCTACCGTGAAAAAGTCAGGATAAAGACCAATCCGTGGAAGATAGACCCCAAAGATGAAAAACAATACTGGAAACAACTTCAAAAAAAATTAATTCAAATTGATAGCCAACATGATGCCGAAGAGAAAGTACTAGATGAGATCTTAAAGGAGATTATAGACCGCTATGCCAATGAAATTGCCGGTAACTTTAAAAAGACCTCCTATCAGTTTGCCAGAAGAGTTGTTACCTTCGGATTTGCCAGGCTCCTAAATGCGGCAAGGGTAAAAGGCTTTGCCTCACTTTTCAGCAGACAACTCGACCTTGATGACAAAATACACATAACCGGAGAGAAAGACCATATCCGAAACCTGGCAAAAAAAGGCACGTTGGTTATGGTACCCACTCATTTCAGTAACCTTGATTCTATTCTTATTGGCTGGGTCATACAATTTTTAGGATTACCACCTTTTATTTATGGTGCAGGACTGAACCTATTCAACATTAAGATCATCGCTTATTTTATGAATAGCCTGGGTGCCTATAAGGTGGATAGAAGGAAAAAGAACCCCATTTATCTCGAGACCCTCAAAGCCTATTCCCGAATGTCGATTGAGAATGGTTTCCATAGTTTGTTTTTTCCCGGAGGCACCCGTTCAAGGTCGGGAAGGATAGAAAAAAATATAAAAAAGGGCCTACTCTCCACAGTAATAGAAGCGCAAAGGACCATTTATCAGAAAAACCTTCAAAGAAAAGTTTTTCTGGTGCCTGTGGTTATCAATTATCACTTTACACTCGAAGCACCGGTATTAATTAATGAATTCCTAAAAAAAGAAGGCCAGGAAAGATATTATGTGGAAAATGATGAATATTCAAATTCTTACAAAATAGCCACCTTTTTATTCAAGTTTTTCACCAAAGGATCTGATATATCTGTCTCCATTGGTAAAGGCATGGATGTGCTGGGTAACTATGTGGATGACAATGGAAACAGCTTTGATCATCAGGGGAACCCGGTAGACACAAAAGACTATTTTATATATGATGGCCTCGTCAATATTGACCATCAGCGAGAGCATGAATATAATAGGATACTTGCACAACGTGTGGTAGAAGAATATCATAAATACAACAGGGTATTTTCCAGCCACCTGGTTGCTTTCACCGCATTTGAATATTTGAGGACTAATAATGATAAATTAGACCTTTACAGTTTGCTTAGAATACCGGCTGAAGATCTTGTGATTGATTATGAAGATTTCAAAGCATACTTTGATTCGCTAAGGGAAGAGGTATTTGAATTGAATCTAAAAAATAAGGTTAAGGTGGCTACACATATGAAAAAGCCACTGGATGAGGTTATCGGTCATGGGCTCAAAAATCTTGGGATGTACCATGCAAAAAGGCCATTAATTAAAAAAAATGGTAAAATTATTATTCAAGACATGAACACATTATATTATTACCATAATCGGATGGAAGGTTATGGACTCGAAAAAGTCATCGCAGCATAAAAAAATCGGGGTAGTTGGAGCCGGTAGTTTTGGTACAACCATTGCCAACATTATTGCTGAAAAAAATAATGTCTTACTGCTGGTAAAAGATAAAAACCAGCTTGAAGAAATAAGGTCTACAAGCATGGCGGCAGGCCAGCCTATACTCCCTAGCATTTCACTAACCACTGATTATGAAAAGGTTGCAGAAAGCTGTGATATTATTTTCCCAATAGTGCCTTCCCTCTATTTTAGGCCAATGATGCGACAATTGGGACTATTCCTTAAACCATATCATATCCTGATCCACGGGACAAAAGGCCTGGATACTGTGATTAACAATTTCAACCAATCTACCGAACTCACCAGGGAACATGTAAAAACCATGAGTGAAGTAATCCTAGAAGAGAGTGCGGTGGTAAGGGCCGGTTGTCTGGCCGGGCCTAATCTGGCCAAAGAGATAGCGCAATCCAAGCCGGCCGGAACGGTTATAGCAAGCCATTTTAATGAAGTAATTGTGGTTGGACAAAAGCTTCTAAGAAATAATCGTTTTTTGATCTACGGAAGCAATGACCTGATTGGCATTGAATTATGTGGTGTCCTGAAAAATATTATAGCGATAGGTTCAGGGATTATTAGCGGCCTCGATCTTGGTGAGAATGCTAAATCATTATTAATAAGTCGTGGCTTAGTGGAGATGGTCCGAATTGGTAATGCATTGGGGGGTAATCTGGAAGCATTTCTGGGGTTGGCCGGGGTGGGTGATTTAATTGCAACCTGTAACAGCCCACTTAGTAGAAATTTTACTGTGGGCTATCGCCTGGCCAAAGGTGAAACCACAGCACAAATCAAAGGTACCATGGAAGAAACCGCTGAGGGATTAAATACCATTGAATTAGTCTATGCACTGTCTAAAACCTACAAGGTTAGATGTCCTATAACAGAAACACTACATAACATCATTCACAGTAAAATTACCGTTCAGGAAGCAAATGACTACCTGATGCGATATCCGCAAAAGCCAGAGGTAGATTTCATGCCCATTACCTGATCAACGCTTACTGACCTTTTCCATCGCCAACACACGTTGCAGTAAGGTTGGATGGGAATAATTTAAAAAAACATTTAATGGATGAGGGGTCAGGTTACTGAGATGATCCGCTGAAAGTTTCTTCAAAGCCTCTTGCAATGGTTCTTTTTTAAAAGACTTGACAGCATACTCATCGGCCTCATATTCATTCTTACGACTAAATATATTGGTCAGAATACCGGTGATCTCAGAAACCGGCGAAAACAAAATACCAAATGCAATGATATTTAAATGCATAACACTTACTGAACCGCCCAAAGCATATGAAACCTGCGGATTAAAAACCATTAATGAGAGTAAATAAAGCATAAACCCAACTTGTAAAACACTTAAAATCAAACTCCACACGATATGCTTCTTTTTATAATGTCCAACCTCATGGGCAAATACAGCGGTCAATTCATCAACTGAGTGGTTTTTGATTAAAGTATCATACAAAACCACCTTTTTATTCTTGCCCAGTCCAGAAAAAAATGCATTGGCTTTACTCGATCGCTTAGAACCATCAATCACAAAAATATTTTTTAAGGGAAAGCGCACCTTTTCTGCATATTTAAAAATAGACGATTTCAACTCACCATCCTCTATTGGCTTAAGCTTATTGAATAAAGGTACTATCCATGTGGTATAAAAAGCATTCATAAAAATGATAAAAGAAGCTGCTACTAACCAGAAATAAACCCAGAAATTACTACCCATAGTGTAAATGAGCAGCAATAAGGTACCAATCAATATTCCTCCGATGATAATGGTCAGCAGATAACCCTTGAGCTTATCAAAGATAAATGTTTTGACAGTGGTCTTATTAAAACCAAATTTTTCCTCAATCACAAAAGTACTGTAGACGGCAAATGGTGTCGATAGAACATCAGAAAGAAGAAAAATCACACCAAAAAAAAGTAAAGACAGCACGACCTCATTGGCGGCAAAAGGCCTTAGTTGCTGATCCAACCAACCAAAGGTCCCAAACCATAATATTAAAAATGTAGCCAAAAAACTGATTGTTGAGGTGAGGTTATCAAACCGGGCCCGGGTACGGTTATATTCCTGTGACTTTTTATATTTTTCCTCGTCATAAATTCCTTCCAGTGCTTTTGGAATAGGATTTTTCGAGGACTTAACTTCCAGGTATACCACTATCCTGTCCAGTATAAAATCAACAGAGATAATTATCAGTAGTATGGTTAAGATAACTTCCGACTGCATAAACCTTTATTTAAAAGTCGGCAAAAATAGTAAACTGAAATCACTTAGAAAATAAATGGTATTGGACATTTAAGCGACCGCACATCCCTTGGAGGCTTGGAAGGATCAAGCTTAAACCTGTAAATCAAAGAAAATTCATGGGCTCCCCCGGAATCCAATCCCAATTCTGAAATGGTTAAATCAAAGCTATAGCCAAAGGTCAGTTCGTCACGCTGCATTCCTGCAAGAAAAACAATAGACTCATTGTTGGCAAACCCTGAAACTGTTTTGGTTGGGACACCACGATACCAAAGGCCAAAGATCACCGGTTCATAGGTAAAATATACACCCAGATCAAGTTGGTCAAACTCCGCCTGGGAACGAAAGTTGAAGGATGGGGTAATGCTCCTCTCCGGTCCATAGTTATTGCCATCGATGCTCAGGGATATCGGGATTTTATAACCTGCGTGAATTGATAACTTTCTAGGTAAAGGTGATACTTCTTCATCATTGAATGATTGGTTTGGCTCGGTCACATGGCTAACTGTAACCCCGATCCATAGTCTGTTGGTGTAAGCCAACCCACCAAAAGTGAGATCAAAAAAGTTTACAGTTGGCCCTCCAAAATTTTCCCCTGTTGGGTTTATAATTTCTCCATTTGGGCTGAACTGATCGCCAAAAGTAAGTTTATCAAAATTCACATCCCGGAAAAAATAAGAAGCCTGCACAGCCGGCCTGAAAGCCCAGTTATAGTTCAGATTTAACTGGTATGAATAGATTGCATTAATTGATGTCGACCGCAATCCTGCCAGCCCTTCCCGGTCTGTTACGATCATAAAACCTACACCGCTATTATATTCATCAAAATTATAATCACCCCAGGCTGCAAAAGTTTCAAAACCGGTTTCAAGTGAGGGCCATTGGTTTCTGTAGATCAACCCGGCCCTTCCCTGCTCCCCCAATCCTGCAAAAGCAGGATTAAGATATAATGAAGAAGCATAAAACTGCGAAAATTGAGGGTCCTGTCCTGAAAGGTTGTTAATGAATAAAATTAAAAGGATGCCTACGATGAAAGATCTCTTCATTAATCCACAGAAATTATTGTGCTTTGCAAAATATGTAATTATAAGTTGGAGAAAAAATGATTATACCCATAAAACAAAATTTCAGGGCAAGGATGGTTTCATTTTCTCGTTAGTATTTTAGTTTAATTTTGGTTAGTGTTGTGACTGTTATTTATATCAATTTATCTATTACAATTGTTTGTTATATTTCCCTTAACGAAGATGTGGTTGGATTCTGTATTTAATAATGCTAAATATCTTTTTTTCTTGTTTTTAACTTTGTTTGGTTCATCAGTGTTGACTGCACAAAATCAGACTGAGGTGAACTGGTATTTTGGTAATTCTGTCTCAGGGATAATCTTTGATCGGTCTGCCATGGATGCCAATATCATCACCAATCAGAATGAGAACTATGGCAGAGGTGGATCTGTAGTGATTACCGACCAGTTGACCAGTGATCTGTTGTTTTACTCGGATGGAGAAAATATTTATGATGCCAACCACTTACCAGTACCTATTCAATCACCCAGTGAGGCTAATCTTTCCGGTAATCCCAGCGCAAATCAATCTGCAGCGGCTGTACCAGTACCTGGCGTTGAGGGTAGTTTCTATATATTTACCAATGGCAGCGGCTTTGGATCTGATGCTATCGAATTTAGCATCGTAGACAGGAACGAACCCGGTAACTCATTTATTCCTCAAGCTCCTTTAGGGGAGGTGGTATCTACCAATAATACCCTGGGACTTAATACTCCGGCTGAAGGCATGCTGATCGTGCCTTCCGATACCGGCAACAATGTTAACTGGCTGATCAGTCAGGATAGAACAACCTTCGAAATCAAGGTAATGAAAATTGCCCCCTCCGTTGTCCCGGGCGATAGTATCGAATCATTTGATTTATTTAACACCGAAGTGCCGGAATATGAGGTTGCTAATTTTTCCTATTTTCAATTTCAGGGAGACTCAGTTTTTGGCGATTCAGTATTTATTGCTGCTGCTCCAAAAGACCGGAACAGAAATATTTCAATATTCAGTTTTAACCCCCGGACAGGAGATATCTCCTTAAGAAACTCAATTTTAAATACCGGAAGGACAGAAGATGCTGAATATTCCATCTTTGACACTGAGTGGAGTCCTGATGGCAGAAAAATCTATTTATCTTACTATGGCAGTGATGATCCCGGAATATCCACGGCAGGCATAATACAGATAGGCCTGACCGATAGTTCATTACAGCAAACACCGGTGGTTTCTGATCTTTTTAAAAGTTATGGTTTAAAAAGAGGACCGGATGATCTCATCTATCATTTGTATCAAAGAAATATAGGTGAAGAATTTTTTGTGGGAACCATAGAAGCAGATACAGCGCTTGCTTTCAATTACGATAGCCTGGCATTTGATAATAATTTTAATGGCAGACAATTTCCGGAGTTCACGCCGCCTAATTTCCTCCGGTTTGACAACGTCAGTTTTAATTATTATGCCATCAGTGAATGTATCCAAAATGTGTTCTCCTTCTTCCCTAATGTGACACCAACCCCGCAGAATATTTTTTGGGATTTTGGCGATGGTGAATTTTCACAAGATTTCAGCCCGGTGCACGAATTTGCGTCCAGTGGACCTGTGACCGTGCGAATGTTCGTCGAGCTCAATGGTGTAGTACAGTCAGCCGATACATTGATAAACATTCAGGATTCTCAATTTATGGTAGACCTTGGAAATGACACCACCATATGCCCTGATGAAGTACTGACCTTATCAGCAGATATGGGCCAGGTTATCGTGTGGAATACCGGAGCGACCTCCCAGAGTATTCAAGTGGATACCGCAGGTACTTACTGGGTAGCTGTCCGGGATCAGGCCAGTGGTTGCGTGGCCTTTGATGAAATTATGGTCACCGAATATCAGTCGCAAGTGACTAAACTGAACGTATGGTACTTCGGAGAAAGGGCCGGGATAGATTTTAATGATGGTGCCACTCCCATAGAAGACAACAACGTAATCTTTGCGCCTGAGGGCACCTCTACAGTTTCTGATGTTAATAATGAATTTCTTTTTTATACCAATGGGGATTCGGTGTGGCATGCGGATACCATTTCAGGTGTACATAAATCCATGCCTAATGGTTTTGATATAGGCGGGGACATTACAGCTTCACAAAACTGTATTATCCCTGTTCCGGAGGACAACACGCTTTTTTATATATTCTCCACCAGGGAGGTGTACAATGATGAAGAAAGGTATGAATTAAGATATTCACTTGTCGATTTGAAGGTCGATTTACCAGGCAGGTTAGGTACCGAGCTTGGCGACGTTGTCCAGAAAGACCAGTTACTATTTGCCAACAGCACAGAAAAGTTTACTGCCGTAGGTATCGGTAGCGGTCAGACCTGGTTAGTGTCCAGGGAATTTGGTAATAACCAGATTAGGGCTTACCCCATCACGTCAGATGGTATTGGTAGCCCGGTATTTTCCGCACAAGGTTTTGTCCATTCTTTAACCGATGAAGCATTTGCTGAAGGCAATATGGCTTTTTCCTCAGATGGCCGTAGGATGGCTGTAACAATTCCCGGTGATTCGAACCTGGTAGAAATATTCTCTTTTGATTCTACAGGCAATCTCAATGACCCTATTTTGATCAATATTGATGAGGAACCACCCAATGAAATCTACGGGGTTCAATTTTCGAGCGATGTAAGAAAACTTTATGTAACTACCAATGGGCCTAGCTCAAAACTTATCCAATATGACCTGGACAGCATAAATGCTGAGGATGCCAAGCAGGATATAGAAGCCAGCAAGTTTGATGGCTATCAAGGAGGTACAGATTATGGGGCGTTGCAAACCGGGCCCGATGGCGTTATTTATATGGCGCAGGACAATTCAGATTTTGTTGGCAGTATATTCAGCCCATCTGGCAATGATGAAGAAGCTGGATTCCAACCGGAAGGTTTAAATATCAACCCTGATGGTTCAAGAAACAGTCGTTTAGGTCTTCCCAATTTTGTTCAGATAATCAATATGCCACCGCAAAGCCCTTCCATTGATGCAGAAAATTTATGTCAGGGTGACAGCGTGGTGCTACAGGGGATGGGAAGAGACAACAGTATTGAAGAATATCAATGGGTGGTAGTAGATATCGCGAGCCAGGATACGGTTTTTGAATCGGGACCGGGGTTTGAGGTAGGTCTAACTACTGTCGGTTTTGGTAGTGATGATATAGCTGGAGAATTTAAGGTAGATATGATGCTGGATAACCGATGTGATACAGTAGTTACTTTCTCCGATACTTTCAATATATCTGCACCTGTATTTACTACGCTGGATTCTGAAATACCTTTCTGCGAAGATCCTATTGAATTAACCGCCCTGGACCCTGGTGGTGTTGATAATATTGATGAGTTTACTTTCGAGTGGTCTACCGGGGAGACTAGCAATACAATCACCGTAAACGAACCAGGCTTTGTGGACGTTTCTATTACAAATCCTGACGGTTGTGAATCTGAGAATGAGATTTTCATAGAACCTGCTGTCTTAGATTTTGACCTTGGCCCGTCGCAATTTGTATGTCAGGGGGAAACCTTGCCTGACCTTGATATCACTGAAGTTTCAGGTACTTTAAATACCTGGATTATTAATGACGAGTCAGTGTTAGTGGAATCCCCCAATAGAACTTTTTCCATATCCACGGATTCAGCGGGGGTATTCACTTATGGGGTTCAGGTTAGGGATACTTTAATTGATGAGACCTGTATCCGAACAGATGAGGTAACCATAACCATCCAGGAAAACCCAGTCATTCAACTGGATTCAATAATACCTGCTTGTGGTGGCTTGGGTGAACTTCAATTTTCTATTGACTCTGAAGGCAGTTTTAATTATAACTTAACAGGTCCCATTTCCCTGCCTAATCAACTTATTACCGGTGAAATAGAAACGGTGCAAAATCTTCAACCGGGAGATTATTTTTTATCGGTTACCAATGTTGTAACCGGTTGTATCTCCGAAGAAATATTCTCTATTCCATCACTCATGCTGGAAGTAGATCAGGAGCCGGTTTGCGAAGAAAATCCTTCAGTCGACCTGATTGCCAATGCCAACCCATCCGCCAATACAACGTTCCAATGGTTTTTTACAGACACAGCAGAAAATACCATACCACTATCAGACACAACAGCAATCATCAATGTTAGAGAGCCGGGCAATTACATCGTGGAGGCTACCGACCAAAATTTAATGTGCAGCAATGCCATGGAAATCGAAGTAATCATTATACCAATTGATGATGATACCTTAACCCTTGACGACCAGGTAACTTTCTGCAGTCAGGATCCCGACAGCATCAACAGACAAGTCACTTTAGATGCAGGCCCCGGATTCCTGACCTATGACTGGCGGGTAGGGGATAATGATAGCATCATCTTTCAGGGACGGGAGTTTACTGTAAATGATCCGGGTATTTACTCTGTGGACCTCTTCAATGGCTCTGTCTGTATTACAGATCAAATCATTGTAAATGAAGACTGCTTCCCGGTCATATCTGCACCAAATGCTTTCACACCAAGTACCTCACCAGGGCTAAACGATGAGTGGTTTATCTTTCCAAGTAGCACGGTAGCCGATGAAGATTTCCAGGTCTTCATATTCAATCGTTGGGGTGAATTGATATTTTTCAGTTCGGATAAGAACTTTCGTTGGAACGGTACCTTCAATAATGAAGTGGTGCCCATTGGCACCTATCCTTATTTAATACGTTTTAGAAGTATTATTGAAGATGGTTCAGGTATCCTGGAACAACGAGGCGGTGTTGCTGTTATTAGGTAAAGAAATAGGTCATGTCATTTTTTGAGTCCGTATATAACAAAGTATTTAAACGTAATAGTCCTGCTAATAAAGTCATACTACATGAAGTGATCAAACGCTCTTCAAAGTATCATGAGTCCTTTAATCAATGGAAAAATAGTGCACGGGCCGATAGTTTTTTACAACATGTATCCAAAGCTTATGAATTCAAGAAAATGAAAATCAGAGATGAGCTTGAGGTTCATGTTTTGGATTCAGACTATTCCAACGGTTTTGCAATTACCTATAATCCTTATATTGACATAAATCATTTCCAATATTTCTTTGATCTGCTGGCTGAACGGGTAAATGGTGCCGGATATTTTTATTCAAACTCTGATCTTATGATTAGTGAAAAAATAAACTACCTGGAGGCAAAAGAAAAGCATTATTTAAAACCCAGACAAGAAAAAATAGTAAATCCTATTGTCCAGAAGTATGGAAATGTACTGATTGAGTATGTGAAAATTGATGATAAGCCAAGTTTTATACGTTTGATGGCTAACATTTATTCGGATCGCCTGTATGAAAAAGCTTATGATTTTTCTGACTTAATACAAATACTTTTTAAAACAAAAGGATGATTATGAGAATATTTACCCTGTTATTCCTATTTTTTTTTGTAAGCAGTTTCCATCCTGCAAAACAAGAACAGCTATTTAACACAAACCTAAGATTAACGGTGATTGACGAATTGGGTAATGTTGTGAAAGGCGCAAAGGTTATCTTATATAACAACAAAGAAGACTACCAGAAAGAGAAAAACCCTGTCGCAGGGCCAGAGTATACTGATGAGAAAGGAAGGGTTAAGTTTAAAAAACTTCAACCCAGATCATACTACATACTCGCGACATATAAAGACAAATCCAATGCCTGGGGTGGCGTAAAAACCCAGAAATTAATTGAAGGTAAGACCAATCGGTTTAACACTGTGATTGAATAGTGAAGAAAAGTTTTGATCTTGGTGAGAAGTTAAATACTTACCAAACTACTTTTGAAGTAGAAAAAAAACACCTTATACGTTTTAAGGACTTATTAAAAAAACAAAATCCCCACTCAAGAAATAATTTCTCTGGACATCTTACTGCATCAGCATGGGTTGTGGACACAAAATGTGACGCTGTGCTACTTCTATTGCATACCAAGCTTGGTCGATGGCTTCAACCTGGTGGACATGCCGATGGGGAATTAGATTTACAAAAAGTCGCAAAAAAGGAACTTGTCGAAGAAACATCAGTTTCCTCGGTGGCATTATTGAAAGATGAAATATTTGATATTGATGTCCATAAAATACCTGCAAACAAAAAAGAGCCGGAACATTTTCACTACGATGTGCGGTTTTTATATCAATCAACAACGAATGACGTTCAGAATAACCATGAATCCAAAATGGTGAAGTGGGTTCCAATATCAAAAGTTTCAGATTATGTGAATGATGAACAGTCCATTATGAGAATGGTTGATAAAACACTTTTAATGCTTGAAAGCAATGGGCAAAACCTTTAGTAGGTTCATCATCACGTCCTCCGTACTCTTATTATTTGGTTACATCATTGAAGAACCGATAACCCAAAGGCAACCAGACATGAAAATTGTGCCTCCTCAAGCACCAGCTTCAATATATGCCAAAGAAAACCTTCAGGACCGGTATGAATACGAGATCGATATAATCAAAGATCCTGAAACAGGGAAAGTTCCAGATCATATTAATAGCCGGGTAAACAAATTCGTGAAAAATTTACCATCAAAAAATGATATTGCCACGCAGAGAAGCCATCAAAACCAATGGGTCAGCAGGGGACCTTCAAATGTTGGTGGAAGAACCAGGGCTCTGGCAATAGATGTTAGAGATGAGAATATCATTCTTGCAGGTGGCGTATCGGGGGGTGTGTATCGATCAATAGACGGCGGAGACTCATGGACAAGGACATCTGAGATATCCGGTTTGAATAGTGCCACCGCAATTGTTCAGGATACCCGCCCCGGCAATGAAGACACCTGGTATTATGGAACAGGTGAATTACGCGGTAACTCTGCCCGTATCGGTGGCGCACCATTTCGAGGGGATGGTATCTATAAATCCACTGACGGTGGTAAATCATGGGATGTATTGAAATCCACATCTACCGGTCAGCCTAACTTGTTCAACAGCCCATTTAATTACGTATGGAGGTTAGCAATTGATCATACCAAAATGGATAAAGATGTGATTTATGCAGCCGTTTTTGGAGGGATTATCCGGTCCGAAGATGGTGGAGAAACATGGGAAACTGCATTATCGCCTGGTAATCTTACAGCCATAAGTCCTGATACTAACCTTAATCAAAGCCTGTTCCCTTTTTATAGTTATGTAACCATCACTGAAGATGGTATGCTTTATGCAACCTTAAGTTCTTTCACTACCTCCGGATACTCCTCGGAAGGATTTGAAGGAATTTATGTTTCAAATAATGGTCGACAATGGGATAATATTTCCCCTGTGGAATTTCCGGCACTGGCTGACCGTACAATCATTGATGTGGATGCCGATGCCGGTGTTCTCTACGCCTTAGTACAAGGTTCTG
The DNA here is from genome assembly GCA_964429655.1 of uncultured Roseivirgaceae bacterium. Lineage (GTDB taxonomy): Bacteria > Bacteroidota > Bacteroidia > Cytophagales > Cyclobacteriaceae > CAYSCZ01. The sequence goes on from CAYSCZ010000029.1 coordinate 32,015, forward strand.
ATGCATTGATAAAACTGTTTAAGTTTGAGGCATCAATAGTTGTAAATGGTTCTTTTCATTCCGCATGGACAGACTTATCTGAAAATATACCTCAATATCCGGATGCCCCTCTGGGAGATTTTAACACCCAGAATTCCTATAACATGGAACTAAAAATCCATCCGAATGACCCAAACATAGTATTTATTGGCGCAACAAACCTATACAGGTCCACAGATGGGTATGCTTCCTCAGAAAATACCGAATGGATCGGAGGCTACCATCAAGAATTGGGTGGTACTCCCTACCCTAATCATTACCCGGACCAACATGCACTGGTATTTTTACCTTCCAACCCAAATAAGATGCTATCCGCTAATGATGGAGGCATTAGAATCACAGAAGACAACCTGGCTGACTCGGTAAGGTGGCGAAGTCTAAATAATGGTTATGTAACTTCACAATTTTACACCATTGACCTGGAAGACGTAGCTGGTAGTGATTTTAAATCCGGTGGTTTACAGGATAATGGCACTTATTCTGTTGATCAGGGAGGTTTCTCCCGATGGAATAGAATACTTGGTGGTGATGGAGGATATTCTTTCATAACGGAAGACCGGTCCTACCTTTATGCATCATTTCAGAACAGCCAGATTTTCAGACTGACGCTGGATGAAAACATGAATGTCAATAGCTTTACCAGGGTCGACCCTACAGGTGCGGGGACCACACCAGGCCAAACTTATCTATTTATTAACCCTTTTATTATAGATCCTGAAAATAATAACAGAATGTACCTTGCCGGAGGAAATGCGGTGTGGCGAAACAATAACTTAAGCCAGATACCCGGAGGATCTGAAGAAACGACTTCTGTGAACTGGGAGCGGATAAATAGTTCGTTTTTATCGGTCAGTGAAGGCAGAATATCATCAATTGATCTATCAATCAACCCCCCTAATATTTTATACTTTGGCACCAGTATTGGAAATCTGTTCAGGGTTGATGACGTTCATTTTGGTGATGGAAAGATGAAGCGCCTGAGGGTTGATGAGTTTCCCGATGATTCTTACATTTCGCAGATAGCTATTGATCCGTTAAATGCCAACCGGTTAATGGTAACCTTTTCAAACTATAACATACCCAGTATATTTTTAAGTAAGGATGGTGGGCAATCCTTCACGGATATAAGTGGAAACCTTGAAGAAAACCCTGATGGTTCAGGAAGTGGCCCCAGCATAAGATGGGGTGATGTTGTGCCCCTTAAAAACGGCGAATACGCTTATTTTGTTGGTACTGATGCAGGTATGTATTTCACAAAAGCATTAAATGGAAGAAATACCATCTGGTTAAAAGATGGTAATGAAGCGATTGGAAACTCCATCATTCGTATGACCGATTATAGACCCAGTGATGGAAGGTATGTGGTAGCTACGCATGGAAATGGTATATTTGAAACCACAATCCCGGATTTTCTGGATTTTACTATTAAAGACGTTGAAGCATCAGAATTTTCAGTTTCACAATTTTGGCCCAATCCTTTTAATGCGCTAACAACGATTCAATATGACATACCCGAAAATGGTTTTCTTAGCGCCATAATTTATAACACCTCTGGTCAACGGATAAAAACGCTTATAGCTTCTGAACAATTTAAAGGATCAAATCTGATAACCTGGGATGGAACCAATACCATTGGTCAACCTGTATTAGACGGTACTTATTATATCAGAATTACCTATCAGGACAATACTGTTATAAAAAGGGTTGTTTTCAATAACTAATCACCTGGAAATAACCAGCATTAAAGCAAAAGCAATCACCATAATCCAAAACTTATAATCCATCAACACATCAACAAATGGCAGTTTTATGCTCACCACATCTAAAGACAAAAGCACCAGTATGGTGACTACAATTATGGTTATTGCTTTGATCAGGGATTTGGTCTTATTACTCATGATGATTTTTATTTATTAATTAATTAAAAATATGAGCCAGCAAAAAATAATCCTAGCTTAGCAAAAAATAA
>CAYSCZ010000029.1:34122-35355 GCA_964429655.1 uncultured Roseivirgaceae bacterium
AGCAAAAAATAATCCTAGCTTAGCAAAAAATAAATTCCAGATGGCCAGGATAGGTACAGATCTTTTGCATGCTGCTAATTTACTAAGGAAAGGAGACTTGGTAGGCATACCTACCGAAACAGTTTATGGCCTGGCTGGAAATGCGCTTGATCCTTATGCTTTGTTGAAAATTTTTAAAGTAAAGAAACGTCCATATTTCGACCCGCTGATATTGCATATCCATTCCTATGATCAACTGCATGATATCTCAGATTCCATTCCTCAGCCGGCAGATGAGCTAGCAAAAGCCTATTGGCCGGGACCACTTACTTTAGTTTTACCCAAAAAAATTATTGTCCCGGATGTGGCCACTTCAGGATTAGACACCGTGGCCGTGCGCATGCCCAGGCATTCACTAACCCGAGATTTATTATCCAGGCTCGACTTTCCTCTTGCTGCTCCCAGTGCGAATCCTTTTGGATACATCAGCCCAACGTCAGCAGAACATGTTGCCCAACAACTGGGAGACAAAATACCTTACATATTAGATGGCGGCCCTTCAGATGTGGGATTAGAATCCACTATCTTAGGTTTTGAAGGTGATAAGGCGGTGATCTACCGATTGGGTGGAATAAAACTTGAATCACTGGAGGATGCATTGGGAACATTCAGATTATCCGTAAATCAAAGTTCAAATCCCTCAGCTCCAGGTATGTTAAAAAGCCATTATGCACCACGTAAGCCGTTAGTTATAGGAGATATCCCTGAATTGATGAAAACCTATAAAAATAAGAAACTAGCTGTCTTATCTTTCTTCAAACACTATGCTGGTATAAATGATCAGATCGTACTTTCAGAAAAGGGCAACCTTGATGAGGCAGCCCACAACCTTTTTGAAGCCCTCCGAAAACTAGATCAGTCAGACTGTGAAATCATAATTTCTGAATTATTTCCGGAAAAAGGGTTAGGCCGGGCTATTAATGACCGCTTGAAAAGGGCATCAATTAAACAAAATTAATAGCATCTGAATTTTTAACAGATTTTAACCTGAAATATGCAATAGAAAATCTATTCCAGACATAAAACACTTTGAAGTAGGCACTTACCGTCAACTTGTTGAATCACCATAGCGGTGCTATGCCTCATCAACATAAGTACCTCTTTCTTTGCGTTTTATGCCTTCATCACGATTCCTATTGCATAATCCCAGAATTGTCATTAGACTTTCTATTACATGGTTAAATCACTTCAAAT
>CAYSCZ010000030.1:0-35260 GCA_964429655.1 uncultured Roseivirgaceae bacterium
ATTTTTTGGGCTTTAACCCTTCATGACAAAATTCCAATGACAAATCTGGGTAAAAGGGTAATATCAATCCAAAGCTCATTTTCCCTTACAAAAAACACTTCATTAAGTCCGTAGAAGATAAAGATTAGCCCCACTAATGATAATATGGCAAATAATGCCTTGAAGATTAAGCGCAGCATAACGGGTTATGTAATATAATGATCCAATTGAATATTAATATTAATTATAATATCCACATCAATCAAGCGGATAAAGAAATTATACAGTTATTTACCATCTCTGTATCCAGATGATATATGCCAATGCTTAAGGAGAAATTACAAACTAGTTAGTCGTATAACGATTGTGTGAAGGATAGTAAAACCAAAAAGGAGATCTTTAATAAAAACCTCCTTTTCTTCAAAAAACACTTAGCTACTGGCCATTAAACATTACAATAATAAAATTTCTTAACCTGCTTTAATTAAGTATAAATACGTAATCTCCGATATAAATAAAAAAATGCCCCTTCTAAAAAGAAGGAGCATATAATTTCATGTTGAATTTAAGTATATGTCTATCCGCCCAGCGAATCAATCCTATCCTGGATTTCCATTGCTTTGTCCGACTCTTTCAATTGATTGTACATTTGTTTGAGTGCTTCCAGTGCATCCATATCTTCGGGTTCTAATTCAACAGCCCGCTCCATGTAAGGCAAGCCCTGAATTAGTATATCATTCCCTTTGGCAGCTACTTCCTCTCCTTTAACCTTAAACTCATTATAGCTCATATCTCTCACTTCATCATAATATCTTTTTGCCATGTTTGTGTAAATAGCGCCCATATTGAAATTTCCGATAAAATTTTCTGGCTCTAATTCTATTACTTTTCTATAATTTTTTGCTGCCTTTTTATAAAATTCATCAGCCTCGTCATATTTCTCTTCACTTTGTTTGGCAAGTCCGATGTTATCATACAATACTGCCAGGTTAAGGTATAGAATGGCATTATCAGGTTCTTTTTTTATCGCTTCTTTTAGTGTTGCCTGTGCTTCTTCGATTTTCTCCAGCGTAATCAGCAAACTGATCTCCTCTTTCGAATACACATCATTATCAGGATATTGTTTTTTAGCTATCCTGACCACTTTCAGTGCCTTTTCCAGATCTTCATTTACTTGTCTTTCAAGAAAGATCAGGTTTGTAAACACATCTTCCGTGGCATTATTTGTTTCAATCAGTTTGTTATAGTTTTCCACTGCTTTATCATACTTTTCAGCCTGCTGTGCAGCTATCCCTGCGTAAAATAAAGTAAGAGAATCTTGTGGCCTTAACAGTAGCGCATTTTCGAAGTTTTCATAAGCTTTTAAGTAGTTGCCCTGACCATACAGTTCACCACCCTGGTTTATGAAATTACCCCAGAATTGTTCCAAACGTAGGTCTGCAAGGTTGTACTGTGTGGAATTTGGTTTTTCCATCTCTTTCACCTTATCATAAGCCTTTAGCGCTTTAGAAACTGCATTATCATCTATCGGCTTATCGCTGAGGGCAATGGCTTCATAAATCTCACCCATAATGAACCAGGTATTGGTTTTATCGAGATTTTTTTCGATGGTGATGGCCATGTCGATTTCGGCTTTAGCTTCAACAATTTCACCGTCATCCAGGTATTTTTTGGCTTTATTTGGTTTTCCTTTCTGTGCAAAACAGAATGAAACAACTAATAACATTAGCAGCGTGCAAAACAAATTTTTCATAATAAATATGCAGTTTTACGTGTTTAATATATGGACAAATGTAATAATTTATTATTCATTTTCTCCGCTAATTTCTTCTTTGTTCTGCTCCTGATCTGTTTCTATCTTCTCTATTTTCGCTACTGAAGAAATTTCATCGTTTTCATTTAGGCGTATAAGTTTAACACCTTGCGTTGCCCTTCCCAAAATTCTTAAAGTAGATACCTCAAAACGGATGGTGATTCCTGATCTGTTCACAATCATCAATTCATCAGAGTCAATAACTCCCTGAATAGATACAAGTTTACCTGTTTTCGGTGTTACATTGATGGTTTTCACCCCTTTACCACCCCTTTTGGTGATCCTGTAATCTTCAAGTGAAGATCGTTTTCCATAGCCCTTTTCGGAGACCACCAATAAATCTGATTTTTCTTTTTGGGCACAAACCATGCCAATGGCTTTATCGTCATCAGCTTCAAGGGTAACACCTTTTACACCTGCTGCCAATCGTCCCATTGATCGTACACCAGATTCATGGAAATTTATCGCTTTCCCGGCGCTGGTGGCTATAATAACCTGGTTATCCCCATCGGTGAGGTTTACATCCAGTAATTTATCATCCGGATTAATGGTGATTGCTATTATACCGTTCTGCCGTGGCCTGGAGTATGCTTCTAATGGGGTTTTCTTTACCATACCCTTCTCAGTGGCCATCACCAGGAAGTTGTTGTTAATATAGTCCTGATCATCTAAGGTTTTTACATTGATAACTGTCTGCACCCGATCACCACTTTCGATATTGATAAGGTTTTGGATGGCGCGGCCTTTTGATACTTTTCCGCCCTCTGGTATTTGCCATACCTTTCTCCAATAAACTTTTCCATAGGCTGTAAAGAACAGTAAATAGTTATGATTTGTGGCAACAAAAACATGCTCGGTAAAATCACCATCTTTGGTGGCAACACCTTTTGATCCGACCCCTCCCCGTCCCTGGGTTTTATATTCGATGAGTGGTGTTCGCTTTATGTAGCCCTGGTGGGAAATATTGATGGCCATTTCATCGTCAGGAATAATATCTTCAGCGGCAAATTCATCAGAACTATGCTCAATGATTGTACGTCTTTCATCCCCATATCTGTCTTTTAACTCCGTCAGTTCATCTTTTATGATCTGCATTCTCATGCTTTCATTGGCCAGGACTTCCTGTAGCTGCTTAATTAATCGTTTTACTTCTTCATATTCCTTTACAATTTTTTCTCGTTCAAGGCCGGTTAGCCGCTGCAGACGCATATCTAAAATTGCTTTCGCCTGTATCTCTGTAAGCTCAAATGAATCCATCAATCCTTGTCTGGCTATTTCCGGGTCTCTGGAGTCGCGTATCAACTGAATTACTTCATCCAGGTTATCCAGTGCAATAAGATAACCTTCAAGTATGTGGGCTCGTTTTTCTGCTTCCCTGAGTTCATACTCGGTACGCCTAATTACCACCTCATGCCTATGATCAACATAGGCTGCGATCATATCTTTAATGTTGAGGGTTTGTGGCCGGCCTTTTACCAGTGCCACATTGTTTATGCTAAACGATGATTGTAAGCTGGTATATTTAAAAAGTGTATTTAATACAACATTCGGAATAGCATCCTTTCTTAAGTCATAAACGATCCTTAAACCCTCCCTGTCAGACTCATCACGTATATCAGATATGCCTTCAATTTTCTTTTCATTGACCAACTGGGCGGTGCGCTCTATCATGGCCGCTTTGTTGACCTGATATGGGATTTCTGTTACAATGATCTGTTCTTTTCCTGATTTATTTGTCTCGATGGTTGCCTTAGACCTCAATATTATTCTACCTCGGCCTGTTTCATAAGCAGATTTTACGCCAGAATAGCCATAAATGATTGCTCCGGTAGGAAAATCGGGGGCTGTGATATACTTCATTAGTCCTTCGATGCTGATTTCAGGATCATCTATGTATGCTGCTATACCTTCAACAACCTCAATTAAATTATGAGGGGCCATGTTGGTGGCCATACCCACGGCAATACCACTTGATCCGTTAAGCAGCAAGTTGGGCAATTTGCCGGGTAAAACCGTTGGTTCACTATCTGTATCATCATAATTGGGTTGAAAATCAACGGTTTCTTTATTAATGTCTGATATTAACTCTTCTGCTATGCGTTGTAGTCTTGCTTCTGTATAACGCATTGCTGCCGGGGAATCCCCATCAACAGATCCAAAATTTCCCTGACCATCAACTAGTTTGTAACGAAGCGACCAGGCTTGCGCCATTCTCACAATGGTATCATAAACTGCTGTATCTCCATGAGGATGATATTTACCTAAAACGTCTCCAACTATCCTTGCACATTTTTTATAGGGCTTATTGAAATTGATACCTAACTGGTGCATACCATATAAGATCCTTCTATGCACGGGTTTTAATCCGTCTCTGACATCGGGCAGTGCCCTGGATACGATTACCGACATTGAATAATCAATGTAGGCTCCACGCATCTCCTCTTCAATATTGATTGGAATTATATGCTGGCCATTGCTACTCAATGGACTCCCATTTTCTTCTTCAGCCATGAGCTATTTGTAGTGTTTGAAAATAACATGCAAAGATAATAAATTCATAGCTTAGAACAGCCCTCATGCGTAAACTAGTATGGATCCAATTTTTTTCTGTTCTTTCGTTTATTTCTCCAAAGCTTTCGATGGTTCTGACCAACTTTGGGGTTTTGCCATTTCCATAATGGTTGGCCTCTAACTTCCATTCTCACGCCGGTAACCGGATGGGTTATTACGTGTTTTAGTTGAATATGATCCGCTGGTATCGGCGACCGGGGTATTTCAGGGATGTTAATACTGAATCCTACCTGCAAAAAGTAAGCCGGATAATTATGTCGTACGGTAATATCAGACTCAGGTAGATTGAGGTTATAGCTTTTAAAATCAAAGGAAGGCTTGAGGATCAAACGAAGATATTCCGAGAAATGCTTTTCAATGGAAATGCCGATATTGGCAAATAACCCCTGATCAATAAAAGCTTCATTGAATTGCTTCCCGTTATTAATGCTTCCCAACTGGATCTCGGCGGCAAAAGAATAATTCCACCAATCATAAAACCTGTACCCTACGGTCCCAAAAAACCTGCTGCTGGCATAAGAGGTAAAAGGTGGTTGATAATCACGGATCCTATTCTCAAGGGTGTTGGGTGTGAATTCTTTGATACTGTTAAAAGTCAACTGGAATCCGATACCGATTCTGAACTGTTGATAATTATAATGAACAGATAAAAATAACGGTATTGAAGAACTGGTCTGACTAAACCTAAGGCTGACAGAATCGGCATTCAACAATAAAGTTTCACCGGATAGCAATGGGTTATTGACTGGATTGCTGATGGGTGAGAATGGCACATCAAAAATATCTCCGTTAAATAATGTGTCACTGAGCATTGGATTACTAAACCAATTGCTGCTACCAATCAATTGATCACTACTTAATAACTCATTATCAGGATCTACGACTAATTGATTCTCATCATCCTGATAGTAAAGCAAACCTTCCAGATCATGTTCATAGTTGGTATAGCCCAGGCCAGAGCCAAAATTTATTGAAAATTTATTCAGGATTTTTCTGATAGGGCTACGGTAGATGTTTTCCAGCGGATCAGAACGATCTTCCTTTACTTGGCCTGTTACGTGGAGTGAAAGGCAAAGGAAGGATATAAAAAAAGCAAAAAAAACCTTGAATTTTAACACATACACCTGTTTAACGCTAAAATACAAAAAATGAGCACTTTATCTCATTATCTCTGCAAGGTAACTTCAAAGACCAATGGTCTGTAGGGTCCAATCCTGACAGCATATGTCGGGATCACATCCCGCTCAGCCAGTTCATCCCTGAGAAAATCCGGTATTATTCGCACGCTCTCTGAATAAGCCAAATGGCTGGGTATAATAATCAATGCGTTTGCTCCTAAACCCATTTGAGAAATTCCAATATCCAATCCATCAATCACTTGCCCGGTACCAAACTGATAATTAAATGATTCATTAGGCAACGTCTGATCAAATGTTTCATTGTCGAGAAAAGATCCTACATATTCAATTTTAATACTTGCACCGGGAGTTAAGAGTGTATCATCACCGGATGAAATGTTTTTAAAAAAAACACCTTCTGGCAACAAATTAACAGAATCTGTCGGATTAGTGTCCAGATCATTGAGATTATTATCTACAATATAATTATTGATTGCAGATAAATCATTTGTAAGTATGTCTGCTTCATCTTGAGCATCTATGAGGCTGACCTCAAGATCCATGATGGCATTTTCGGGAATTAGTTCTGAAAAACTCAGATCGCCATATGCCAGCTTAGAAGGGATGATAAAGCGATAAGTCTCTCCTATTCTCATTATACCAATAACCCGGTCTAATCCTACCGGAACCACAGCATTGTCCCCTGTTTTTAGTCTTACCGGCGGCCCGCTATTTGGCTGCACAGTTTCTACATTTTCACTATCCAATACTTTTAATCTATAGTAAATAGATAATATGTCATTTCCTGTCTGACTTGGCAATTCTCCAGATGGATTCTCAACTATGGGGATAATATAGACACCTGAAGTATCTCTGGTAGCATCCAGTCCATTGTCTTCGATAAAGTCCTGAATCATTTGATCATCATTATAGGATGATTCAGCCTCAGGATCTTCATCATCACCACAGTTAATCAAAAAAAACGGGCACAATATCCCTATGAAAAAAAACATCCTATTCATACGCCCTGTAATTATTATGGCAACGAAAAATATGTATGGTTATTCTTTAATTCTTACCGGATTGTGAAAGTAGCACAGAACATCTTGAATAACGGGATCTTACTCAAACCTAGCTTTTCTCCTATTTGCACTAATCCTTCGTGGTCGGTTTTGCTTAGTCTTCTTTCTCCCATAATTTCCTCATCCTGCTCAAGGAAGAAAGAAGATATAAATCTGATGAAGATATATGGTGACTTTAAAACTTCTTTGCTGTACACCGATTGGGTTACTTCGAAGTCAGTTGGAAGTTCACTTTCCATACTTTTTATATCGAAGGACTCGTGCATAGCCAGGATTAACACTTCAAAAAATCTATCTTCCCAGTTTCTGTATTTTTTAATTACAAATTTCATAGCATCTACCACGGGATCTTTTTTTAAAAAAAACCTCCCTTTTGATGCTTTTCGGGCTTTTTTATTGAGTGCCAGTTCTTCCTTTAAGCTTATATCATCATTTGCCAATGCAACACCAACCTGCGGGGTGAGCATTATCAATGAGAAAAAATCATGTTCTGAAATGTCAAGATAAAGATGCTCGGTCTTTAGAAAATCCCTATGAAGTTTTTTGGTGGCTTCAAATACTTTAGAATTCTCCAGTATTACTTCAATTTCTATCTCAGTAAACATTTTTTTTTGCGATAAAATAATCTATTAAGTATTAAAAAGCAAAATGAAATATTACCGATAACCACGACCCATATAATTTGGACTGATTTCCAGTGACTGAAAGCTATGAAATTGTGTTTCATTATTTTCAATATCAAAACTGAATGTGTGCTTTTGATCAAATTCATGCCCATATGGAGAATTTAAGGTCAGGGTTACTTCATGTTTTCCTGGTTTAAGTTTTAGGCGTGTGTAGTATATTGAATGAGGGAGTGTTTGCCAATTGCGTGTATCTGCTTTTTCTGTAGCAGCATTTACTACGCCCAGCACAGTCCCCAGGCCTTCATTTTCATCCCTCAGCTTTTTTTCTGCTGCTTTTTTAATGGCAACCCTTATTAAAGACCTGGAAAACTCTAAGAGCATGCGCTCCCTCAAAACTTTAAATGCTATGTCATTTACATTTTGGGCTAGTTCAATTTCAGCCATTTTACCACCATATTTTAAAGTAGCACTTGAAAACATTGGTGGGCGTTCTACATACTTAGGGAAAGCGACTCTAAAAACTGAAAGATCGGTAAGGTTATCCTTATCTTCATCATCCAGGTCAAGATCATAAAACGGGAAACTAAATCCATATTGGTCATTATCCAGAACAAATGCTCCTCCATCCCCTTTATTTATCGCGAAATTTACTGACCACTCAGACTTTACAGGGCCAAGGCCATTATGCCAAAAGAAAACCAGGTTGCCGCCTTTGGCTTTTTCAGGGTTAAAATCTATACCAAATTTATCTTCATATAATTGAACCTCGTCATAAAAGCCGGTTAAGTATGCTGATCGAATAAGGTCATGCTTTAACTGATCCGGTACAGAAAGCTGGAATAGCTCCTGATAATCCTCCTCATAAATCTCCAGAGAATTTCTGTATGCGATGAATGCATTGTTATAATCACCAGCAGCTTCATAAATAATTCCCACAAGATTATTGATGAAGGCATCCCGCTGATATTTCTTTTCTGATTTGTAGCGATCGCTTAGTTCATTCAGACGATTATTAAGACGCCTGCATTCTACCAAAGCAGCTTCATAATCACCCATCTTCAAGAAGTTCAAAGCCTTATAGTATAGAAGCATTAAATGCTCGTGATCCTCGCCTTTATATTCGATTACTGAAGGATTGATGATATAAGATAATGCTTCATTTAAATAGTTTTTGTAATAGTCCTCTCCAAAAAGGTAGGCTTTCTCCAGGAATTCATTGCTCTCCTCATACTTACCAAGCAATGAAGCTACAGTTCCTCTATTTAAAAAGTATAAAAACTTTGATTTGCTATCGGCTGCTTTTTTATTTTCTGCTAAGATCCGCTCAGCTTCTGCTAATTCGCCGGTTTCAAAATTGCGGTTAAATTCATAATTTAACTGGTAATATGAAGCACAGGAACTTACAAAAATTAGACAAACAAAAAATGTTGTATGTTTTGAAACCACGCAACTGCCCAAGGGATTATTAATTCTTGATATATTTTTTTATTTCTTTATCACCAATCCATACTTTCTCGTTGGTTTCGATGTCCACTAATTCAAGATTAACCTTGTAATTAACCACCTTTTCGTTGCGATAAGAATCAATTATAGAGGTAATCAAGCCAAACATCATGTAGTCAGCCCCCAACTCCCTTCCCCATCTGGCTTGTGTTTCCGGTGAAGCAAATTCTGTTTGATCAGCCCTTTCTTCCCTCAATTTTTCTCTAAGCACAGAGTTTTGCACTACTTTCACCATGTCCGAGTTAATGAACTCCCTTTCAATATCTTTTATAAAGGTCTCATATTCAATATGTTCGGAGGTTTTATTTTGAATAATTCCTACGATTACTGTAGGATTCCCCTGGTTATTGCGAATAAAATCCTCCCTCCACTTTCTACCCAATACATCAGCGATCATTTCCTCAGCTACAAGCTTAGAATCAGTATCATTCCACCTACCACTTAAGTCAATACGCTCATTAGGATTTACTCTGGTAACAGACCTGCGGGCACAATCAGTGAAAAGCATCAACAAGATTAATGATAAAAAAACAAGTTTAACTTTATTCATTTTCGTGAGTTTATGATAGTGAAATTTAAAAATTTGTTACCAATTTAATGTTCAAAAACCTTGCCGACAATGAATTCGGAATGGCAAATTGATTATTGTTAAAATCTTCAATCCAGGTGTAAGATATCGTATTATCAACGCCAAATACATTAAGAACTTCCAAACCAACCCAAACCGATTTCATTGGTGCGCTCTCCTTAAAGCTAAATATTTTAGAAAAACCGATATCTCCTCTGAAATATTCAGGGCCACTGAATGAATTCCTGAAATCATCATTTCCCGGAGGACCGAATGGTAAACCACTTCCGAAGAGAAAATTTAAAAACACCCTTATTGAAGGATCAGAAGGAATATGGTCTTCAAAAAATACTCCAATATTCACCCTTTGGTCTGATGGCCTTCTTAAACTTCCTATTCCGTCGCCACTGATATCTTCCCTGGTTTGTAAAAAGCCCAGACTGAACCAGGATTGTGTTCCTTTGATAAACTCGCCGTTTACTCTAAAATCAACTCCCCTAGCAAACCCGTTGGCATTGTTTGTGGCAAAGTATCTGATCCTTACATTATCAATATCGTACGGATTCAAATTATAAAGCCATTTGTAATATAATTCAGATCTGAACAGAAAGTTGCGTCCCCACATCTGGAAGACATGATCCATTCCGAGGGTCAAATGGATGGAGCTTTGGGCTTCGACATCAAGATTAATTTCACCCTGCCGGTCTCTCAGCTCCCGATAAAAAGGGGGTTGCTGGTAAGAACCAAGCGAAAAATTATAAGTCGTTGCACTCAGTGGTGATGATCTGAATGTGTATTGAAATCTGGGGCTAACCAAGAGCTGATCATTCAGGTCCCAATAATGAAACCTTACACCTACAGTCATGACATGCAATGAATCAAAATAAAAGGAGCTGTTCTGAAAGTACCCTTTGATTCTGTTAGAGTTAAGATCGATTTGGTTAAAGCGTTGGTCTGTGATGGTTGAAAAATCAGCTGAATCTACAAATTCAAACTCATTAAGTCGGTCATCAATATTTTCATTGGTATAACCTAAGCCCATTTCAAATTCCTGATTGGAACGCCATAAGAAATTCAGGCGGGTTTCATGGTTAAAGATCCTTGCTTCTAGCTTATTTCTTCCAAAGGCAAAGTTAGTACCGATGCCTCTGGTTATAACACACTCGTTGAATGATTCTGAGCCGGGATCGTTGTCCACATCACATAGCCGATAGCCGCCTTCAACCTCAAAGTATTCTCTTTCCTGGGTGTAAACGCCGGCGTTTATTACTTCCAATCGTAATCTGTTGCTAAAATGATGGATTAATTTTATTCCTGTTTGATAGGTGTCATAATTTAATATTTCCTGTCCCTCAAAAGCCACCAGAAAACGAAAACTTTGCTGAAAGGTCCCAAATTCAGTCTCTTGATTTTCAGGTTGGGTCAGGTACCTGTTTCTGGCATAGGAAAATAGCATCCCGAGTTGGGTTTTGTTACGCTTTCTGCCTAAGTCAAAATTTACATAGGACTGTATGTCGGTAAATCTTGGTAAATACTGTCCGTTAACCTCTAATGTATTCAGTAAATATTGCGAAGACTTTCTTCTAACACCAATAGAATATTTAACCCGATCATTTAAATGATTTCCCTGCAAATGAAAAGCTCCGCCCAGCAATCCTAAGGTTAATGATCCACCAAACTCCGTTGGCTTTTTGTAGTCGACAGAAAGGACAGATGAAAGCCTATCTCCATATCTAGGTTCCCAACCACCAGCATAAAAAGCCACATCACCTACAAGATCAGGGTTTATAAAACTTAACCCCTCCTGCCTTCCGGCCCTGATTAAGAAGGGTCTGTAGATAGGGATATCATTTACATAAACAAGGTTTTCATCAAAATTCCCTCCTCTGACCGAATAAGTATTGCTTAACTCATTATTACTGGTTACCCCTGGTAATGTCACCAGAATTTTTGAAAAATCGTTAAAAGCTGATGGGGCTAACTTAGCTGACCTGGGGTCTATTTTGATAAGATTAGGCCTGGGGAATGACACTTTTTGATCTGATATTTCCAACTGTTCGAGATATGTTGTGGATTCCTGCATTTGGATCACCATGTTGAGATCTCCATCCCTGACATTAATCACACTTTCCACTGCATCAAATCCAATGTGGCTGAATGTTAAGATATAGCTCCCGGCGCTTAGTTTTAGCCTAAATTTTCCATTGACATCGGTTGTTGTGCCTTTATTTGATTCATCTATGCGGACATTCACCGAATTGACGGGCTGTTTCTTTTCGTCAATCACTTGCCCACTTAAAAGATACTGAGCATAAATTGAGCAACCTGAAAAAATAAAGATTATAAGAATTAAAAAGCTAATTTTCAAGTACTTATATTTTTTAATTCAAGCACCGCCTGACTTACACTGTTAGCTTTAAAAACTGAGCTACCTGCCACCAAGATATCTGCCCCGGCATTCATGCACGATAATGCATTGTCAGCGGTCACTCCACCATCCACCTCAATTTTTACCTGTAGCTCGCGCTTCAGAATCATTGATTTAGCTGATTCGATCTTTTTAAGTGTCGATGAAATAAATTGCTGACCGCCATAGCCCGGGTTGACAGACATGATAAGAAGTAAATCGATATAATCAAGCATGGGATCTAAAAGTGCTATCGGGTGGTGCGGATTTATTGCTATGCCCGCTTTGCAACCCAGCGCTTTAATTGATGCGACCGTTCTATGCAAATGGTTGCATGCTTCATAATGGACTGATATTATGGAAGCTCCATTTTCTTTGCACTTTTCAAGGAAATTGTCAGGATTTTGAAGCATTAAATGATAATCTAATGGCAGACGACTCTTTTCATTTATGGACTTACAAACTGGGAACCCAAATGAAATATTAGGAACAAACACGCCATCCATTAGGTCCAAATGCAGATAGTCTGCTGCTGTATCATTGATAGCATCAACCTCTAATCCCAATTTTGAAAAGTCAGCGGCTAAAATTGAAGGAGCGATAAGCGGACAGGCCATTAATATTTAAGGATTTTAACGGTCTTGTTAAATAATCTTGATGTAATGCGTATAAGATATGTTCCAGGTTGGTTCATTGGTATGTCGAGGGCCACAACTTGCCCGTGATAAATATTATCGATATTTCTTGATTCCAGAGGCTGACCCTTGATATTTAATAGCGCTATATTTAAAGAGGTGTTTAGGTTTTCCAAGCCGTCCAATCTTACAAAGACCTTGTCATCTTCTACAGGATTTGGGAAAACAGTTATCTCTGAATTTAACACATCATTCACGGAAAGGACACTCCCACCAGAAGCTATGATAAAATTTGGTATACCCGAACCCAATGAATTGTTAGGTTCATTCGCAAGTGTACCAGATGATTTTATGGTTTGGATCAGTTCCATATTTGTAAGATCTGGAATGGCTTGCCATAATCCGGCAGCCAGGCCTGCAACCTGTGGTGCGGCAAAGCTAGTTCCGCTATTGGTAGATATCCTGCCGCTAGAGTGAATGACAGTTGCATGGCTTCCAAGTGCAACCACTTCAGGTTTGATCCTGCCATCAGAAGTAGGTCCATTAGAACTAAAACCAGATTGTGTTGAGTCATCCCTGATTGAACCCACAGAAAGTACGGAATCACTGTCTGCAGGGGCAGCAACGATATTCCAGGACACACCCCCTTCATTGCCTGCACTGGTTACGACCAGTATGCCTTTAGAGGCTGCGATATCAGCCGCCCTGGTAATCACTGTATGATTCCCGTTCATATCTGATGTTGCATAATCCATAGCAGGATCAGAGTAATCAAAACTATACCCTAGAGAAGAATTAATAATATCTACCCCTGCACTATCAGCATACTCTGCTGCCAGTAGCCAATTGTATTCTTCTATCCTGTATTCTGTGGGTACATCTTCGGTTATACATAAGATAATATCTGATTCATAGGCTGTTCCAATCATACTGTCAGGACTAAAAGCAGCAATACACGACAACACATTGGTGCCATGACCGGAAAGCTTATAGGTGTCAAAATCGTTGGTTACAAAATCAAAGGTTGACTTGATTTGATTATTCTCATGTAAGTGCTGGAAAGCATCAAATTCGTTGACACCTCGAAAACCAGCATCGAAGACTGCAATTGTAATTCCTTCTCCCCTAAAGCCTCTTTGGTGCATTTTATCAATGCCTAACAAACTATTTTGAAATAGATTTGACCGATCTTGGGTAGTGATATCAAATATTTCGCTGACGACCGGTTCATTCCTGATCCTGGTCAACCGGGAATTCCTGGCGATAAGCTCGGTTTTTTTTACAAATGGTAAATCAGAGATTCTTTCTATTGCTGAGGATGAATCCTGAACAAGGGCAGCATTAAACCATTTAGATGAAAAATAAACATCAATATTATCATCAACAAGTTGTTTTAAATATTGCGGATTAACCGGAAGATCATTGACCTGAATATCAATAGCTTGTTTTTGTCTTCTAGTTATGGCTTTTTCAGAAAGAAAGTCTTCAGGTTTTTCTATCGAATAGGGTGAATTGGCTTTGTCCGAAAAAAAAACCATGTATCTATTTACCTGAGCCTTTAGGGGCAGTAAAAGGCTTACCAACACAATTGAAATTAAAATTCTAATCGATATTGCCATATTCAACTAAAACCTGGTTCAAGATTCTTCCAGACTCAATCGCCCCAACACCAATATCTTCGCAATTGCTGGTGCAGAATCCTAGTGTAATATAATCTTTCAAGATTAAACCAATACCATCGGCATATAATTCAAATCTTTCATCCTGATTTACGATATTTTGAGGAACATCGCTATGAACAACTTTTATCATATTACTGAAAGAATTATTTCCAATTGTAGTGTCTTTAACTACATGCATCTCATATGTTTCTTCGATACGACCATTTAAAATATTTCCATCCCACGTCAGATTGTCGGAAACCGGGAATAAAAGTTTTACGAATGGTAGATTATTTTCTGTTACGACAGCTCTTTGCTCATTGCGACGGGTGGTCCAGACTGAATCAATAACCCATTGAGTATCAATCATTTTTTCTCTTTGCAACAAATAAGTAAAACTTTTTTCAGCGTTTGGAAAAGAATCGATCAGTGTCTCCCGCAGCAAGAATTCGGATGTGTCGCCACCCCGAAGATTGAAAGTAATCTCCTCTACTTCAAATATTCTATATTGACCTACAGCTAACGGAAAAAAAGACTCATCATCGGATAACTCAACTTCGATCACTGATTCAGAGCAGCCATAGATCAAAAATATGGCGGATAGAAGGATTAGAATGCTTTTCATGTTATAGATTCAGTAGCAAAATTCATAGACCTTAGTTATTCATAAAACTCGATTTAATCCATCCACCACCTATCACATCATAACCTTCATAGAACACTGCTGCCTGCCCGGGAGCTATAGCAGCAACCCCATTCCCGAAATATACTTTCATTAAATCACCTACTTGTTCAATAACGGCTGAATTACCGGGGTCATTGTAGCGAACCTTGGTAATTGTTTCTTTACGCTCACCTTCAATCGATGTATATTTTACCATATTCAGTTGATTAACATACATACCATTTCTAGCGAGTTCATCAAATGTACCTAACACAACCCTATTCTTTTCTTTCTGTATTTCAGTTACATATACGGGATAGCCTAATGCAATACCTAAACCCTTTCTTTGACCCACTGTGTAAAATGGATAGCCTTCATGTTCGCCTACTATTGTACCATCTTCTAAAATAAACTCTCCTCCGTCAACTTCCTCTTCTAAACCTTTTACCCTTCTTTTCAGGAATCCGCGATAGTCATTATCAGGAACAAAACAAATCTCATACGACTCTGACTTGTTGACCAGGTCATAAAAACCCATTTCGCAAGCCCGCTGCTTAATTTCAGCTTTTGTAATACCACCCAATGGATACAGGGTTCGACTCAGGCTTTTTTGTGAAATGCCCCATAAAGCGTAGGACTGGTCTTTTTGTTCATCCAAACCTTTTGATATTACATATCTGCCATTTTCTTCACGAATGTTGGCGTAGTGGCCTGTTGCAATATATTCACAATCCAATTTATCAGCCCTTCTCAATAAGGCATCCCATTTTATATGGGTATTGCATAATACGCAGGGGTTTGGCGTTCTTCCGGCCAGATATTCATTGGTGAAGTGATCTATTACGTAATCACCAAATTCAGACCTGATGTCTAAAATAAAGTGTGGGAAACCTAATTTGACTGCAATATTTCTGGCGTCATTAATAGAATCAAGGCTACAGCAACCGGTTTCTTTTTTACTTCCTCCGGAGTTGGCGTAGTCCCAAGTTTTCATTGTCATGCCTATTACCTCATACCCCTCCTCATGCAACATAACAGCAGCCAAGGAGCTATCAATACCTCCACTCATTGCCACTAAAATCCTTCCTTTTTTACTCATATTTTAATGTTTTCATCAGATTGAAAGTCTGACTCACCCATATGAAACAAAAAAAGAACGAAACATTCTTCGTTCTTTATACAAAATTAATTAAAACTTGCTAAAACTGATATACTTATTAAATAAGGTTAGAAAGCATATTTACTACATTATCTTCCTTGTTGGTAGCGTTGCCTTCAACCAGCCTGCCGTTTTTAAAGGTTGCAAAAAAAGGAAGGTTAGTAACTCCCGCTAATTTTCGGGCTTCCGGGTTTTTTTCCGCATTTACATCCAAAAAAGCAACGTCACTGTATTTATCATCATTTGATAATCTTTTATATTTCGGTGAAAATAGCCTACATGACCCGCACCAGTCAGCATAATACTTAACAATTACTTTTTCTTCTGCTTCTAATTTTGATTTAAAGTCGTTATCAGTGATTTCAGTTACCATCTTTTATTTTAATTTGCTATTAAAAACAGTGCTATCTTCAAAATGTTCAACTACAAATAAACATAATTTTGAAATTATTAACTAAGGTAAGCCAGATTACAAACCTGAGTGATGCACGTTATTGTGCAGGTATGGGTGTTGATTTTTTGGGGTTTTGCATCGAACCGGATTCCGAGAATTATGTCGATCCAAAAACATACCAGGAGATTACCTCCTGGATATCAGGTCCAGAATATGTTTTGGAGGTCAACGATATTAATTATTTAATAAATAGGGAGAAATATGCTCAACACGCTTATATCGAAGTTAGCCCTCAAAATGATTGGGAAGAAATAAGCAAGGATTCAAAGGTGATCATAAATATTCACATTCAGGAAGCGTCTGATATAATCACCCTTAAGGAGACCCTATCCAACGCATTGCCCAAATATTTTTTGATTGAGTGTCATAATGAAGAATTATATGACCCATTGGATAGAGCCCTAGGAAATTACCTGTACAAAATAATCAGGGCTTATAATGTTCATCAGTATACTTTAGATAGCATCATTAAACAAAAGTTTGCAGGTATAGCCCTGAAGGGAAGTAAGGAAATAAAGCCCGGGTACAAAGATTTTGATCAATTAGCTGATATCCTTGAAAAACTTGATGAATAGTTTTAAGTAGTAGTCTCCTGAAAATGTGGTTGATATATTTCCTTAACCCTATAGGTTTTTTTATCCTGACTTTCGAAATAGGTCCTCACAATTAATTCAGCCACAATCCCAATGGTTATCAACTGAACCCCCCCTATTACCAAGGTGATTCCTAGTATCAGAAGCGGGCGTCCCCAGATATCTTCTCCCAGGATTTTAACAAACAATAGGTATAAATTAATAGCCAGTCCGATCAGAAACGTCACAATCCCTAAAGTTCCAAATAAATGCATTGGTTTTTGTAGATACTTTTGGAAAAAAACCATTAATAGCAGGTCACTCATCACTTTGAACGTCCTCCCCAGGCCATATTTTGATTTGCCATGTATTCTTGGGTGATGTTTTACGGGTACTTCTGTGAGTTTGGCTCCTAATTGCTGTGCTAGTACCGGAATAAATCGATGAAGTTCGCCGTATAAGCTCAGATTTTTTGCAATTTCTTTTTTGAAGACTTTGAGTGTACACCCATAATCATGAAGATAAACACCTGTTAATTTCCTGATAAGTGCATTGGCAATTTTTGAAGGTATTTTCCGGAGAAGGAGGCCGTCTTTCCGTTTCGCTCTTATTCCTCCCACCACATCGCATGCTTCACTGATTAATTTTTCAATCATCATCGGGATATCCGCTGGATCATTTTGTAAGTCTCCGTCAAGCGTAACTATATAATCCCCATTTGCGGAATCTATACCGGCAGCCATAGCTGTGGTCTGTCCATAATTCTTATTTAGAACAACCAGCTTAACATGCGGGTCATCAATCGCTTTAATATTTCTTACTGTCAGGTCAGACGAACCATCATCTACAAAAACAATTTCATAGTCCCATTCAGATAAGGCGCTATGAATCTGTTCAACTAGTGGGACAATATTATCCTGCTCATTAAAAACGGTGATAACTAATGATATTTTCATTGGAACTATTCGATATGATAAAACTGGAAACTACAATATTTTATCGACTTCCCTTCGCTTAAAAATATCCTTTCATATTTTGTTTGAATATTAATATCATCGTGCATCAAGTTTGAATTATAAAAATCAAAAGTATATTGTAGGTTTTTTATATTTAAAGATTTTATTGCTTCGATCGAATATTGGAATAAACTCAAATCATCCGTTTTGAAATGCAGGAATCCTTCACTTTTCAGAATTTTTTGATAAATATTTAGAAATCTGGGATGGGTTAATCGCCTTTTTTCATCCCTTTTTTTTGGTCGTGGGTCCGGGAAAGTTATCCAGATCTCGTAGACTTCATCTTCTTGGAAAAATTTTTCTAACCAATCTGCCTGAGTCCTTAAAAAGGCAATGTTTTTAATACCATTTTCTTCCACATATCTGCTACCCGACCATATTCGTGCCCCTTTGATGTCGAGTCCAATAATGTTTAAGTGTGGAAATTTTTCTGCTAATCCGATGGTAAATGCTCCATTTCCACAACCTATTTCAAGCAATAAGGGGTTTTGATTACCAAAGTAAGTGCCCCAGTTACCTTTAATTTTGTGATATAATTCTTTGCCTTCCTGGATTACATTATTTCTTCTGGCATTTTCAGCAAACTTTAACAGCTTACCTTTCATAAATCATTGACGTCAGCAACCACAAAGGTACTACCTCCAATATAAATTAAATCATCTCTGCTGGCAGCATCCTCTGCCGCTTGTATGGCATTATTAACGTTAGGGTGTAATGAATAAGTTAGTTTTAGTTTATCACCTAAGGCAGATAAATTGTCCAGCGATAAGGCACGGGAAACCGGTGGCAAACAAAAATAAAAGACAGAGTCATCGGGAAATAATGTCATCAACTTTTCAACCTTTTTTTCTTTCACAAAACCGAGAACCAAGTGCAAAGCGCTGTATTTTAATGGCCTGATTTCGTTAATGATAATTTTTAAACTTTCCTCATTATGCGCTATATCACAAATTTTCAATGGATTATGACCTAATATCTGCCATCTCCCTTTCAGGTTGGTATTTCGGTTAACATTAGAAATGCCTTTCACCAGGTGGGATGAATTAGTTTTAAATCCCACGTCATTTAACAAATGCAAAGCCAGGTACACATGGGGTAGATTCAATTCTAC
The DNA here is from genome assembly GCA_964429655.1 of uncultured Roseivirgaceae bacterium. Classification (GTDB taxonomy): domain Bacteria; phylum Bacteroidota; class Bacteroidia; order Cytophagales; family Cyclobacteriaceae; genus CAYSCZ01. Next base: position 18,940 of record CAYSCZ010000030.1, read on the forward strand.
AGATTTCCTACAGGATCGAATGTTTATTTTTTCAATGTACTTGGAATTATCCTTAATTAGGGTTGTGCCTTCACTGTTCTTCATCAACTTTATGGAGGATGAATCATAATACTTACTATTTCTTTGCTCACAAGCTTGCTGTATTATCTTTAGTGGGCCATTCTCGATATTTCCTGTTACCGTTGGTTTATTAGGTTTAATAATCCCGGCTTTTTCAAAAGCTATAGCTTCAAGGGTGTCTCCCAGCATATCCATATGATCATAACCTATACTCGTAATTATGGATAATTCTGGTGTAATCACGTTAGTTGAATCAAGTCTACCTCCTAACCCCGTTTCTATAACCGCTATATCTACTTTTTTTTGATGAAAATAATCAAACGCAAGGCAAACAGTAACTTCAAAAAATGATGGATTGATGTTATCTATATTCTTGAGGTGTTCAGTGACAAAATTAGCCACGTAAGTCCGGTCTATTTCAGCACCATTTATTCTTATTCTTTCAGTAAAGTTTTTTAGATGTGGACTGGTGTAGAGCCCCACAGAGTATCCGGCCTCCTGCAGTACTGATGACAGCAAGTGGCATGTAGTGCCTTTGCCATTAGTACCCGCAACATGAATTGTTTTTAATGCTTTGTGAGGATTTCCAAGTATATTTAAAAAATTCAGGGTATTGTTTAATCCCTTTTTAAAGGCTTTTTTTCCAATGTTTTGATACATTGGAAGCTGGTGGTATAAGAATTCAATTGACTGATGATAGTCCACTGAATGACTATTTGGTTTTTATAATAAAGGTTATGGTGCCTGTTGATGTAGGCGCTGTGCCAAAGTTTTCCCTGGTTTTACTGAAAGACAATTCCTGTACAGCATTTCTGTAAACCCTTTCCAGTGAGGGGCTCACTGTTTTTTCAATCGTTTTTATTGAGATGATATATCCATCACTATCTACCACAATCTGGAAGACAATTTTACCACTTTCCTGTGATTGATCATCAGGTGTAGGCTCAGAATCCCATCTCCATCCTGAAAGTTCCAGCGAAACTCCACTACTGGTTCCCCGAGGGCCGTAAAGCGCTCTTTCATCTATTTCCCCTGTTTCTTCTCCCTGATCTTGCATGCTTTCTTCAGAGGTTCCCAGGCCGGAGCCACTTTCAGCTACTGACGGCAGATTTTCATCGTTTTCTGTTTCACCATTATCTTGAGGGACCTTTGCATCGTCTGATCCACCTTCTGAGGTACCAGAGTTTGGGGTTTGCTCTACTAGTTCTTCTTCTGATGGAGCAAACGTTTCATTATCTGAAGTTTTAATCGCTGTATTTCCTTCAGGTGGTGTATTATCATCATTCGATTCTTCCTCTATTGCCTCTTCAGATAAGTTTTCCTGTGATGGATCATCGGTTTCTTCTTCAATCTTTTCAACCTGTTCATTCTGAGTCTCTTCAGTGGCATCATCAGGGTTTTCTTCAAGGCTTTCGTCATAAACCTGGCCACTACCCACTTCACTTTGGCCAAAATTTAATTCAATACCATACTCAGGAATTGGTGGATCAGGTTCCCTCCAGGCGGCGGTAAAAAAAAAGATCAATGCAAGAACTAAATGAAAAATGACAGATAGGAATAAACTCAAACGCTTCCTTTTTCTTTCTTTATCTTCCATTAGTAATCGGTTTTGTGGCAATAGAAATTTTTGCTTCTAATGCAGTAGCAATCCCGGCTACTCGAACCAAATGCTCAACCGGAACTTCCTTATCACAATGCAGTACAACCACGCCCTTATCTCCTCCAAGAGTATTACGTAATTCCATCTCCAGTCGGTTCAAAGAGGTCTTCTTATCATTTAAATATATCTCCAGATCCCTGGTAATGGTAATGCTGATTTTTTGTAATACAATATTGGAACTCTTGCTACTGGGAAGGTTAACAGGAAGACCGGATGGAGTGACGAAGGTTGCGGTCAACATAAAAAATATCAAAAGAAGAAAAATAATGTCCGTCATTGAAGACACATTAAACTTCGAATCAATCTTATTTTTTGAACTTAAGTTCATGAGGATTTTGGTTCTTGCAGTAAATCAATGAACTCGATGGAGTTATATTCCATTGAATGAATGAGCTTTTGTACCCTTGCGACCAGGTAATTATATCCAAGATATGCCAGTACACCGATCAGCAATCCCGTAGCCGTGGTAACCATTGCTTCATAGATACCCGATGAAAGTAATTTTGGACTAACCGCCCCTTCTTCCTGTGCTATTGAAATGAATGCCTGTATCATTCCGGTAACTGTACCCAAAAAACCGAGCATTGGCGCTGCTCCGGAAATAGTAGCTAATGTACCCAGGTTTTTTTCCAACTTGTAAATTTCTATTTTACCTGTATTTTCTATGGATACTTCAATATTTTTCAGAGGATGACCTATCCGCGATATGCCTTTTTCAATCATTCTGGCAACAGGGGTGCCTGTTTCTTTGCATAAAAGACTCGCCCCACTAATATCACCTGAAATAACCCTAGACCTGATTTCTTCCTTGAACCCTGATGGTGTTTTAGATGCTTTTTGGAGCGATAGGATTCGCTCAATAAATATATAAACAGCCACGATGGAAAGTATCACCAAAGGGATCATCATATATCCGCCTTTGGTTAGCAACTCCAGTAAAGATATAGACTGGTTAGCTGAGCCGGAAACCTGATCCAGCCCTTCATTGGACACCTGTAATAACATCAAAAAATGAATAATTTTAGTTTTAATACTTTAATACCCAGACATCACTGCCATATGTAGGCTTTGATTGTTCCGCTTGGTTGGCAGCTTCAGAATAGGTTGGAAAATCATAAATAGATACCCTGTAATATTTCACATTTCCATAAGGCCTTATGACGTTAGGATCCAAGCCTTGTTTAGCCAATATTTTTGCGTAATCATTTGCCAGATCACCATCTATGAAGCTACCAACTATAACATACGAACGATCCGTTGCGCTGGAAATTGCAGATACATTTCCTGGTGATGAAGAAGTATTGCTGGCAGTTGATTGGGTTGACCCCGGGGAGCTTGTTCCGGTACCTGAGTTACTTTCAAAAGAATCTTCGGCTTGAGGCTGGGATGATGATAGACCCTCCTCACCCACATCTTCACTGGCATCAGAAGTAAATGATTCATCACCTGAGGATTCGTCACTGCTTGCTTCCTCTGTAGTCTCTTCAGTTTGTGCAATTTGTTCAGACGATGCCGCTTCTTCACGCTCACCTGAAGGACTACTGATCCATAAAAATATTAATGCAATTACAACCAAGGCTCCGGTTCCGATTAAAATAATTTTTGTGAAGCCACCTGTCTGATCGCGTGACGCTCCATAAGTTTGGGCTACAGATGTTTGTTCCGGTTCAGATTCTTTGTATCCATCGTATTCACCATATGCATCATCAGAACCTGCTGCTATCGATTCTTCCGGCTCCTCATCATCTTTGAATCCAATCTCTTCTTCAATCAATGATTCTTCGACTTCCTCTGTCTCATCGTGGGGATCTCCAAATTCTTCCTCAAGATCTGGGACATCATCAAGATCAATACCCTCTAAATCCTCTTCTTCTGCAGCATCAATTATTTCAATTTCTTCTTTTTCTTCCTCTTCATTCGCCTCTTCAAATTCATCGCCAACCTCAAAACCTCCTTCCTGTGTATCAAATTCTTCCTCAGTATCTATTTCAAATTCCTCTTCAGTATCAGTATCCAATTCATCTTCCTGATCAATGTCAAAATCTACATCATCCAATTCGTCTTCAATCTCAACGTCACCTATTTCATTGTTAGTATCCATTTCATCCTCCTCTTCTGACTCCATACCAGAACCTTCATCAAACTCATCAGCTTCCTCCTCATCTTCTTCAATTTGTTCAATATCATCAAATGAGTCATCTACATCCTCTATTGCTTCTTCACTCTCCTCATCAATATCATCTAAGGAATCATAATCGAGGTCCGGCAGACCAAAATCATCTTCCTGATTTTCAAATTGATTTTCGTTTTCCTGGTTTTTATCGTCAATCATTATAGCTTGTTTGGATAATAAAATTGATCAACTAAATTTAATTTTAAGTTAAAGAAAAATTAATTTGATTAAGTAAATAAATAAAAGAATCTTCCAATAATGAAAAAAAATAAGGCTTATTTAAAAATAATAAACTATCCCACCCTTAAACTGTAGCGATCTTACAGGATAATTTAAATAGCGTTCATATTTCTGAGACAAGATATTATCTAATTTCAAGAAAATTGAACCATTATCTAATATAAAATACTCGCCACTTAAATTAAGGTCGATTACCTGCCCCAAATCTTCGGTAGAAAAATCAGACACTTCCAGGGCTTTGATTCCAAATAACCCAATAAGCTGAGTTTCTATAAAAAGTTTATCCAATGGCTGCCAATTAGCAATGATATTAGCCTCGAACTGCGGTCTGTGCCATGCTTCGCTGAGAAAATCGGTATCAAACTGATTAAACTGAATATTGGAGTGAAGAGAGAAGTCTTTGGTTTGATAATTAAATCCCGCACGTAATGATATTTGTGTATAATCATCGTACACTAATACAAACCTGGAATCATTATCGGTATCATTTACATAAAAAATGCCATTTTCGTAATCCGAAAGGCTAAACCCGGTTTCAAAATCTAATTTTTGAGACAGATTAGTTTGAAATTTCACAGACCCGTGAAGATTTTTATTGGTGTTGGCTATGGGTTGATTAAAGTTTAAAAAAGGGTTTTGCCCTGAAAGTTCATTTAGTGTATTGAATGCCCTGTTACCACTGACGGACAAAAGAATTCGATTGGTTGAGTTGAAGTTGTAACCCAGTTGAATATCCGGAAATAGAAATAAGTCATCTGAAACTGTTGTATCATTGTCTGAAACTAAGGTTAGACCGGCTCGAAGTGTAAAATCACTTATTGATTTTTGATAATATGGATTTAATGAAAATTGATTCCTGTTGTATGCGGTGAACTGATCTAACGTACTGATATTTCCATTGAACGTGGCATTAAACACATCAGAGTCACTGAAATAAATCTGAAATGAGCCTCCTACCTGAAACCATTGTTCGCTTTCCTCAAAATCATTCATAAAATTTTTAAATCCAACATTAAAGGCATAATCAAATCCTTCAGAAATTTTCTTGTATTCTAACGTGGCATCCATTCTGTCAAAGTTCTGTTCAAAGACACCCGTGTCGGGAACCACTTCCAAGCCATAAAAATTATAACTGGATAATTGATATCCCAGCCTACCTGAAAACACTGATGATTCATCCGAATAAGAGACATTACCATTGATCGTGGTATTTGAAGATGCACTAACATCATCCTGAACAGGTCCACTACCAAATGACAAATGATGGACATTTAAATCAGCAACCCATGGGCTTTCAGGATTTGTTGATGCAAAACCTTCTGCTAAGATTGATGAAAAATTCCCAGCTCCTACAGTTACATGATTTCTGTTTTGTGCATTATCTTCTTCATCACTTTTATATTCCTTTGCATTAATGGATGGAAGGGAGATAGCAGGCAAATATTTATAATCTTTTATATTAAACTTCAGGTCCTTGGTTAATGCCGTATCGGGCATTGAGGGTATCATCTCAATCCGTTTACGTATTAGAGGAAGGATTATTTCTTTATCCTTTTCAATGATAAACTGGGCATCTTCAATCTGGCCTTCCGCTTCCCAATCATCCTGTGCGTAACTGCTACAGCTAATGACAATCAATCCAATAAAAAAAAATAATTTGAATAAGGTCATTTTTGAATGGTATCTGTTTTGATCGTCTCAGGCTCTTTTTGCTCTAATTTCGCCAGCATGGCCACTGCTTTTTTTTTAATCTCCTGGACCGGGGATTTTTCTATGATAGAATTTAAGGTTGCCCTGGCCTGAAATACTTCATTAATTTCAATATAGTTATTAGCAATGAGTAAAAAAGACTTCCCTAACCAGTATTCGTCCTCAGGGAAATCTTTATTGAACTCAAATAAGGACTCTATAGATTGTTTATGCTTATCCTCAAAAAAGAATATTTCAGAAAGATAGTACCTGGCCATTTTATGATAAGCGTCTTTAGGCCCATTTATTAGCTTTATAAACTCATCGGTTGCGTTCCCGTAATCATTGATTGCCATATAATTACGACCCATAAAGTAAATACTCTTACGCTCAGCCTCGATGCTTACATTTTCTATATCCAATATCTGCTTACAATAAAATAATGAAGAATCATACTGGTAAAGGTTAAAAAAAACTTCTAACATACCGCCATAGGCATCAGCTAATTCCCTTGGATTTCGTGCTTTTTCAGAAAGCAGCCTAAATTCGCTTAGTGCTTTTTCAAATTGCTCTTGTTCGATGAAAATGCGTCCTTTTCTGGTCAGTGCCCTATTATAGAATCTGTAAACCGGCTTGCTTATGCTATCAAAATATACTAAGGCTTTTTCAGGCTTATTGTCCCTGTAATAAGCATCAGCCAGATAATAAAATGCTTCCGCCTTATTGGTAAAATTGGGATATTGATCAAGGAACGACCTAAGGGATCCTATGGCCTGGGCATAATTCCTATTAAAATACAAAGATCTTGCAGCCTCATACTCAATAGCAGCAATAGAGCTATCTTCTGGATTTAGCTTTTTATACTGTGTCAGGTATTCATCAAGCTCATCAATCCTATTTTGGGTGGTTAATAATTCCTGCAAACCCAGTAAAGCACTATTCGCAGTTGTATGATTTGAGTACTGTCTCAAAATGAATTTGTAATCATTTTCTGCCAGATCATTTTGCTGTCGGTTAAAATAAGATATTCCTCTGTTTAAATATGCCCTTGGGACATATGGTGAACTTTGCGCTTTCAACAATAACTCAGAGAATTCATTGATGGCTAAATCGTAGTTGCTTTGTTCAAAAAAGATATTTCCTGTGTGAAATTGGGCGTCATCCCAATATGGTGATCCCGGGTGAACATCTTCAAGTTTATCAAGGGCCTGATCTGGTTGATCCATCAAAGCATAAATCAAACCCATTTGAAAGATTACATAATCCTGTTGTCGCGATGAAATATCCATGGTATTTTCATAGGCTTCGATCGCCTTTTTATATTGCTTCGTAGCATATAAACAATCGGCATACCTCAGATAAGCATCAAAATAAATAGCATCATTTTTATCATTATATGAGCCAAGAAAAGAATAGAAATATCCAGATGCCTTAAGATATTGATTTTTGTTAAAATGGCTATATGCCAATCCATAGGTTGCTTTTTCATTGAATTCGGAATAACGTCGAGCGCTATTATAATAATCAATTGCCTGGTCAAACCGCTTACCTGTGAAATAAGCTTCACCAAGCCAATAATTGGCTGCATAAACCAATTCCTGATCATTTGGATACTTTAAAGACTTTTTGAAATACGTTACAGCATCCCTAAAATTACGATCGTTGTATAACTGGGAAGCTTTTTTAAATGCCAACAGTTGATAACTCTTTTTAAGGTTATCACTTTTGTAACTAAGCTGGTCGATATAACGAATTGCCCGCTCATAGTTTGATGTCTTAAGATAACTTTCTCCTATTAATTCATTGATCTCATTAAAATTTTCATCCCTGGAATATTGATCGATATAGCTGTTGAATGTATTTATGGCATTTTCATAATCTTCATTTAAAAAATGCACTTTTCCTAGCTGATAGTGCGCCTGCCGCGTAATGTCTTTATTGTAACTAACCTCCCTTGCCTTGCTAAATGAGGTGATGGCGTATGGATGATTTCCCAGTTCAAGATAAAGCTTTCCCAGAAAATAAGCACTGTATTGACCTATGGTATCTTCTGAAAGCACCGAATATTTTAAGTGCTCAACTGCCCGCTTACTGTCATCTGTTTTCAGATAGCTATATCCCAGTTTGTAGTACTGAGGGTAGCTTAAGCGTTTTTTTATTGCATTATAATAGCTTATTGAATTTTTATAATCTTCTGAATAAAAATAAGCATCAGCCAGGGCATTGTTTAATAAATCATTTTTAAAACTCTTACCTCCGATCTCCACAATGATCTTATCATAGGCTTTTTCCTTTTGATAAATAGCTATTTGAAGTTCTAACGATTCTTCATAATATTTTGGATTGCTCTTGGCTAGGTCAAGAAACCTGGACGCTTCGGATAGGTTTTCATTTTGGTAGGCCATATAACCCAGATAATAATTAGCTGCATAACCTTGATCCCCTGAAAAGTCTGAAATCAGTTTGAAGGCTTGCTCGGCTTCATTAAAGTGCTTGTGCTTAAAAAGTGTAACCCCTTTAAGAAAATAAAATTCAGGTTCTAAAAACGGATCTACATTTTTCGCTTTTTTAAAATAATATCTTGCCTCATCATATGACGACTGGTTGGTGAAATAAATGGCTAATTCTTTATAGGCCTTGTTAGCCTGAGGATGCGATGGGTCTTTCTTAAGGTTGGATTCCAGGGTTGGTTTACCGTCTCGCCTTCCTGCTTTTAATAATGCAATATTTTTTAGATATTCTACACTTCCAATTATGTCTTCATCAGGCATATCTGAAAGATATTTTTTGAAATATTGGGAAGCAGTGTTGTAATTTTCCCTTTGAAAGTTTGATAGTCCGGCAGTAAGGTTTTGATTTAGGCGTTCAATGGATATGTTGTCTTGACCAACCAACAGATTACTAAAAAAAAATAACAGAGTTACCGAAAGTGAGTTTTTATTTAACATTTACAAGACCGGTTATAATTATTTGATGACCTAACCAAATGATAACGATAATTTACTTAATGCAATATTTTAAAAATTAATTCTTTTAAAATTTCGTGTTCTGGAATATTGCCCATAAATCCTTTTGATTTTATATCAGCTTCTTTAATGTAATAAATATTCTGAATAACCTTTGTTAATGGATATAATTTAGAGGCGCCAATATATTCTTTCAAAAAATACGGATTTATTTTAAGCATACCTGCTAATTCCCGGTCACTTTTACTTTTGTTTTGATGGATAATCAGCAGTTTACTAAACAATGAAAATATAGTCGCAAGGGTGATTACTATGGGATGGCTTTTTGGGTTTTGTCCGAAATAATTAACGATTTGGTTGGCTTTGAGAATATTTTTTATTGCCAATGCTTTCTGTAATTCAAAGGTGTTGTAATCCTTGCTGATGCCCACATAACGCTGCACCAGTTCATCATTGATAGTTACTGTCTCCTCAAAGTTTGAAAGGATCTTGTTGACCTCATTGTTTATCCTCTCCAGGTTGTTACCGATGTTGTCCGATAATAATTGAACGGCTTTATCAGTTATTTTATGTCCTTTTGATTTAACGAACTTCAATATCCAATCCGGTATTTGATTGTCGTATAACTTTTTGGTATCCAATAAAATGGTATAATTGTCAATGGACTTGTATAGTTTCTTTCTCTTATCTATTTTTTGGTATTTGTAACAAAACACTAAAATTGTCGAAGGCAAGGGATTGATGATATAGCTTTCGAGTAGTTTTTGGCCTGATTCTTTATTAAAGTTTTTTAATTCTTGAGCTTCTTTCACAATCACTACCTGCTTTTCAGACATCATGGGAAATCTTCTGGCGTGTGTAAGAACTGTGGACAATTCCGTTTCTTTCCCATATACCACCACCTGGTTTAAGCTCTTTTGTCCTTCATCCAGGGCATTGGATTCTATGAATTCAGAGACCTGATTTATAAAAAAGGGTTCTTCACCCTGCAAAAAATAAGTGGTTGCATACTTCCCCTGTTCCAGGGCCTGCATTATCGATTCAAAAGACTTTGGCATCTCAAACCAATATTGATTCTTTAACTTCTTCTACTATAAAAAAACCATCATTACCCTGGTGTTGGTAAAGTGGCATGAAAATTAATCCACTGAAAGGCGCATACACGAAACCGTTTTTATCTTTGGCTAACTGCTGCCCTTTATTCACCTCCATGAAATTATGATAGCCGTCATCCATTATGAATTGATCTTCATCCTCTACCCAATGCCTGTAAATAACTTTTACCTTTTTTGGTAATTCTGATGAGATTTCCTGTAAAGCATGGGAATAATAATCCTCCACTTCATGGTCATGATGGGATATAGCGCGTGCAGCATCCAAAATTTCCCACAGACCCGATACATGAAGGCTAAATGCTTTGTCTGTACCCATTAAACCACCTTCAAGTGCAAATGAAGTAAAACTCATTTGATGTACATAAGCTAATAAAGTTCCTTCCAGGTATTTATGCAAATCAACTACCACCGGCAAATGTAGTGCCTTTACCGTGGGATGCTCGCTTTCGTCTTCAGGTACGACAATGAAATTTCCTTTATCTGATGAGGTTGAATGCAGGTCTACTAAAATCTTTTGTGTGTAATATTTTCCATTGTTATTATTTTCAATGATTCCCAATAATTCACTAACTTCCTTATCTTCGATTAATCTTCTTCTACCTGCTTTAATAGATTTTATTAGTTCAGGATACCAACACCGGTTCATATCATAATCGATATATCTGGTGTTTTTTTCAATTGCAGGAATATTTCCTGCTATACCAATTAAATTCCCCTTTAACGGGATATTGTGAGATTTTATCTTTTGAAACACGTTACTAATGGCACCTAAGCCCATCGGCTCATTGCCATGAAGCGCACCAACACAAATTATCAATGGTCCCGGACTACTTCCTCTTACTGAATCTATAATTCTATCCATTAATTACGCCTGGTATTAATAATAATCCCCAATATTTAATAGGGCCATTAAAGGTGTGAAGTTAAAAGTATTAACCTGATTACATCAAATTTTCTGATTATAGCTTTTACTTTTTTTATTACTGAAAAAAGTAAAAAGGTTGGCAGTGATATTTAAGAAATCACCTTCGCTAATAATCCCGATAAGTTTATCTTTTTTTATGACTGGCATACAATCAATCTTGTTTTTTTTCATTGTTTTCAAAGCCTCTATAACTGTGTCATTCGGGGATACTGTGATCGGGTCTTTTATCATAATATCCTTTACTGTTTTAGTGGGGAAAGTCTTCGAATTATATCGATGGCTGAAATAATTTAGTAAAATCTGAAAATTGACCAGTCCCCGTAAATTTCCTTTCTCATCCTCTACGGGTATATATTTTAATTTTCTCCAATCCATAATATCCCCTACCAGCTCAGGAAGATCATTAGGATGAACAGTAAAGATGTCTGTAGTCATAAATTCTTCTACTAACATAGATTTTGGATCCCAGCTGTCAATAGAATTCAAACTTGCCATCTCCCATTGGTGAATGGGCAATCCTTTTTTCTGGTTTTTTATCATGGATGCAGTAATTGCTACGGAGACCTCCTCACGTGAGGTTTCTTTCATAAGTTGTGCGTGTGATTCCAATAGCCAGGTTGACCCGTTCATGCGGTTAATGTTCCGTTCTTCGATTACGCCAAGATACCGGTCAATATCTTCAGGTTTTATGTTCTGATTCTCTAACCCGCTTCTGGCTATGGGTAATAGTTCTTTTTTGATCAATTCTGTCACCCCGATTCTATGTCCGTTAAACCAGTTCATTTCAGTATTCAATCCTCTTCGGGATGCACCTATAAAATTGTCTTTGACCTGGTCAAAATCTATATGCTTGGTTATATCGGTATGCAAGTCGTGAAATCCTTTCATCAGGCCAATCCAAAAGGCTGAGTTGGCCACTTCATCTAACACTGAGGGGCCTGATGGTAAAACGCGATTTTCAATACGAAGGTGGGGCATACCATTGGGACTAATGCCGTAGCAGGGCCTATTCCATCTGTATATCGTTGAGTTATGAATCATTAATGCGTTTAAATTAGGAGTGATTCCCTCCTCCAGTTGGTCAAACGCATCATGATCAAAAGGAACAGTCATCATAGCCCTGAACCGCATGATATCTTCTTTATAAATCTCAACAATGGATTTATTGAGCCAATTATTACCAAAAAATACCCGGGGGCTTCGATCTCTGAAGTGTTCGCTTGTTACCCGTGTATCAATCGATTGTTGAAAAAGCGCGACTCTGGTTTCGCTCCACAAACGCTTTCCAAATAGTAAAGGCGAATTACAGGCTATAGCCATAACAGGCGCTGCCAGCACCTGCGAAATATTGTAAAGGGAAACAAACTGTTCGGGGGTAATTTGAAGGTGTACCTGATATGATGTGTTACAGGATTCTATAAGTGCCGTATCATGCTTTACATTCAACTCATCCAACCCGGATATTCTGAGCTCTTGCTGCTTGCCCCGAGATTTACTTATGGCTTTCAAAAGCGCATCATATCGCTCAATGGGGGTTAAGTTATCAATTTCAATATCAAATTTTCGTATTGTCGGGAGGATTCCAGTTAGCACAAAATCGATATCCAGTTCATCACAGGTTTTTTGCAGGTCAGTCAGCAGGTCATTTAGCGCTAATTCCAATGTTGAAAAACAATCATCCTTAAGCTCCAGCGGATCAAGATTTGCCTCGATGTTAAACTTAGCAAGCTCGGTGGTAAACTTATCATTATTCATGCGCTTTAAGACCTCCAGATTTAACGGTGCCGGCTTACAATGCTTATCCACCAGACAGATTTCCTGTTCAGCACCGATATGAATAGGTTCTTTGTTAAACCACTCATCTTCCAACATCCTTTCCAGGGCCTGTATGTCCTTCAAAAGGTTCTTGGTGAAATTATTCAGCTCCTTATAGTTAGAAGCTAATTTTACATTCTGACTTCCCATCTTTGATAAATTCTACTAAAGCAAAAGAAAAATAAAGGATTTTGATAGTTTTTGGTGAATTAATATAATGATTTAAATCATAAAATTCAATTTCTGTGAAGGAATTGCAGGATTATATTTGCCTGTAAAACATAGATAATGAATTTTTTAGAAGAACTTGAATGGCGCGGAATGGTGCATGATGCAGTGCCCGGAGCAAAAGAATATTTGGAAAGGAACATGACCACTGGCTACATAGGTTTTGATCCTACCGCAGATTCCCTACATGTTGGCAACCTGGTTCAAATCATGACACTTGTCCATTTTCAAAAGTGCGGAAATAAACCAATCGCTTTGGTCGGTGGTGCTACAGGAATGGTAGGAGATCCATCCGGTAAGTCTGCCGAAAGAAACCTGTTATCACCAGATGCATTAAATTATAACCTTGCATGCGTAAAAAAACAACTGGAAAAGTTCCTCGATTTTGATTGTGGTAAGCAATCTGCCGAGGTTGTAAATAATTACGATTGGTTTAAAAATTACAGTTTCCTGGATTTTATACGCGATGTGGGTAAGCATATCACTGTAAACTACATGATGGCAAAAGATTCCGTCCAAAAAAGACTGGAATCGGGCTTGTCATTCACAGAGTTCAGTTATCAAATCGTTCAGGGTTTTGATTTCTATTGGTTATGGAAAAACAGAAATGTGATGATGCAAATGGGCGGCTCGGATCAATGGGGAAATATTGTAACGGGAACAGAACTGATCAGGAGAATAGGTAATGGTGAAGCATACGCCATCACCACTCCTTTAATTACCAAGGCCGACGGATCCAAATTCGGTAAAACTGAAAGTGGAAATATATGGTTGGACAAAGACAAAACTTCCCCGTATAGTTTTTATCAGTACTGGCTCAATGCTTCAGATGTGGATGTAAAGAAATATATGAAAATCTTCTCCCTGAAATCCAGAGAAGCGATTGAATTACAGATTGAAGAACATAATAAAGCACCTCATGAACGGAAATTGCAAAAATCCATTGCTGAAGAACTAACAACACGTGTTCATTCAAGTGATGATTTGAACCAGGCAGTAAAAGCCTCTCAAATACTGTTTGGTAAGTCTACAACCGATGATTTAAAATCATTGGATGAAAATACTCTGCTGGCAGTATTTGAAGGGGTGCCTCAGACCAACATTAATCGATCAACTTTAGGTAATGATTTAACTGCCACGGATTTCCTATCTGAGATAACCAAAGGGATAATTTTTAAATCAAAAGGGGAAGCGAGAAGGATGATTAAAGGGGGCGGGGTAAGTATCAATAAAAAGAAAGTTGATTCTGCTGATGATAAACTTGGGTTAGAACTTTTACAAAACAAATATGTACTGGTACAAAAAGGTAAAAAGAACTATTTTCTGATCAGGGTGGAATCTTGATAAATCAGTTAAAAACTTTTTTTTCTAACTTCTGGATTCTTTTCTCATGATCGAATACAAGCTCGATTCTTTCTGAAAGTTTGATCACAGATAATCTTAGCTCACCAATTGCAGCTGTATTTCTATTTTGGCTATGCTGAATTTCTTTGATCTCCTTTTTCATAGAAGTAATTTCTCCTTTCATAGAAGTAATTTCTTCCCTGGTTTTTTGGGACTCAATAACCAATTCACTCAATAATTCGACAATTTTCTCTTCATTTTTCATTTTTTCTAATGATATAAACTTGGAACCTAAATATAATACAGAAAACAATTAATAGATATCCCAATCCATTGTTTCACTTTGTTAAGTAACGAGAATAAGGTCTTCTCCAACGCATTACTGTAAAATTTTATTAATATTTATCAGATAATCACCGCAGGGATATAGATTTGTCAACAAAAACAAAAAATTACAATGACAAAAATTACAGTAGCCAAGGGTGATGGTATCGGTCCTGAAATCATGGATGCCACCTTAAAAGTTATTCAAGCCGCCGGTGCGCAACTGGAAATTGAAGAGATACAAATAGGCGAACAAGTATACCTTGAAGGGCACACAGCAGGCATCAAACCGGAAGCCTGGGAATCGCTGAGAAGGACTAAGGTATTCCTGAAAGCACCTATTACTACCCCACAGGGTGGCGGTTTTAAAAGTTTGAACGTAACCACCAGAAAAACATTAGGGCTCTATGCGAATGTAAGGCCATGTAAATCTTACCACCCTTATGTGGCTACCAAACATCCCATCATGGATGTAATTGTTGTCAGGGAAAATGAAGAGGATTTATATGCTGGCATCGAACATCAACAAACAGATGAAGTAACACAAACGCTAAAACTGATCACAAGACCGGGCACAGAAAAAATCATTCGTTTCGCTTTTGAGTATGCCAAGGCATATGGCAGAAAAAAAGTTACCTGCTTTACCAAGGATAACATCATGAAGCTAACTGATGGTTTGTTTCACAAAATTTTCGATGAGATATCCAAAGATTATCCTGATCTGGAGGCAGAACACTGGATTGTAGACATTGGGGCAGCTAAACTTGCAGATACCCCGGAAATATTTGATGTGATCGTTATGCCTAACCTCTACGGTGATATACTTTCGGATGTGGCAGCACAGATCACCGGCTCTGTGGGTCTTGGAGGTAGTGCCAATATCGGAAGTGAATATGCGATGTTTGAAGCCATTCATGGATCAGCGCCAAGAAGAGCAGGCCAAGACCTTGCCAATCCTTCCGGTTTATTGTTGGGTGCAGTACAAATGCTGGTTTATATTAATCAGCCGGACATAGCATCTAAAGTTCAAAACGCCTGGTTGAAAACCCTGGAAGACGGTATCCATACCTATGACCTGTTCAAAGAAAATATAAGCAAACTAAAAGTTGGAACACGGGCATTTGCTGATGCCATTATTGAAAGGCTAGGGCAAAAACCGGAGCATCTGACCCCGATATCGTATGAACAAGCCAAGAAACATGACATCCAGGGAAGCTTCACGCCTACTGTTCCGGCTAAAAAAGAATTGGTTGGTGTAGATATTTTCTTGCACTGGTATGGTGAAAACCGAGATCCAAATGTACTTGGTGATATCCTTAGTAAGTTTACATCCGGCCCATTTGAAATAAAACTAATCACTAATCGTGGGGTAAAAGTATATCCTGAAGGACTGCCGGAAACTTTCTGTACAGATCATTGGAGATGCAGGTTCACAACTGATAAAATGGACAAACCAGGTTCTTATAATGATGTGATCTCAATCAGCCAGCAGATTACTGATGCTGGTCTTGATGTGATAAAAACTGAAAACCTGTGCCGATTTGATGGTGAGATGAAATTCTCCCTCGGTCAGGGACAATAATAGAAATTCTATCCAATGTGGGAAAGCCTACTCTTTTAAAGGGTGAGCTTTTTTGTTTATTAGGTTCATAAATTTTGTAGCATAATCATCATTATTTTCTTTTTTTAACCCAGATTTGTCATTGGAATTTTGTCATGAATGGTTAAAGCCCAAAAAATCAGGTACTTAGGTCGAGGAGGCATAGCATCGCTATGGCGACG
>CAYSCZ010000031.1:0-35181 GCA_964429655.1 uncultured Roseivirgaceae bacterium
ATTTTTTGGGCTTTAACCCTTCATGACAAAATTCCAATGACAAATCTGAGTTTAAAAATCATCACAAAAAATAAATTTATTAGCATCATAGCTTAGAACAAAGCGGTCACCTGCATGCGCCCGGTATGGATCACTTCTTGCGCCAGGGACTTACGGCCTTCATAGACAAAGTTTATCAGTAGGCCATTGGTTAACCGTTGGCGATAGTTGATGGTCCAGTTAAAATTTTGTCCCGGTCTCAGACCTTCGAGTAATTCGTAGCCGGTAAAGGAATTTTCTTCTCCATCAAAATGAATTTGTGTAAACCGGAATGTAGTCGTTAATGATCTCGTGACCTGCCTGGCAAGCCTCCATTCCATGATTAATTCATGCAGACGTGAGTAGTTATTGTCATCTTCCTGAAAGCGGTTATGATTGTCCCGGAAGCTATAAGAAAAAGACAACCGTTGATTCAGATTAGGTTGCCAGTTAATTTTTGGAGATAGTTCCATACTATGAATATCAAACGCCCTTCCTTCAAGGAAATCAGAAGAATTCACTTTATTGCCAACGCCGGTGAGCATTTGAAGAGAAAAAAATCTGTTTAGGTTGAATCGATTATTAAAAGTATAGACGTCATTAGAAGTGGATTCTATGCCCTGGGTAAGCTGCTGTTTTCCCCTTGTCCTGAATATGATTACGTCACTGCTGTATTTAGCACCTCCTCGATTGAAATAAATTGTTGACCTCAATGCATTTCTCAAAGATATAATATCGAGGTCCCTGATGTTATTTAAAAATGGATTAAAACGTGCATTCAAGGTGTTGGTCGTTACCTTTTTATTGGAATTAAATGATAGCTGACTGGAAAACTTACTCAAGCCTTTAAGTAGTATGGACTTCTCCCGCCAATTTTTTGGTGCTTTAAGTCTTAAACGCCAATCAAATAAAGTATTGAATGCTGTGATGAAGTCATCTGTGGGAGAAAATACCTTTATAAAATTTTTTTCATCAAAATTGACGGCAATAAAAAACTCGCTAAGGTCCTGAACGCCATCTTCATCCAGATCACGCCACGTATGAGTCCCCGCTCCCGTTTGGACAGGGACAAAGACAAATTCCCGCCTCAGCTCCTGACTGTTGATGGTGGAATAAGTGAGATCAGAAACAATAGACTGATCAAGAAATGATGCCTTCCATTCTATTCGTCCCATGATATTTTCCTCCGTAGTATCTGTTCGGAGATCTTCGATGGTTCTATACTTAAAATCAACTTTAAGGCTTTGGTTTTCATTTATGCGGCTTTTGATATCCCCCTCCAGTGTTCTGGCTGTAGTGCCCGCTTTTAACTCACCTTCCTGAGGTATTCTGTCATCTCTTAGGCTATAACTTATTTGATAAGAGGTTTTCAAACTATCAGCACTCCTGAAATAGATTTTATGCTCCTCGAAATTCATCGCAGAATTAACAATAGAGTCGTTTTCAGTATTAAAGGTCTTATTTCGATCAATGGAATATTGATATCCTGGTATTATGAATTTATTTCCATAGTGGACATCCAGATCCCACCGTGTCCATTCAGATCTTCTGGAACCATGGTTATTTTTCATGACGAATAGCTTTGAGCTGGCTTGCCAGTTTCTAATCTTTTTCATAGCTATCAGGTTGTGTTGAAAACCATCAATGGATGTACCCCGCTTTCTGGAAGTCATTTTATAGAAAATCCTGTTTTTCGCATCCTTTTTAAGTTCAGTTCGGGCATTGATGATGATGTCATTGAAAGTTTGCTCTTCAACATTTGGATTGAAGTTCCAATCTCGATCAAATTCGATATACCTAAAGCGATCAATAGTCTGAAAATTTTTATTATCAAATTCATAATCCACAGAACCACTCCATTTATAACCATCCAGTAAGTTTGTTTCAAGTTCACTGAATTGATAGCCCAATTTGAGTGCATAGCCCTGATCATCTGCCTCATCTAAATCTGAAAAAAGGTTTTCATCACGGGTAGACAACGCCATGTGGCTGTAAATTCGATGTTTTTCATTGAGATCATATCCTGTGCCAAATGTTACCATCTGCTTTTGATTAGGTAGTGGAACCGATATAACGGGTTCAAAGGATCCCTGGGGAATACCATTTATCGGCGAAACCCACTGATAAGCTACACCATTAATGCTGGTGTTCGTGCGTTCATAGTTACCATTACCCATTCCAACCTCTGAAAAACTAACCCTGAAAAATGCACCATCAGGGTTTCTGGAGAAGACAAATATTTCGGTGGCCTTACCGTCCCGGTCAATGGTATCTGTCTTCCTGTAAAGTATGGCATCTTCATCAAAAGATACTGAGTCTACCCCGGATATAACTGCATTTGTAACACCGTCTCCACTTTCACTAAGCTGTTGCTTTTCTTCATTAGAAAGATCAAATATCAGGGGTCTGTTTTCATTATCTTTTTCCTCATAAAAATTAAAGTATGCATCAAACTTACCTTGTTGGTGATAATGATCCGCTGCCACAATGGAACGGCTATAATTTTGATCTGCATACTCAAAATCAACCCTTATTCGTGAAAATTGGGTGATTAAAATGTTATTGTTGAAGGTTATCTCCCCCAGGTTATAGTCAATGACATAATCATTATTAAAACCACGTTCCAGTTGTTTGCCATCCAGGAATACTTTTTCAGAGTTGGCTATGATGGTTATGAAACGTTGGTTTTCTATCCGTACACGGTATGGGCCCTGCAGGCCCTCCACAGCCTCTATTAGTGTGGAAGCAAATTTTCCTTTAGCCACCGAAAATGCAGATGATGTAGTCGCTTTGCCATCATCCCCAACGGGGTAGGTGATAGAGGCCTGCCCGCCCTGAACATTTTTATAGTATCTAAGAAAGTAATTCTTTTTATTTCGCAGCACTACATCCCCTGCTGTTAGATCGAAGGTGTCGTTATAAACCTGGATGTATACATTATCAAAA
This sequence comes from uncultured Roseivirgaceae bacterium, assembly GCA_964429655.1. Lineage (GTDB taxonomy): Bacteria > Bacteroidota > Bacteroidia > Cytophagales > Cyclobacteriaceae > CAYSCZ01. The sequence goes on from CAYSCZ010000031.1 coordinate 2,965, forward strand.
TCCTGCAGCTGCTGTGTGTTGCCTTCAGGTTGGAAAGGTATATTTTGATCAGTAATAGCGGCCCGGATATTAAGGTCGTCGGTTAAGCTGCCATCTAATTGAAGATTGAGCGTGGAATTGACCACAATATTCTGACGATTGCCAAAGGATATACCTCTGGTAAAAGTACCAGTTTTGTTGATGCCATCAATCGGTAACAACTCATCTTGTTGATAGATGTGTTTATTTTTTATTGGCCTTGTTTTGAAATAAGCAGACGAATCATAGGTGTTAAGATCATAATACGAAAATTTTTGACCGATCTTAAGGTTTAGTACACGGTAACATAATCTTAGGGAATCGTTGGTAGTATGATCAGGTAATTTTATTACTCCGCTATTGACATCAAATTCATACTCAATGGACGTATTTTGAAATTCAATGGTCTTAGGGATAACAATCAATGAATCAAGAATGATGGAATCCTGATTCGTTTTAATCCATTTACACCTGAGGTTATTGAATTGACCGCTAAGCGAAAGTGATATAAGAGAGAATAGAAAGGTTGGTATGATTAATCGCATCAGGAATGAAGCGGCAATGAAATGTAAAACGAGGTGCCTTTATTCAATTCAGATTCAAACCATATTTCACCTCCTGCATGTTCAACACCTCTTTTAGCGATGGCTAATCCTAAGCCCGATCCGGTTGATTTTGTGCTGAAGTTGGGCATAAATACTTTGGATTGAATAGATTCTTCTATACCGTTGCCATTGTCTCTTATTTCTATAAATACATTGTTTGACATACTCTTTAGAAAAACCTCCACCAAAGGTGTTTTATTGTCGGGAATGGATTGATAAGCATTTATTAATAGATTATTAAAAATCCTAGCCATCAATTTCTTATCCCCTTTAACCATAAAATTTCCATCTTCCAACGCTGCCTTTATACTGCCTTTATCATTTCTAAACAATTCAATAACATTTTTTAATTCATTATTGACATCAAATAAGTAGCTTTCAGGAATTGGCATCTTGGCGAATTCAGAAAATGAGCTAACAATTTGATCCAGGTTATCAATTTGTTTTAATAAAGAATTTATGGTTTGATACTCTTTACCCTTGGGAGTAACGATTCTTTGAAGGTGCTGCAAACTAAGCTTCATAGGTGTCAGTGGGTTCTTTATTTCGTGTGCTACCTGACGGGCAATCTCTTTCCATGCGGATTCCTTTTCACTTCGCGCCAATGCAATTTTGCTTTCCTCAAGTTTTTCAATGAGATTATTGTATTCCTGAACCAGTAATCCAATTTCATCTTTTGTGTCATAACGAATTGGGATATTTTTTTTAGATAAATCAGTCTGTCCGAGATGTCGTGCTATATCAATTAAAGGCCTTGTTAGCACTTTAGAACCGGTATATGAAACTAAAAACAATAACACCAGGATCAGTGCAAAAATATTTACCAGATTTTTAAATACCTGAATAGACTGTCTTTGCAAATAATTTTTAGACTGAACAAAAGGAAGGTTCATTACGCCTAGAAGTTCATTAGTATCATATGATTTTATGCTCAGATAAGCACTTTTAAATGACAACTCACCTATTTTTTCTTCTATAACCAATGACTCGATATCCCGGTACTTTATGGCTTGAAGGGCTCGAGCATTCATTAAGCCCGGAAGAATGTTATTATCATACAAGTAAGGCTGGCTGGAAGCTAGCAATTGTCCACTATAATTAAATAAATTTAAATCCGTCCTGGAATATTCAGCCATATTGCTTAAGCGATACTGCAAGGTCTCCCGGTTTATCAGGTCTCTATTAAACGCTTCCAACACATCGGTTATGGATTCGCCCAGGTTATTAAGACGTTTTTGATAATTTCGTTGTATCTCTTCTTTGTTGGATTGATTAATGTTTCTCAGCACTGCAATGCTTACCATAAGTAAAGGTAGGAAGAATGCCAATGCCAAAAATATCTGAATCTTAGCAGACAAGTTTATGGGCACCCTTGTTATTCGGGAGAATAGTCTTAACAACCCAACAAATAAATAGCCTATAAAAAAAGTGGAGAAAAAGAAAGAAGCGTTTGTAAGGATATTAAACCACTCATATAACGGTGAAGAAATTACAAAAATGCCTTTTTGATCAGCTTTTTCAGCATAAAAATGATGTCCTGCCCTCTCAACACCATCCTGATAAATCTTTGTTTGTTGAAAATCCAGTGGATATTCAAAGTAAGACCCTGATTTATATTTTAATTCACCATCCTTATACAATGCGTATCCATATTCTTCAAAGTATCTTTTTGTTTTCCACTCGGTGATTAATAAAGGATAAAGGGTAACATCAGCGTACCGGTTTTCAATTAGTTCTATTCCAATATATCCCAGTGTGTCCCCATAATTTACTATTTCAGATAAAGCCACCAACCTGGAAGGTCCCGAAATATCCTTGTAGTTGGTCTTATAAATCTTACCAAAATCCGTCGATTTAAGGCTGCTCTTAATACCGGAAAGGTTATCAAATTTTTGAAGGGAACTACTGATGGTGTTGCCACTATCACTGAATAAATGAACGTTTAGGTTATAGTTCGTAAAGAATGGCGGTAGATAGTTTCGCTTTATTTTACTCTTTAGTGCATCTTCATTGACCAAACTCGGACTATACAATCGACTTTTGATATACTGATCGTTGGTGATATTATTTATCGCTTCTGACAATAAGAATTCTGCAATTACATCCTCTTCTATTACAAGCTGGTTAGCAAATTTTTCCTTTTGGTTTATGACGATTCGTTCATAATTTTTGTAAATAGTAAATGAGGCAATTACAGAAATTGCCAGTGATATTAGAAAAAGGTAACCATAAGAAGCATAATTAATTTTATTCAGGTATTTGGGAAGCTTAGAAAAAAATAATGTGAGGTTATATAAAATAAAAAATGCAGCTATCGGGTATTTGTAGGGGAAGTCAAGAATAAAAAATATTATTAAAGCCAGTATAACACCTAATATTTTTTCCCAAATATTTGTCTTAGTATTAATAAATGCGCTTACAATAACGTGGTTTATGAGAAAGAATATAGATCCACTAAGAAATATGATTATTAATGAAATATACTGTTTGTAATCTGCGTACAATTCACTGGATATATCCAGACTGATCTGTGAATTGGTAAGTATATTTAAGATCACAGAATGTTGAAAATAATATGCCAAAAGAGTAAATAAACATAGGGAGAAAAAGATAGAGACATTTTTAAACCCTTTCGTGGTCAATCTTAATCTCGTGGATGATTGAGTATAAAAATTAACAACCAGAATGAATAAAAGTATTATACTGATTAATAAATCACCAAGGCTATTATTCAACCAACCAGAAGTGTATATCCTGGAATCAAAAAGTGTTAATTGACATATGCTATCTGGAAAATTAAATAATCTGAGCAGTAACCTGATAGCCAGCAGGGTTGAAAAATATATTACAGTATTAACCAATAGATTCTTGAAAACCCTATTCATCAGACTTGTTAACCATATGATAAGAAAGACTAATCCTACGAGAAAGAGTATGAAACTTATTAATGGATAAATTGAATTATTGATATCTACCTCTTGCCAGTCCAACCAAAATAAAACCTGACCTTCTACCGATACAGGATATCCTATTTGATTTTCATTGATAATTGGTTTGTAGTTATCGAATATATCTTTGTTGTATCTATCCTTTAGATATCGATTATTGAGCGGGGAATCGAAAAACAATGGCAATAAACCAACTTTTTTAAGCCTTCCCTCATCAACAATAAATGATATATAAGTATTATGATCATCTGCAATAAAAGAAACCTTTTTATAGAGATCCCGTAGCTCTGGCTCGATATTCCAGCTTTCTGAGTACCAAAAAATCAACGCATCATCATGAAAAATATATGTTGGAAAATCTATGTCACTGTCATCAAAAGTGAAAGTGCTGGAGTTGATATTTTTAATACTTAGCAGATCAGATCCGGTTTTGATCGATAACTGGATTCTTTGCTCTACTGAATCATGTAATTCCCTTTTTGTTGGAGAAAAATTTTCATTTAGCAAATAGATGAAACCACCCAATAATATGCTGACTATTGAAATAATCAGAAAGTTCAGATGACTTACAATAGAATCATCAACTTTTAGGAATTTGCTCTTCTTGAGGTTCATATTTTACACCTCCGAAGATATGAAGAAATAAAATACGGGAATATCTGAAGATAAGCGGATATGCTAGTAAGGAGAGAGAAGTCACAGATGCAATATAGATCCATAGCACTGGATCATTAAAGAAAAAATAAAGCACAAAAACTGTGGTTAAAAATAATCCTACATTCATTGCATAACTAACATACATAGCACCGATAAAAAAGCCTGGCTCTATCTCAAAATGTAGTCCGCAAACCGAACATGTTGTGTTGGCTTTTCCAAAGCTTCTAAGATCATAAGCTGGATAATTAAACATCTTTCCCTGATGGCACTGTGGGCATTCACCTTTGATAATAACTTCTAATTTGCTTTTTTTCTGCATTTCTTTTACTGCTTCTGTACCAAAAATAGGCTATTGCTCCAATAACCACATAAGGGGCTAAGAACAGATACAATATACCTGTGTTTAATCCTGCCGCAAACCCCACAGAATCTCCATTACTTACATTATTTACTACTGTGGTTCTGCACATAGCACACTGTGCCAACGAATTTAATACTGTAAAATTTACAAGTAACAATGTTAATAAAGTACGTTTCATAATGCTAATATTAATAATTAGAAATACGAATGGTGCTATTTAGGTTACTTATAGTAAGGACTTATTAAAAAATAAGTAATCACGCCTGACAACGATACATAAAACCAAATTGGCCAGGTAAACCTGACTATTTTTTTATGTTGACCAAATCTACCTGTGATGGCATATAGTATTGAGAAAAGTACTAAGGGCACCACCCCTATAGACAACAAAATATGTGAAATCAAAACAAAAAGATAAATCCCTCTTGAACTTTGTATGGATAGCAATTCATTATCAGAAAGGCTCCCATCCCCATCTATATCACCATAGATGGTAGATTCAACTGAAAAATGATAAATAACATAAAAAATAAGAAATAAAGCACCCAGTGAAAATGAAGTTATCATAGCTTTTTTATGGGTTGATTGATCACCACTTTTTATGGCAACCAAACCCACGATAAGCGTTATACAGGTGAGTGAATTAATAACACCATTGAGATGGGGTAATATTTTTACCCAGCTACCCATTAAGCCTGTGTTATCAGGTATAGCTAAAAGTACTACCACCGTTATAGGAATAACAATCGATATAACAGTAATTAAGCGCTTATAACTAGTGTATGAATAACTTTGGATCATCGAATTCAGTAATTCTTCAATAATATATCTAATTCCATCTTCGACCTATCTATCCCAGCTCTATTTAAAGGATAATAACCCCTTATCTTTTGTTCTCTATCTATTAGTACAATTTTATCTTCATTATTGTTTACAAGCAATACGCAGTTTTTTATATGATTCATCTTTGTTTCACTGATCTCGATAGCTGCTTTGTAGTTATATTCTAAATTAAAGTTACCCAGTTTCACTGATACAACATGAGCATCTTTATTTTCTGTAAATTTTTCTAGCCTTCTCAACTCATTAATCGCTCCTTTTGATATTAAATCATCGATAATCACCATAAAATAAAAACCTTTAGCTTCGAATTTGCTATCATATAAGTCAGTTAGAAAAATTGGGTCTATTTGATAGGGGAAACTGATATCGCAATTGTCGGACAATTCTTGATTATGATCCTGGTGATATACAGGAACTTTAAATTGATTATCGCCAAATAGCTTTAAAAATATGTAGGTAGCTACCGGCAAAATGAAAACAAGTAACAGTATTATAAATTTTATCTTGTTTTTCATAAAAAAAGTCATACCTTATGATATGACTTGAAAATTATTTAAATGAAGGTAATGTTTTAGAAATACTTTACTTTAAAAATAGATCCACCCTGAAACATGAATACAAACAACATAAACACAACAAAAATCATGGGTAATAAGATTGACCAGATTAGTGTTTTTCTTTCATGTGTCAGATGCATAAATTCACCCACGATGTAAAAAGCCTTTACAATAGTCAGCGCTACAAACAAAAAGGTTTTGGCCGCCCCTGCAGCAATAGTGAAAGCTATAGCAAATTCTATAAGTGTAACAACGCCAAGTATAACGGCGACCCTGATCAATTTTCTGATCTTAGATTTATCGACTGGTTTAACAGTTACTTGTGAACTTTGATTATCCATAAATATCATATTAAGTAAAAGAAGGTGAAAACAAAAACCCATACCAAATCTACAAAATGCCAGTAAAGTCCGACTTTTTCAACCATCTCATAATGACCTCTTCTTTCCAGGATACCCACTGTAGCTTGATAAAAAATAGCAAAATTTATCATCACACCGCTAAAAACGTGGAATCCATGGAAACCTGTAATAAAAAAGAACAAAGCAGCAAAGTTTGGAGGCCCGTACTGGTTCTGAGTCAAGTTAGCGCCAAAAATGGCTGAACCATTCAATAATTTAGAACCGTCATCTGTTCCGTGGATGAAATGCGACCATTCCCAGGCCTGACAACCAAGAAATGTCAACCCGCCTAAAATTGTCCATAGCATCCATTTCTCAACACCCTTTTTATCCATTCTATGACCCGCTTCAACACCAAGGACCATGGTAACGCTACTAAGTATTAAAATGAAGGTCATTATACCTACGAAAACCAAAGGGGCATGAACACCATGTAAAAGAGGAACCGCATCAAATACCATCTCCGGTATAGGCCAATATATCTGCGAAAATTCAAAGTTTTCTATGCTCCCCTCATAAGCAGGATGGCTATATCTTATTAATCCGTAGGTAATTAAAAGTGCTGAAAAAGTAAAAGCATCTGATAGTAAGAAAAACCACATCATCAGCTTCCCATAACTAGCTTTCATGGGTGAAACCCCACCACCCCAAGAACTTTGAGCTGGTGTATCAAATGTTACTGCAGAGCTTGTTGACATAAAGTGTGTCTTCTGTTAATTATTTGTGATCAAAAATAAGTATAAATACAACCAAAGTCCACCTAAAAAATGCCAATAAGTAGTACACATTTCAATGTTTAACATACTTTTAGAATGAACTTTATATCTAAATGCTGATATTAGCATCACTATCAAAAATATTATAGCACTAAGTATATGGAGGGCATGCAAACCCGTTAGCACATAAATAAAAGATCCCGCTGCATTTCCTATAAAAAATATATCCTGACTAACTAACTCACTCCAAGACTGGTATTGTCCTAAAATAAATGCAATTGCAATAACAGAGGTTACAAGAAGTGCCAGCCGAATTTGAAATAAATTATTCCTCTTGGTAGATAGATATGCCCAATGCATAGATATACTACTAAGTATTATTAAACCCGTTGTTACTTTAAAAAGCTCTGGTAACTTAAATATTAACCATTCGCCTTGTGACTGCTTTACAATGTATGCACTTGTTAAGGAAGCAAATAGCATGGTGATGGTTACAATAAACAACCACAATGCAAACTTTTGAGGATGCATCCTTAAAATCCTCGATGGTTTATAAGCTAGTTCCATATTTTATTCAATTAAAGTATATCTAACATAAATGAAATTTGAACAACGGGCAGATAAATAAAAGAAGCCATCATGGTTCTAAAAGCTGATTTCCTGCCTGGATCTTTTAGTAAATTAAAGGTTTGGGCGAGGAATAACACACCACATATAGTAACAACGAACGCCGAATTAATACCAGTAATTCTAAAATACATTGGTAAAAGCCCTAAAGGAAGCAAAAACAGGGTATATATGACAATATTTATTGCTGTTTTTAAATCCTTGGTACCGTTGCCAGGCAACAGTTTATAACCTGCTTTTTTATAGTCTTCATCAGATAACCATGCAATTGCCCAGAAATGAGGAAATTGCCAAATGAATTGTATACCAAAAATTATAAGTGCTTCATATCCTATGCTGTTATTTGCAGCTACCCAGCCAATTAATGGAGGAAGTGCGCCAGGTATAGCCCCAATAAAAACTGCAACTGCACCCACTCGTTTTAAAGGTGTATAAACAAAACTGTAAAGGATAAATGAAAAAAGTGATAGAAACAGTGTTAATATATTACAATAAAGAGCTATCAGGACAGAACCTACTGTTAAGGAGAAAATCGCCACAAAAGTTGCCTCATTCACATGTAAAATACCCATAGGTATTGGTCTGGACTTAGTCCGCTCCATCACTGCATCATAGTCTTTTTCAATGATTTGATTAAAAGCTACAGATGCTCCTGATATTAGAAATCCCCCAACAGATAACATGAATAAAGTAAACCATTCAATAATACCATTACTCCCAAGTACATAACCAAATAAAGAAGAAAAAACAACCAACAAAGACAATCGAAATTTTAAAAGTGTCTTGATCGATTTAACCTTCTCAAGAAAGAAAGTATTTAAAATAAAACTATAAGGTTGACTGCTCATGTATTATGTTGTTTTTACTCGTCAAAAGAAAAACATAGTATAAAAGACCAAATATAATAGTAGAAATGACTAAATGAAATGGTTGTATGAATGCGGGTATACTGAAATACGCCATAATTGCCCCACCTAAAATTTCTAACAACACCAAAAGCAATATTACTATTATAAATTTAAATACCTCACTCAATCTCTTTTTGTAGGTTAAATAAGCTAAATAGCCGATAACAGCAACAATTATCAAGGAATACGATCGGTGAAATTTAAAAATGATACCTAAGCTATCAATCCATTTATGCCTTAAAGGATTGCCTAAATTTATTGCAGCTAGATCCACCCCTTCCCTAACCTGAGTACCCAATATAATTTGAACTGCAAACATTATTAAAAGTATAACTGATAATCGACGAATCTTAGAATAACTAATAGTAAAGTTGGTTTTTGAATGATGTGCTTTAAAATATGTGTAAATTAATAACAATACCAGAAGTAGTGCTAAAGACATATGTAGCGACACCATACCAGGAAGTAGTTTAGTACTAACCACTACAGAACCTAACCATCCTTGTAATCCAACCAGCAAAACACTTCCAAAAGACATTAAAGGAATTGATTTTTTATCCATAAACCCGTAAACAGCAGATATAAAGGTTAAAAAGATTAATAACCCGATAACCGCTCCAATCAAACGATTAACATATTCGATCCATGTTTTCAGAACATTGAAATCTTCTTCTACTAATATAGATTTATCTGAAATAATTTTTTCTGCATAGTTTTTGAACCCAAGACTTGCAATCAGTTTGGAAAGTTTGACATTTTTTTCATGTCTGTTGGAAGCATATAATTGCTTATAATTTTCTGGCAACTGATTTACAGAGGTGGGCGGTATTATTTGACCAAAACACCTTGGCCAATCCGGACAACCCATTCCCGATCCGGTGCTTCTTACAATGCCGCCTACAAAAATCAAGAAGTAGACGGCAATGATTGTTGTTAATAAAAGTTTTTTAAACAGTTTCTTTTTGTTGCTCATTAACCACTTTAACATCCTCAGGATTTTCTTTTTCTGCTAGTTTTTGTTCGTGAGGCAGGTTAGAGTCTGGTGATAACGAATAAGGCATAGTTTGAGGAATAAAGTCATCTTTAGCACCTGGCTTACTATAGTCATAAGGCCACCTGAAAACTTTGGGAATAACACCTATCCAGTTACCATGTCCCAGATTAATTGGTGTAGTCCACTCAAGCGTATTAGATTTCCAAGGATTGGATGGTGCTTTTCTCCCTCTGTACATACTGTAAAAGAAATTAAATAAAAATATAAATTGTGCTATAAAAGTTAAAATAGCAGCTATACTGACGAATGAATTCAAATCTGTCAGTATGCTGAATGAATCGAAATTTGTAAAAGAATAATACCTTCTCGGGAATCCTGCTATTCCAATATAATGAAGTGGAAAAAAGACAAGGTATACACCAACAAAGGTTAACCAGAAGTGAATATAACCGAGCTTTTGATCCATCATCCGACCAAACATTTTAGGAAACCAGTGGTACACCCCAGCCATTAACCCAAAGAATGACGCACTACCCATCACAAGATGGAAATGTGCTACCACAAAGTATGTATCATGAAGATTAATGTCCAGCGCTGAGTTTCCTAGAAATATTCCTGTTAGACCACCTGAAATAAAGAAAGAGACCAAACCAATGGAGAACAACATTGCAGGAGTGAAAACTATATTTCCTTTCCATAACGTAGTTATATAATTAAATGCTTTGACTGCAGAAGGTACTGCAATAATGAGTGTCAAAAACATAAATATTGAACCCAGGAAAGGATTAAGACCGGATACAAACATGTGATGTGCCCAAACAATGAAAGATAAAAAAGCAATCGCCAACATAGAGCCTATCATTGCCCTATATCCGAAAATAGGCTTCCTTGAGTTTGTTGCAATAATCTCAGAGGTTATTCCTAGGGCCGGGAGTAAAACGATATACACTTCAGGATGACCTAAAAACCAAAATAAGTGTTGGTAAAGGATAGGACTACCTCCAATATTAGGAAGTGCTTCCCCTGCAATATATATTTCTGATAAATAAAAACTGGTACCAAATGATCTGTCGAAAACTAATAAAAGAGCCGCTGCGAAAAGAACGGGGAAAGATAGCAGACCAATAATTGCAGTAATAAAAAATGCCCAAATCGTCAGCGGTAGTCTTGAAAAAGACATTCCTTCTGTTCTTAGGTTTATCACAGTTGTAATGTAGTTGATACCACCTAATAGTGTCGAGGCAATAAAGAAAACCATAGATACAAGCCACAATGTCATTCCCAGACCAGAACCTTGTATAGCTTGTGGTAATGCACTAAGTGGTGGATATATCGTCCAACCCCCTCCTGCAGGACCTGTTTCGATAAAAATTGATATAAACATAATCACACTGGATGTAAAAAACGCCCAGTATGATAACATATTCATAAACCCTGATGCCATATCCCTTGCCCCGATCTGGAGTGGTATTAAAAAGTTACTGAATGTGCCACTCAGTCCAGCGGTAAGCACAAAGAACACCATAATAGTCCCATGCATGGTTACTAGTGCAAGATAGAATTCAGAATCAATTTTACCTGCTTCTGTTATCCATTTACCCATCAATGGTCTTAGAAACTCTAATTGCATATCCGGAAATCCAAGTTGCAATCTGAAAATGACTGACATAGCACCACCAATTAAAGCCCAAAAGATACCAGTTATTAAAAACTGCTTAGCGATGGTCTTATGATCGGTAGAAAATATATATTTACTTATAAAGCTTTGTTTATGTTCATGGTCATCATGGTGATCATCGTGATGATCCTGATTTTTAGTTATTTCGATATCAGCTACTGACATAATATTATTATTTATATTTTATTTCTCTATACCTGATGATATTAGTGCTAACTCTTTCAAATTTGATGGTATTTTAGCCACATATTCCGGATTAAGTTTTAGCCATGAATCCTGATCATTATACCATTTCTCGTAATCTTCGGATTCATCTACCACAATTGTGTGTTTCATCGCAAAATGACCTTTCCCACATATTTTGTTACATACTAACTCATAGTTGAAATCAGGATTTCCTGTCTCCTCGCGCATTTCTTCGGTAGTTTTTGTTGGAACAAACCAAAACCTTGTTGGCATGCCCGGAACTGCATTCATTTGCATTCTGAAGTGAGGAACATAAACACTATGGATCACATCCCTGGCTCTGATTTTGAATAATACGGGTTTGCCTTTAGGAATATGTATTTCCCTGGGCATAAAATCATCAAAACTGGCTCTATCTTCGAAATTAATACCTACTTGATTGACCGCATCAATCAACTTATAATCATATCTTCCTAGTTTGTCATCTTTTCCGGGATACCTTGAAGTCCAGGCATATTGATAACCCATTACCTCAACAACTTCAGCATCATCGGGTGCAGGACCGGTAATACCTACCCAGGCTTTCCAACCAGAAATAATCAAAATTGCAAGAACTACAGCAGGGACTGCTGTCCACAATAACTCAAGATTATTGTTGTGTGGGTAATAATAAGCTTTTCGACTATCTTTATGTTGGTATTTGTAGGAAAAACCGAATAGAAAAATTTGAGTAATTATAAATACTGCCACAGTCACTCCCATGGTTATCCAAAATAAACGCTCTGTGATAACACCATGCTCCGAAGCAATCGGTTGTACAAAATCATCATCCAATCCACCGAAGGAATAATAGAAAAACCCTGCGATACCTAGTATCATGAAAACTAATAAGAGTGCTGCATTTGTCTTGTTATTTGTTGGGACAGTCTTTTTACTATCACCCTTTATCACACCCACGAGCGTACTAACCCTGAATATTATAAAGATGATTGCTAGTACAAGTAAAAAAGTTAGTAAAAAAATTGTATTTAGCATCTTCTAATTTCTTAAGTAGTTAATAAGCAGTTATAGAATATTGTTTTAAATATGATGATTTAAACTTTCTTGTAACATTGGATGATTTTTAGCAACCAAAGGCACCTTAGCTAAATTCATATGCACAATATATAAAAAGGCTGATAAAAATATTATGGCCAAGCCAACCTCAAGCAGGCCAATGTTACTATTGTTACCTACTGTTCCCGGGGTAACCATCAGATAAAAATCTAACCAATGGCCAAATAATAGTGTGGGGCAAACAATCTTCAAGAATCTTGTATGACGCTTTGAATCACGAGTCATAAGTACAAGGAAAGGAAAAAAGAAATTGATGATAATATTAAGGTAAAATATCGGTGCAAAGTGAGGATTTTTCCATCGCTGCACAAAGTAAATTGTTTCATCAGGAATGTTAGCATAATAAATAAGCAGAAACTGAGAGAACCATATATATGTCCAAAATATACTGAAAGCAAAAATGAATTTACCTAAGTCATGTAAATGATTTTCATTAACAATGGATAGATAACCTTTATCTTTCAACATCACAACCAAAAAGGTAATTAATGATAATCCAGCAACCCACCAGCTGGCAAATACATACCAACCAAACATTGTACTGAACCAATGTGTGTCTATGGACATGATCCAATCCCACGCTGCTATTGAAGATGATACAGCAAATATTATTATGAATATTGCTGAGTTAGTTCTCATAGAATACCACTTACTATGACCACCTTCAAGATCTTCTTGTATGGACAATCTTCGTATTTTGGTGAAAAACCAGTACCATAGAAGAAAAAACGCAATTAGCCTGAAATAAAAAAACACAGGAATTGAAGGACTTTCGTGAAGAGGCCAAAAGAAAAATCCTTTTTTACCATCTATAATTTCATCATAGTGGGCTGATGATTCATCATATAAATCTGTATGGGTCCAATGAAACAAATCATGGCTACTAACCACGAAAAGTAACAACATCAGTAAACCTCCAATCGGCAGCCAATAACCAAAAGCTTCAGGAACACGCTTTATACCTGCAGACCAACCGGCTTGGGATACATATTGGATCGCAACAAAGAATACTCCTATGATGGATAATCCAACAAAATAAACATTATTGATCCAAAGGTTAGCAAAGAGCCTGGTAGTCCAGCTATATGCATGACCCTGGTCACCTCCATGCCCAGCTTCTAAATGTTCGGAGCCATGATCCTCGCCGTGCGATGAAGATTGTTCATGAGTATCGCCATGAGCAGTTTCTTTTTTTACAGTTTCAGCATGAACCGCTTCATGACCGCCATCCCCAAAAGATAATGCTACAGCACCAATTATCGTCAGTACAACACCAACGATCAATGTTATGATCAAATTTTTCTTTGCTGAGGCTGTAAACGTGTAATTTTCTTCCATTTATTTTTAATTACTGTTTTTGAAGCGTATGCACATATCGAACTATTTTCCATCGGTCATTTACATTTATCTGAGAACCGTGCGCCCCCATTCTTCCTTTTCCGTGAGTAATAACGTGAAAAATATGACCTCCGGGTTTATCTTTCACGGCACGCGAAGAATAAGATGTAACTCCTTTATAAACCTTGCCAACGGCGCCATCGCCTTGTCCTTTGACACCATGACAATGTATGCAAAAAGTCTCGTACAATGCTTTGCCTTCCTTTAATACTTGTTTTGTTGAATCTAATGGATTTTTCACTATCCTACCTGCAAGTACTAAGCTATCTTTTGGAATCCTGTAAGGTAAATAACCGGATCTTCTGACGGTATTCCCTGCGGGAATTCTTGAATTCATGTTGAAAGGATTATATGGATTTGAATTGTAAAATTCAGCATGTTCCTCTATTTCAGATGATGTTAACCATCTACCTATCTCTTTGTCCTGGATTTGGGTCAATGGCTCATAAGGTGTGGAGTGGTACATTTGAGGCGCGTATTCCAATCCCGGATAGTCATCATCGGCGACACAACCCAATAAGAAGAGTGCACTGAAAATTGCGATGCAAGTAAAATAATTAATCTTCATCTGTAAAATCTTTTTTATTTACTTCGGAAGCACCAGATCGACTTACTATTTCTGTTATTCTAGCCTCCGCCATATTATTTGAAGCTAGATCTATTGCCATCACATGCTTATCATCAGTTATCCTGATATCGTATATTCTTGGCTTTGCCCATGGCTTTAGATTGCTTATTACAAGAAAGGTGCCTACCATTCCAAATGCAGCCAAGAGAACTGTCAGTTCGAATGTAACAGGAATAAATGCTGGTAAAGGAAAATAATCTTTACCTCCAATTATCATAGGCCAGTCAAAAGTCATCATCCCAGATTGCATGGTTAAAGCAAGTGCTGTGCCTGTTATTCCAAATAAGAATGCCGCGACAGATAACCAAGATCTTTTATATCCTAAAGCTTCCTCAATTCCATGAACAGGAAAAGGAGAATAAACTTCTTGGATTTTAACCCCTTGATTACGAACGTTTTTGATCGCGTTAAGAAGTAAGTCTTCATCTTCATAAACCCCAAGGATGTAGTGTTTTTCTTGTTCCATATTTATGTTGTTACAGGTTCAAGTGTCTCTTTGTCCACTTTTTGTTTTGTTTTCTCACCTGTTGCTTTTAAGATACTCTTAACTTCTGCCATATTGATTACCGGGAAAAATTTGGCAAACAAAAAGAACAGCGTGAAAAATAAACCTATCGAGAACAGATAAGTACCAACATCATAAATTGTAGGATAAAACATTGCCCAACTTGAAGGAAGATAGTCTCTGTGAAGTGAAGTTACAATGATGACGAACCTTTCAAACCACATACCAATATTAACAATGATTGATAAAATAAATGTAGATGCTATATTGGTTCTGATTTTCTTGATCCAGAACAGCTGAGGTGATATTACATTACAAGTCATCATGGAAGCATATGCCCACCAATAAGGACCTGTAACCCTGTTTAAGAATGCATATTGTTCTGCTTCAACTCCAGAATACCATGCAATAAATAGCTCCGTTATGTAAGCTATACCAACAATAGAACCGGTAATTATTATAATGATATTCATCAATTCAATGTGTTGGATTGTAATGTAATCCTCTAATTTGTAGACTTTTCTCGTTACAATTAACAAAGTCAAAACCATGGCAAACCCTGAGAAGATAGCTCCGGCAACAAAATAAGGTGGAAAAATAGTGGTATGCCACCCTGGTATAACAGATGTAGCAAAATCAAAAGATACGATGGTGTGCACAGATAACACAAGTGGAGTAGCTAGTCCGGCAAGTACCAATGCAACCGTTTCGTAATGAGACCATGTTCTTGATGCACCGTCCCAACCAAAACTAAGTATGCCATAAACCAATTTGGAAATCTTATTTTGAGCTCTGTCCCTTATTGTAGCAAAATCGGGTATCAGACCGATATACCAAAAAACGAGGGATACTGAAAAATATGTGCTGATTGCAAAAACATCCCAAAGCAATGGAGAATTAAAATTAACCCATAAAGAACCAAACGTGTTAGGAAGCGGCAAAGCCCAGTAAAAACCTAACCAGGGCCTACCCATATGCAGCACCGGAAACAGCGCGGCACAAATAACAGCAAAAATGGTCATAGCTTCTGCTGCTCTATTTATCGACATTCGCCATCTTTGTCTGAAGAGTAGCAAAATGGCAGATATTAAAGTACCCGCATGGCCAATACCGACCCACCAAACGAAGTTAGTAATGTCCCATGCCCATCCTACTGTTTTATTAAGTCCCCAAACACCAATGCCGTCCCATAATAAACGATAGACAGCGTAGGATCCAACACCTAGTACCGTTAAGGAGATTGCCATAGCTAGGAGCCATGTAGGTGCTGGTTTTTGTTCTACCCGGATACAAATATCGTCTGTAACATCATGGGCAGATTTCCCGCCGGTTATTAATGGTTCACGTATCGTAGATTCTACTACCATAGTTTATTTGTTAAGCTATATTTTCTTTATTTTTAATTTTAGTAAGATACCAAATATTTGGTTGTACCCTGAGTTCATCAAGTACATGAAATGCTCTTGGCTCATTGGCCACTTTATAAGTATCTTTTTGTTGTATCTTTAATAAATTATATACCCTGCTTTTTTTGTCATTTAAATCACCAAATACAATGGCCTCTGTAGGGCAAGAATTTGCACATGCCGTGTTAATCTCTCCATCCCTTGGCCTCCTTCTTTCTTTTTTTGCTTCCAGTTTGCCTGCTTGAATCCGCTGTACACAAAACGTACATTTTTCCATCACTCCTCTGGCCCTCACCGTAACATCAGGATTCAGTGCCATCTTACCCAGATCGTTGTTCATCGCTAGATTATTCTGGAATTGATCATTATCATGATATTTAAACCAGTTAAATCTTCTGACTTTGTAAGGGCAGTTATTTGCGCAGTATCTCGTACCGATACAACGGTTGTAAGTCATTTGATTGAGTCCTTCGGAGCTGTGGGTGGTTGCTGCAACAGGACATACCGTTTCGCAGGGAGCATTGTTGCATTGCTGACATAACATTGGCTGGAAAACGACATCCGGATTACTAGCTGCTTTTTCGTAGTTCTCTTTCACTTTAGCGTTTTCACCTTCCCCAATTTGTTCCGTCTCATGACTGTAGTATCTATCTATTCTCAACCAGGCCATCTCCCTTCGCATCAACACCTCATCTTTCCCAACTACAGGAATATTGTTTTCCGCCTGGCAGGCAATTGTACAAGCACCACAACCGATACATGAGTTAAGGTCGATCATCATTCCCCAATGATGATTATTATAATCATGACCTTTCCATAATGTAACAGCTCCGGGCGGAAGCTTTCCATTTGGGGCAGATATTTTAGTAAAATGTCGACCGGCAGTTGGATCCTGTTGATATTTTGGTAAAACACTCTCTTGAAGTACCGTATGCCGACCCATATAAGTTTGATGTGTTTGGGTCTGTGCAATTTTATAAGCATCACGAGTCGGCTCAACTTTTATTCCTTTTGTGATGCTGTATGAAACAAAACCGTTTTTCACCTCCAGGAATTGATAAGCGTTTACCCCAACTTCATTAGCTACCTTACCAGCACTGGTTCTACCATATCCTAATGCTATTCCCATGGTTCCATAAGCCTGCCCCGGTTGAACCAGTACCGGGATTTTTAGATTTTTACCAGAAACGGTTAGATTTACCAGCTGGGTTTTCATATCACCAAGTTTGATGCCCCACTCACTTGCCAGCTTAGGTGATATAGTTAAATAATTATCCCAACAAGCTTTTGTAATAGGGTCTGGCATCTCCTGCAACCATGGATTATTTGCCATGATTCCATTACCGATGGACTGATTTTCATAAACAACCAATTCTAGTTCGTTATTCTCAGCTTTATAATTAGAACTTATGGCAGCTATAACACTTTCAAGTGATGGCTTCTCCTGGGTATATTCTAATTCAGTGGTTTTACTTTCAGACTTCTTCGGATCATTGTAGTTAAAAATGCCATCATGAAGCATCTTATCCCACTTCATTTGAAACTCAAGATCACTTGAGATACCTATTTTTTCTTTCCAGTTATCTTTTACATACTGATAATAATCATCATTATACCCCGACCATTTTAATAAGGATGCCTGAAACTGCCTGGTATTAAAAATATTACTGATGGTAGGTTGAGAAAAACTAAAATAGTTCGTTACTGGCTCAAAGTCATTCCACGATTCCAGGTAATGGTGATCAGGCGTTTTATAATTAACAATTTTGTTGGTTTCGTCATTCCTGTCGGATGATGAGATTGAAAAATCACATTTTTCAATGCCTGTTTTTATTTTATCTCCCAGCGCATGATCGTATACGGGATTACAATTATAAAAAATAACGCCACTGTACGCACCATTATTTAAATCCTTAATAAATTGACTCATCCCGGAATCATCACCGGATCGCGTTTTTGCGGGGTTATTTGTATTAATGGTCTTTCCATAATTACCAAGCATTTCATTTATCATGGCCACAACAATCTGAACATTTAGATCATTGGATCCTGATAGCACAAGCGATTTGCCTTTACTTCTCCAAAGGTCTGAAGCCATTTGATTCATTATGGCTGTCCCTTTAATTTTTGCTGTGCTGACAGTGGTTCTACCCGCTTTTTGTGCAATGAGATTATAAAGGTTTAATATATGAAGACCTTGCTGTGATGCTCTGACAGGCGATCTATAGTCAGCATTTGCACCAGTAAGCGAAAGATTTGATTCAAAAGCATAAAGCCTCGACATGCTTTTCTTATTATCGCCTAATTTTCTGGTTTCAGCAAATTGACGACTAATCAATGTATGATTAGGCCAGCTTCCAAGAAAATCAGCACCAAAGCTTACAATGGTGTCGGTATTGGTAAAATCGTAATATGGAAATACCCTCTTTCCAAAATATTGTGCATGAGCATCCAGAAGACCACTAAAGGAATACTGATCATATTGAATGTGGTCCGTCTTAGGATAAGTAGTCCTGAAATCCTCAATAGCTTTTATTGTCGAGGGGCTACAAATAGAATTACTTATAATAGCTATTCTTCCGGAGCTGTTTTTAAGATCAGCTTTGATAGCATTATCAATTTCATCCCACGTAGAAGGTTCCCCGTTAATCAAAGGATATTGAAGTCGTTCCTGATCATAAAGGGATAATACCGAGGCTTCTATTTGCGTAGAAGTACCACCACCACTTACCTTAGATAATTTATTACCTTCAACTTTTATGGGTCTGCCTTCCCTGGTTTTTACAACAACTGGACAAACATCACTGCCTACTACATAAGTGGTAGCATAATAATTGGGTATGCCCGGGTCAACATCTACTGGCTTCTCAACGTAAGGTATGGCTTTTCTTATAGGAGCTTCACACGAAGCCAATGATACGGCAGCTACACTGAAACCCATCATTTTTAAAAAATCCCTACGACTAGAATTACTATCTATTTCATTTGGAAGGGGAAGCTTTTCAGCAAATTCTTTATCTGCATGCTTTTCGAACTCGTCATTTTGAGCGAGCTGTTCTAAACCTTTCCAGTACTTTCTATTTTCAATATTCATTCTTGAATGTTAAAATTTTTAATAATGACATTTAGAACATTCCAATCCACCAATATCTTCCACCTTCATAGGTTCCTTACTGTTCTTTTCATGCAATTTTACAAGATTAGTGTAATAATCATTGTCTTTCGTGTTAACGTTGGTCTCACGATGACAATTGATACACCATCCCATAGTTAGTGTAGAGTGTTGATAAACAACTTCCATCTCTTCTATTGAGCCATGACATGTTTGACATTCAACACCACCCACATTATAGTGTTGCGCATGATTGAAATAAGCCAGATCAGGTAGATTGTGGACCCTAACCCACTCGATAGGTTGAACATCATCGCCATATTGTCCTGTCTCAGGATCATAATCAATGGCGGCATATATTTTTTGGATTTCTTTAGATTCTGTTTTTATGGCGGTATGACAGTTCATGCAAATATTAGCTGAAGGTATGTTGGCAGATTTACTTTCCATCACTCCGGTGTGACAATACTGACATTCGATCTCGTATTGACCTGCATGAATTTTATGCGAAAATGCTATTGGTTGTGTCGGTTGATATCCTTGCTGTACACCTATTGTAAATGCTCCATCAATCAATGTTTTAAGAACAATAGCAGTAAATGCAAAAACAACAATACCTATAAAACCATTACTAGTAACGAGTTTACCAATGTTGAATTTCTGCGTTACCAGCTCTTTATCCGCCTCATCAATTCCTTCTTTCTTGTCATTTAAATATTTGGTTAATACCGATACTATCAAATACAAAACAATCAGTATCAATACCAACACAACGACTAGCCCAATAAGTATAGCAGTTAGATAACCTGTGGGCACGGAGCTTCCCGATGCTTCTGTTGCATCAGCAGTTTCTTCAGTTGATGCAACTTCTGCCTGAAGTGTTTTAGCTGATTCGCTTTTAATATATGCCAGTATGGAAAGAATTTCTTCATTCTTAAAATTAAATGAAGTCATTTGAACCTGATTGTATTCATTGTAGAGATTTACTGCATATTCATCCCCACTTTGAATAACTTTTTGTGAATTTTTGATAAAGGCATACAACCACTCCATAGGTCTTCGCTGATGAACATTTTTTAGTGCAGGTCCAATTACCTTCTCATGAATGGCATGACAAGTTGTACAATTGCCTTTAAATAAACCCTCTCCCTGTGATATAATCTCTGGGTCTGTTGGAATGCCATCATCATCACTAGATGCTTGCTCTTCCTGTCCTACCCCATCTGTTAAAGCTGCCGGCTCTTGATCCGAAGTAGCCTCTTCCTGTGCTTTCAGCTGGATAGCAAGGAAAAAACATAAGGAGATAATCAGAATGAATTTTAATGATAAACTGTGGTTGTTTTTTGACATTTTTTTGATTGGTTCAAAATCAAAGCGATACAAATCTAATATGGGGGTTGTGTATTTCAAAGTATTAAATTTTAGCCTGATATATCCAATCAACAGGGCATGGTAAACAAATGTTTAAGTTCTTGCTAATCAATATATTAGTTCAAATTTATTATATTATTTAGAATAATTTTAAATAATGTTGAGCGATTACTCTGTATAAATAATGTTATGAATATAATTAGAATAATCAATTAAGCACAAATATTATTTTTATGAAAATTATCGTATGACAAAGATTAAATTTGAATAACTCAAAATATGTTATTCCTTAGCCTTTTAAATTTTAATAGTAAGCTCAATTGTAAAAGTCGGAAAGGTTGAGGAATTTAATTTCTGATTTCAATATTTAAGAATTCGATGATTCAATTTTTAAAAAAAGACAATGTTTCCATCACACTTGGTAAAATATTTGCCTATTTGGTTTTTATAATACTTTTTATTTTTGTCAGTTGCTCGCCAGTCAAAAAGGTTTATAATAATACTGTTATTAAAAGATCACTTTCATCATCGAATGAATTAAAAAATCACTTTGTAGGCTTTGCCCTTTATGATCCTTTTGAGGATAAATATTTATTTACCCAGAATCATGACAAATACTTCACCCCAGCTTCCAATATTAAATTATATACCGCTTATGCATGTCTGAAAACACTAGATGATTCATTAACCTCGCTTAGATACACTGAAAAAGGAGATACAATTATTTTTATTGGTAATGCCGACCCTACTTTTTTAGACGAAAAATACAGCCATCAGCCGGCTTTTAATTTTTTAGATACCACAAATAAATTGATCTATTATCATCCCGATAATGATGTTGTATCAAGATATGGTCGTGGTTGGGCGTGGGATGATTTTCAGTATGAATTTCAGACGGAGATAACTGTCACCCCCATTTACGGCAATACGGTTCGGTTTATCAGTCACCCCAATCAAAAGTCACCTATGATCATACCAGGCTTCTTTAAAGATTTTGTCGATTATCTTCAAGGCCCGGAAAAACCTCACGGTATAACCAGGGATAGAAACTTTAATGTGTTCACATACTTTAATTTCCCGGGTAATGAAGTCCATTCAAGAGACGTACCCTTCAAATATTCCGATGAATTATTATTAAGGTTGCTATCAGATACTTTAAATAAAAAAGTGAATATCTATGATAAGGCAGTAAATTTTGAGCATCATATAAAAAGCTACGCTGTCAAAGACCTTACATCTATAATGTTGATTACCAGCAATAATTTTTTTGCAGAGGAGTTATTGCTTTCCTGCGCAATAAAAAAAACCAACTCAACCAACATCAACAACATTATAGACTATGTAAAAAGCAATTATCTATTTGACCTTCCTGATCAATTAGTTTGGGTTGATGGGTCAGGGCTGTCAAGATATAACTTAACCACACCACGAAATATGATTTCATTGATTGAAAAAATGATAAATGAATTTGGTAGGGATGCGGTCAAAAATATGTTATCCCAGGGTGGTGTATCAGGAACATTAAAAAATTGGTATAAAAATGGGTCTGACCCGTATATATTTGGCAAAACAGGCACTTTAAACAACAACCATAACCTCAGTGGTATCATCATCACTGATTCCGGGAAAGAACTGATTTTTAGTTTTATGAATAATAACTATACCATTGAGACGGCGAAACTCAAAAGAGCTATGGAAAGCATACTGCTCGATGTGAAGGCAAATTACTAGTATACTTTTTCTCCATTTTTTAGCCAAATACCCCAGGTTTTACTGTAGGTATGAACCTTGTTGGTTGGTTGCCCTATTGAATCTACAACCGGTTTATTCTGATTAACCCATTCAAAGATTCCACCAAAAACATTATACACATTTGTATAGCCTTTATCTTTTAATTTCTCTGCGATTTTCTCACTTCTGTAACCAACTGAACAATAGACAGCAATAGAATCATTCTTAGCCAAGTCTGCTACGCTTCGCATGTCGAAGTGATCATACCCTACCCACCGTGCATTTTTGATTTTACTTACATTATATTCTTCAATTTCCCGGGCATCCAGTAACATAAAATCATCTTCTAAAGAATCCAATTGCTTAACGGAGATTTCATCCACTGAATGAGAAAGCATGGTATTCAACATGAGCTGAAAAAGCTTGCCTTCTACTACTCCCTGAGCTTTAGCATTATGCAGACTCACAACGAATAAAATTATTGAAATGAATTGCTTCATTAATTGATATGTTGCCTCACGGCATTCACCAATGCATTTTTATCCATTACCCCTGAATGCCTCCACATCACCTCTCCTTTTTTAAATACCAACATGGTAGGTATGCTTCGTATTCCATATTTCATGGCAGCGGATTGATTTTTATCTACATCCACTTTGATGATCCTCAATTCATCACCCATTTCATGGGCAACTTCTTTTAAGACTGGTGCCATCATATGACAGGGCTGACACCAGTCAGCATAAAAATCAACCAAAGTAGGTTTTTGTCTATTAATCAGATCATTGAATTTATCCATCGATATCGTCTAAACGTTTTTCGATTTCTGATATTTTTTCCTCCAGTTTTATCAGCTTATCAATTATTATAATATGAGTTTTCTTAGCATCAATACCCACAACGGAGTCTTCACTTGAAATCATTGAGGAAATCCTTTGATAAGCCTCCTCACTAACATTTTCTTCTGACATAATTAATTTGCTTTACCGTAAATGCTATTCCAGGATTTTATCCCGCCTTCCAGATTGTATAATCTATTAAAACCCATCTCAGACATCATCTGACAAGCCCTGCCACTTCGGTTACCGCTTCGGCAATAAATCAGGTAAGTTTTATCCTTATCCAACCCATCGATATTATCCATAAAGTCGGGACTATTGAAGTTTATCATGGTATACCCATCAATATATCCTTCGGACAATTCCTCAGGTGTTCTTACATCTAAAACAACTGAATCATCAGTTGACATTTTATCTTTAAATTCTTCTGGTTTGATATTTTCGAATGTCATCGTTTAATTATAATTATGTTCAATATTAAAGCATGCTTGCCGGTTCCTGGTAGTCACTAAAGCTGATATCAGTTTCCTTCATAGCTTCTAACCCTCCTTTTATGTCCACTATATTATTAAACCCTCTTGATTTTAAGATCGAAGAAGCTATCACGGATCTATATCCTGAAAGACAATGTAAGTAATATTTTTTATCCCTATCAATGTTATTCATATTCTTATTGATAAAATCTAAAGGAAAATTTCTGGCCTTTTCAGCATGAAGGCTATCAAATTCACTTCGCTTTCTTACATCCAGTACATTTATGTTTTTATTCATAATGGTACTTAAGGATGTTGCGTCAATCTGTTCAATTTTTTCCACTTCACGCCCCGATGCTTCCCATGCCTTTAGGTTTCCTTTAAGATAGCCCACGGCATTGTCATATCCTACGCGGGATAAACGCGTGACGACCTCTTCTTCCTTTCCTTCATATGCAATATACAAGATAGGTTGCTTAAGATCAGTAATCAGAACACCAACCCATGGCGCAAAACTGCCATCGAGGCCAATAAAAATTGATCCCGGTATATGTCCTTCTATAAAATCTTCTTTATTCCTGGTATCAATAATCAACGCATTGGTATTTGAAGCTAGTTTTTCAAATTCATCTGCGTCCAGTGCGACAACGCCTTTGTTCATGATAGAGTCATAGCTTTCATATCCCATCTTATTCATTATCGCATTTTTCGGGAAATATTGAGGCGGTTCCACCAAACCTTCGGTAACTTCTTTTATAAATTCTTCCTTTGACAGGTCTGATCGTAATGCATAATTGAACATTTTTTGGTTACCAAGTGTGTCTGTGGTTTCTTTACTCATATTTTTCCCACAAGCAGATCCGGCCCCATGACCCGGATAAACTATAATATTATCAGGTAAAGGCATTATTTTATTTCTCAAAGAATCATATAAATAACCAGCAAGATCTTCTCTACTTAAATCTGACTTTACAGCCAGGTCAGGCCTTCCTACATCTCCTATAAACAGGGTGTCACCGGTAAAAATCGCATGTTCTTTTCCCTTTTCGTCACAAAGCAAATAGCTGGATGATTCCATGGTATGACCGGGGGTATGCAAAACCTTAAAGGATATATCGCCTACTTTAAGTACTTCACCATCTTTTGCTATGTGCGCTTTAAAATTAGGTTGAGCTGTGGGGCCGTATACAATTTCTGCGCCAGTTTTATTTGCTAAATCAATATGCCCGGAAACAAAATCAGCATGAAAATGTGTCTCCATCACATATTTTACCCTGGCATTATCCTCCTGAGCTTTTTGCAGATAAGGTGTTGTTTCCCTAAGTGGATCAATGATCACAGCTTCCCCATTTGATTCAATATAATAAGCAGCTTCGGCAAGGCATCCGGTGTATATTTGTTGTACTTTCATTCTATTCTACTATTTTTTGAAATGAATTTAGGATTAAACTACGTGATTAACTGCATCCATCTCTGTAACTATGGTTACAAGTATAATTTATTTCAGATTTTTAAAATAAATTCCGGCAACAACCATTCTTTATAACGCCAATCAGCATTAGTAAAGTATCGGATTACACTTCATACTGTATAACTCCGACAGCTTCCTTCAAATGGAGGAAGCCTTCTTTAAAATGAAATTCCCACACCATTTCTCTTCTGGTCTACAAATAGCTCTCCTCTTAATTGTCGGGCAAAAGTGAGAAGTAATGAAAGTCCAAGCCCTTTGTGCTTATGCATTAATAGATCATTTGGAACAACTCTCCCACTGGATGTGACCTCGAGTATGTTTTGTTCATCTTTCTTAAATAAATGTACTTCTACCTTGCTGCAATTTTTATCGTTTAAACTATGCTTAATTACGTTTGAATACAATTCTGTTAGTGCCAATCCCAACGACAAAGCCTGATCCAGGTTGACAGTGATATTATCCAAATAGGTTTCTAAACTAACATCTTTTTCGGCTGCATAAGTGTTTTGAAGTGACCCTAATAGTCCGCTTATGTATGTATCTAACTGTACTTCGTTTATCTGGCCGGATTGATATAGTTTTTCATGCACCACTGCCATTGAATTAATCTTTTGGTTGCATTGATCAAATACGATTTTAGCGGCAGATTCTGTCAAGCTATAACTTTTTATGGTAAGTATGCTGGAGATTAACTGCATATTATTCTTAACCCGGTGATGAACTTCCTTTAATAAAATCTCTTTATCCTGTAACGACTGTTTTAATTTTCTTTCAATATGTTTTTCGAGGGTTACATCAGTTATCAAGCCATTCCAATATATTTCTTGTGGGCCAACAATCTCAGGAATGCTTTGAAACAGGAGGACGCGTTCTTTATATTTCGAGTCAACAAATTCGCCTTCAACATATAAAGGCGATAGATTCTTGGCAGATTTTTCTAGTGCTTTTAAAATTCGCCTTCTACTTGAATTTTTAAATTTATTTAATATGTCAATCTGAGGAATTTCTTGCCTGCTTATTTCCAGTAACTCAAAAATTTTCTCACTTATAAAAAGTAGTTCATATTTTCCATTATTATCCCTTTTTAATCTGCAAACTGCACCGGGTACCGAGTGAATAATTTTGCTTATCTTCTCTTTTTCGGCAACCAATGCTTTCTCCGCATTAATTTTTTGTATTTCTGCAACTTTTTCCTGGGTTATATCTTGTATTGTTCCTACAAACTTCACTGGCTCTTTTTGATCATTGTAGATCATTCTACCCTTT
This sequence comes from uncultured Roseivirgaceae bacterium, assembly GCA_964429655.1. GTDB lineage: Bacteria > Bacteroidota > Bacteroidia > Cytophagales > Cyclobacteriaceae > CAYSCZ01. The sequence goes on from CAYSCZ010000031.1 coordinate 29,780, forward strand.
CCATGGACCCAAACCTCTTTATCCGCTCTGGTTTTATTTGTTCTGTAGATCAAATCAAAATCCCTATTTTCATTTTTCATAGCATCAAATTCAGATATAACTTTATCAAGGTCAGATTTATAAACCATGTCCCAAAATTCTACTTGATCATATCGAGGTTTTCGTGGAGCATCAAACATTTTAAAAAATTGCTCTGAAGCGCTCCAGGTCATTGCTGTAAGATCCATCTCGTAATTTGTCAAACTGGCAATTTGTTGAGCTTCTATTAATTGCGATTGACTATACTTTAAGGCTTTTTCTACTCTTTTTTGTTCACTAATGTCTACAATAACCATCAGGCCTTGCGTAATTTTCCTGGTTTCATTATATTCCATATTTATGGAAACCAGGCATTCATAAACTGCTCCATTTTTAGCAATAAACTGCAGTGGAAAGTCCTTTAAATAATCAACAGGCTTTGATATCTCTTTATTTAATAATTTTTTATTGTCAGTGGTTATAAATTCCCTGTAGTCCATTCCCAATACATCATACCGGTTATACTCCATTTTGTGGACCCAATAATCACTCACACTTTGAATTTTACCACTTGGACTCAGGGACAGCAACATGACAGGGGTATGATTATAAATATTCTTATACTTAAGCACAGAAGCTTCAAGTGCCCGCTCAATTCTAACCTTTTGCGTAACATCCCGTGCGGAAGCAAATATCATGTTGTCTTGTACCACGGCTACCCATGATATGTATATGTAGCTACCCTTTCTGGTAACATACCGGTTAAGGAATTCGGATAGCACCTGACCTTCTTTTAAGGTAGAGAAAGCTTTCACGGTCTTTTTTTGATCACTGGGATGAACATATTTCGTAAGTTGTTCACCAATTATTTCACTTCTTGAATAGCCTAATAAGTTGGCCCATTGATCATTTATTTGCTTGATAACCCCTTCCTGATCGGTAATACAAAGCAAATCTGGGGATATGGAAAAGAATTTCTCAAATTGTTTTACTTGCTGCTCGGCATGTTTTTGTAGTGTGATGTCCTTGGCATTTGAAAGTATGTAGATAGCCTGGTCATCTTCTAATTTTACGGGGGTGTATTCGATGTAAAAGCTTCTCAACTTTCCTTTATTATCCACATAGGTACGTTCTACACAGTTGGTCTCTCCTTTCAATCCGGCCTGAAAACAGGTGTTAAAATCTTTCTTTTCATGGCCGGTTATGAGACGCTCGAAATTTAATCCTTCGGTTAAGTATGACCCATAAAGTTCTTTTGAAATATTTGAGGCCATATCATTAAATGCCACAATATTCTTGTGCCTGTCGAACAATGTGAAGGATTGCTGATTGGTATTTAGTAATGCTTTTAATTTTGTGGTTTGATCTTTTAATTTTTCTTGAGTTTTCCGTGAGTCCGTAACGTCCTGTATGGTTCCAACAATTCTCAACCCTGAACCAGACTTATTCGATTGCACAGCTTCCGCATATAATTTGATATACCTCAAACTTTCGTCATCTCTTCTGATTATTCTGAAAGTCAATTGGAACGATCGTTTGTCCTTATAAAACATACATTCCCTAAAAGATTTGAGAACAGAAGTACGATCATTCGGATGCACAATGTTATTGAGCCATATTTCATTACTTGGTTTAATATTTTTATCCAGTCCGTAAATTTTGAAAACACCTTCGGACCATTTTAACTTATTTTCCTCCAGTTCCCATTCCCAACTTCCCAGCATAGCGAGGTTTTCAGCATGCTCAAGTAATCTGTTTCTATCTTCTATTTCTTTTTTTTGAGATTCAAATAGCGTAATGTCTATCTCAGTACCAATGATTCTTTTAAGATTTCCATGCTCATCAATATCTACTTGTCCCGAGCATTTAATGTTCTTCATACCATATTTCGAGCTTACCCTAAATGTTAGATCGAATGGACGTTTATTCTTTATTGAATTTTTTATAATCTCAATTACGTAATACTGATCTTTTTCATAGATATAAGAAAAATAATCATCAAGGGTAAAGCTTTGATTAACCGATTTATCGTACATCCTGTACATCTCGCTTGACCAGTACGAAAACTTGTTATTTTTAATATTCAACACCCATACTCCTAGATTAGCAATTTGCTCTGCCTGAAGCAATAACTGCTGCTTTTGATTTAACTCATCTTGCGTATTTGATAGCCTGGTTAATGTATCTTCAAGCTTCTTATGGCTTTTCTTAAGCGCTGTAATATCGCTAAATACGGTATAAACAGATGTTTTTTGCTTGAAAGGAATGGGCACACTGTCTACCCGAAATACTTTTTCCTGTCCATCTTGTGTGATTATTTTTTCTTCATAAATATCAGATTGAGATTTTTTACCGGCATAAAGCGCCTTATTTCTTTTCTTTACCCTGGCTTGGTCGTCTATGTGGGCCATATCAACCACATTAAGCCCTGTAAGGTCCTGGCCTGGCCCTGCATTAAGTAACCTTAACCCGTAAGGATTAATATAGTCTATGGTATCATCCGAGTGAATTATTATACCCATTGGGGCACGCTCAATCAGCAACCTGTAGCGTTCTTCACTTTCCTTCAAGGCAATTTCAGTTTGCTTACTTTGTGTTATATCCCGAAGCATGCCATCATAAAATATTTCTCCATCCTCACCTATGAACTTATGAGAATTGATAGCCCCCCAAAAAACTGTACCATCCTTTTTTTTGAACTGCAACTCCATCGTCGACTGCTTTGAGGCACTTTCAAAATACTTATAAGCGATATCTCTCTCTTCTGCATTAGCATAAAGCTTTGATGATCCTGCAGATATAAGCGCTTCTTCGCTTTCATATCCAAACATGGAAACAAATGCCTTGTTCACATAGATCAGTCCGTCTTTAGTGCTTCTGTAGATGGCATCATTCACGTTTTGATTTACAGACTCTAAAAGCTGCTTGCTCTTACTTAGTTCAATTTCTGCTTGTTTTCTTTTGGTAATGTCCAATAAAAAACCTCCTATCAATTGATTACTAATTGGAAATTTCAACTCTTTATACCATCTACCATCTATCTTATCTTTGTATTCACGATTTATAACAGTTTTATTAGTGAATACCTCTAAATCCATAGCATCTAAGGTTTCGCCCAAATCTTTCCCTACTAAATCACTCGCTGTAGTATTTACATATTCATTAAAACTTATTGAATGAAAATCAAGCAGGGATTTATTGGCAAAAAAATGTTTGCCTGCAGGGTATTTTAGATATACCATCCCCGGTAAGTTATTTGCGAACGCCTTAAACATTTGCTCACTTTCTTTGATCTCTAGTTGAATTTTTTTGTAATGGGTAATATCCTGAAATGACCCATGTATGCGCTTACATTTGTTGTTTTCATCAAACTCCGGAAATCCTATGGACCTAACCCAAATTTCTTTTCCTTTTGCGGTATATAGCTTGTTTTCTATATTCCATCCGGATTTATTTGCTATTGCATCTTTGATTGCTTTTTCTACATTCGCTCTATCATTTTCTGCATAAAAGGCTATTGCTTTTTCTAATGTCGGTTCATAATCTGCAGGGACCTCATGTATTAACTTTGTCATATCAGACCAAAACAATTCACCTCTTTCCAAATGCAATTCCCACGCACCAACGCTTGCTAATTGCCCTGCTTCATCAAGCATCTCATAAGCCTTTTGGGCTTTTCTAATAGACTTATTTATTTCGGTCACATCATTAAAAACTGCAAATCCCGTCATCGACTGGCTAACCGGATCGTTTTCAAAGATGACCAGCATCTCTACATCTACAATTTCACCATTTTTTTTTACCATCTGATATGGCAGTCTGGCACACGATCTTGTGTTAAATAACTCCGGAAATCCACAATCCAAAGCATACGTTTTGGACTCTGCCGTAAAAAATTCTGTTAAATTTTTCCCCACAACAGTTTTCTCCTTGTATCCAAAATGGTTCAACCAATAAGCATTAACGCTCACTATTTCGCAGTCCTCATTAACGGAACACATCATAGCAGGTGTGTGATGATATAAGTCTTTAAATTTATTAGTGGTAAATACTAGGCGTTCGCTTATATCCTTAAGTTTTCTTTTTTGTTTGAAAAGAACTAAAGAAACACCGAGGGTTGTAATAGAAATTATAATTGCCAGGATCATGCCCCATAACCTTCTGCCAGCGCTTATATTTGCTAAAAGTGTTTCTTTTTCAGAAACCTCTAAGGCTAATTCTTTCTGCTGGATATCTTTAAACAATAACTGGCTTATCAGCCTGCTGCTCTGCAAACTGTCTTTAATCGCAAATGATCTTTTAAACCAGTTTAAAGCAGATGAAGGCTTTTTATTGGCTTCCAATGCCTTTGCATAAGTAAAGAAACAAACTTCTTCCATCTCCCTGATATTGGTTTTGTCTGCTTCAGCTGCGGCAAAAGATGATAATTCCAGTGCTTTTTTAGGGTCATTTTCAAGAAGGGCCAATTCTGCTAAGCTCTGTTTTGACCTGATTAATGGTCGCTGCCTTTGCATCAACTTTGCATTAGACTCCGCAAGAAGAAGATACTTTTTTGCTGAATCCAATGCACCTACCTGGAAATATGCGTCCCCTTTATTGAAAAGCATTAGCGGTTTGAATGCTTCAGAATCTTTATCCACCAGGCTTAAACCCATTGATAAGTACTTATGGGCAGAATCATAATTTTGAAGGTTCATCCATATTTTTCCAATATTATTCCCCAGGGCTACCAGCCTGGTATTGTTGCCTATGTGTTTATATAGATTATAGGCTTTCTCAAAATATAATAAAGCGGTGCTGTCAGCCCTGGCCATTCCGAATATTCCGCCCAACCCATTCAAAGACCTCGCAATTAAGGTAGTGTCGCTTTCATTTAGCGCAAGTGTTTGGGATTCAGCCATATATTCCATGGCTTTAGCTAGTTCCCCTTTGGACCAGTAGCCGGATGCCATCCTGTTTAAAACCAGGGCTTTTTTGCCTAAATCATTTTTTTCATTGAGTTGGAGCGCTTTTTCTGCATAGTAAATCGATGAATCGGGTCTTGTATAAAGATTCAAATCCACAAGCATCACCAGTGTATTCAAGGTTTCCAGTGGATCAGTAGATATCCCAAGCTGCTTTCTTAAACTGTCAATCTTACTAACTTGGGCATTAATAAAAAATGACCATATGAAAACGCCTAAAAATAAGGCGAGCCTTTTTAATCGTTCCGATGTACGCATAGCTGATTAGAATAATTCATTAAATTAATTGGAGAAAAGCCTAAACTCAATAAGAGTTTTTACTTAGAGTGAAATTTAAAGCAATGATAAAGCAATAAAAAATGTTGTTTTAATGCTGCTTTCTAGACATTAAGCTTAGCCATATAATTATTAATGATAAGA
>CAYSCZ010000032.1:0-33266 GCA_964429655.1 uncultured Roseivirgaceae bacterium
GCCAATAACATGTTAAGTGTCTGATTTGAAGTGATTTAACCATGTAATAGAAAGCTAATGACAATTCTGGGTTAAATTAAAATAAGAGATTTCAACTTTCTGAAAATCAAATATATCTATTGATTAGGTTTTCGAAGTATTCCTGTTTACCGCTGATTAATCCAGGTTCATCTATTTTACGGGCATGTTGATGTAAATCTTCAAGGGTAAGCTTTCCTTCTTCGAAAGACTTCCCATGATCATCATCAAAGCTCGCATATCTTTCCCTAATTAGTTTAGAATATTCAGATTCATTAAGAATTTTCTCGGTTATCAAGAGCGCTTTAGCAAACAAATCGATGGAACCTACGTGCGCATGAAAAATGTCAACCAGGTTCGTAGAGTTTCTTCGCATCTTAGCATCAAAGTTTATGCCGCCACCCTGGAACCCACCGGCCTTTAGAATGACCAGCATGGCTTCCACTAATTCATAGATGTTGTTAGGGAACTGGTCGGTATCCCATCCATTCTGATAGTCTCCACGGTTGGCATCGATACTGCCTAACATGCCTTCATTGGCAGCAACTTGCAGTTCATGTTGAAAAGTATGATAGGCCAGGGTAGCATGGTTCACTTCAATGTTTAATTTAAAATCATCCATCAAATCATATTTTCTCAAAAAACCCAATACCGTTGATGCATCAAAATCATATTGGTGCTTGGTAGGTTCAGCCGGCTTTGGCTCGATAAAAAAAGTCCCTTTAAATCCCTGCTTTCGGGCGTAGTCCTTAGCCATGTGTAAAAACCTCGCCATATGATCCTGCTCACGACCCAGGTCGGTGTTGAGAAGTGACAAGTAACCTTCGCGTCCGCCCCAAAACACGTAATTAGCGTCACCATCCAAAGCTATCGTTGTATCCAGGGCATTTTTTACCTGCGCACCTGCTATGGCCACCACATCAAAGTTGGGATTAGTCGCTGCCCCATTCATATATCTGGGGTTTCCAAATAAGTTGGCCGTTCCCCAAAGGACTTTCACACCACTGGCTGCAATTTTTTGCCTGCCATAATCCACAATATCATGGAGCCGGCCTTCTGTTTCTGCAATTGAGTCGCCCTCATCGACCAGATCAACATCATGGAAGCAGAAGTGCTCAATGCCAAGCTTGGTGATGAACTCAAAAGCAGCATCCATTTTGTTATGTGCCCTCTTTACAGGATCCGGTTCTACCAGCCAGGGGAAGTATTTGGTGCCGGGACCAAAAGGGTCGCCTCCGGTATTGCAGAAGGTATGCCAGTAGGCTACAGCAAACCTGAAATGGTCTTTCATCGGCTTGCCAAGCGCTACTTTATCCGGCTGGTAATACCTGTAAGCCAATGGATTATCAGAGTCTATCCCTTCAAATTGGATGGCATCAATGCCTTTGAAATATTCTTTTTCTCCAAGTAAAACTTTCATACTAATTTTTTAATTGTTTTTCTAATGTTGTTTTCCATTGATTGTAAGCAATTTGATAATGATCGGATAATGGTTTTTTTGGCATTTCAGTATGTCTTATCCGAAGTCCATTAAAAGCGCTATCCAATGAATTATAAAGGCCAGCACCATAGGCGGCACCTCTGGCAGCACCTTCAGCTCCATCGGTATCATATAATTCAAGGGCAGTATTGGTAGTATTTACAAATATTTCCCTGAATAAAGGGCTCAGAAACATATTGCTATAACCGGCACGTATTTTGTCTCCGGAGACACCTAACGCTTTTAGCACCTCAAACCCATATTGTAGGGCAAACACGATCCCTTCCTGGGCGGCCCTGTAAAGATGTGCTCTGGTATGCCGATTAAAATCCAGTCCCAGTATGGAAGCATTGATTAGCTGGTTGTTTAACACCCTCTCGGACCCATTGCCGAAAGGCAGGATGATTAAACCATCCGCACCCAGGCCTATTGCGCTGGCTTGTTTGTTGATCTTATCATAAGAAGTGGCTGAAAGGCTCACATTTTTTCGCAGCCAGTTATTCAATATTCCGGTGCCGTTTATGCACAGTAATACGCCATATCTTTGGTTTTTGGGGCTATTCGTGACATGAAGAAAGGTATTAACCCGTGACAACCTGTCTCCCGTAGGCTTATTGGTCACAGCATAAATCACCCCTGATGTACCCGCCGTTGCTGCTAACTCGCCGGGGTTTAACGCATTTAGGGAGAAGGCGTTGTTCGGCTGGTCACCAGCTCTATATGAGATTGGTATGTTTTCTTTTAGCCCTAATTCATTGGCTATTGACTGTGATAACCTGACTTCCTGGTTGAATGTAGAAACTACTTCCGGGATATGATCAATATTTAATTCATAATATTTTAGCAAGTCTAGAGAGATATTACCTTTCTTAAAATCCCAGAATATCCCTTCAGATAGTCCCGGTTTGGTGGTTGTAATGCTTCCGCTCAACCTAAAAGACAAATAATCACCGGGAAGCATAAATTTGTAGATCCGGTGATAATGCTCCGGTTCGTTTGATTGGACCCATTTTAATTTAGAAGCGGTGAAGTTGCCCGGGCTATTTAAAAGATAATTGGTACAATAATCGATGCCCAGTGACTGTTCAGCTTTTCTTCCGTAATTTACAGCTCGACTGTCACACCAGATGATGGATGGGCGGATAGGGTGATGTGCCTTATCCAGGATAACCAATCCATGCATTTGATAAGAGATGCCGATAGCTTCAATACACTTGGGGTTGATTGCTGAATGGTTTTTTGCCTCCCACCAGGCCATTTTAAAACTTTCCCACCAAACCTCAGGATCCTGCTCAGCCCATCCGGGTTGGGGAGCCTTTATTTCCAGCTCCTCCTTAGGGAAATTGGTTGTGTAGATGTTTCTCCCTTTGTTTACATCAAATAGTGAGACTTTAACGGACGAGCTGCCTAAATCGATACCGAGGGTATACATGCTTACAATTTAATCAAACATGGAGTAATTAGGGATAATAGGAGAAATAGAATCTTCAATTGTAAGTTTTAAGATGCTGAAATAAATGCTTGGATGCAGCTGTTTATAGTCAACAAATGAATACTTTAAGCTGCATTCTTTAAATCTTCACCTCACTTTACTGTTATCCATATCAGCCATCCTGAAACCTAATACCAGGAATAGTGTCAATAGAACAAGGCTGTTAACATAACTAAACGTACTTATACCATTTCCTGTAAGGATAGAATCAATGCTTAAAGAAGGTATGGAAAAAGGAAAAAAATAATTCTCCATATTATAATCCCGCATTAATTGTGCTATCACAAAACCAACAATGCCAATAGCCAGGGGCAGGACAAAGCTTTTTGAGAAGTAACTGGTGAAATACACCAGGCCTAAGATGCCTAATGAAGATAAAATAGTAGTAACGAAAAGCAATAAAACAGTCCTAATAGGTACGCTTTGACTCAGAAAAGAGACATTCGATAAGAACGGAATGATCAACATAAGCAAAACAAACAGCAAATGCGATAACGCATAAACCAGTGAAATTACTTTGAATTTTGAAAGAAAGATCATGGATTTACTGATAGGTAAAGTGTATAGTACTTTCCACATTTTCATCCTGTTTTCCGAGAGCACAGATAACGCACACAGGATCACCAGGAACATGGGAAGCATCATGGGTAGCACGCTGTCGTAATGAAATTGAATCCAGGTTTTCCAGTTGGCTAGTGGATCATCAATAGCCACATCGTTATATTTGGTGAGGTTAAAAGCTATTAGTGCAATAATAAGATTGGTAATCACTGTTCCTACTGAAGCAAGCCATAACACACCTGAGTTTTTCAGCTTGATAATTTCCGACCTTAGCGCACTAAAATAATTATGCATTCCTGTTGTCATGGCTTAGTGATAGGTATAAATCTTCAAGGTCTCGATAAGTACCCAGCGCATCGAGTGAACCAAAATACAATTTCCGGCCATTTTTTAATATTAACAGTTGATCACAATATTTTTCTATTTCAGAAAGGTGGTGACTGGATACAATCAGGGTTTTCCCTTCTCCTTTGAGATTCTTTAACAACTGCCTGGTGTTGATGATGCCTTCAGGATCAAGGCCGTTGGTAGGTTCATCCAGTAGCAATATTTCAGGCGAAAATAACAGGAGGGAGGCAATGCCGGCCCTTTGCCGCATACCTGTGGAAAAAGCCTTTAACTTCTTTGATTTATATTTACCCAAACCAACCTTTTCAATAACCTCCCTGATCTGTTCATATTTTATATTTCTGTAGTTTACTAGTATTTTCATGTTATCCAGCAAGTTTAAATAGTCATAAAAAGAGGGGGTATCAATCATGCAACCCATTTTTACGTACAGATCTTTCCTTTTCCATTGGCCAAGGGTCTTTTCAGCCACTTGTACCTGACCAGATTCAGGTGTTAACAAACCACTCAAAAGCTTAAGTAGAGTACTCTTGCCCGATCCATTATGACCTAAAAGTCCCAGAATGGATCCCTTTTCAAGCTTAAATGACACGTCCCGAATCAAAGGATTATCTTTTTCATAGCTGAAAGACACATTACTTGCTTGAATCATGCTTTAAACTAATAAGAAATGGTGAATCAGCTATCAAAACTACTGATTTGATGATGCGAGGTATAGGTTGTAAAATGGAATGCCCAAGGTTTACATATACCCTAAGGCCTCAGGTCTTTATTGACCATGTGAAGGCCTGCTTCCTCATATCTTTCCTGTAAAAGCTCATCATTCACCAGAGTGAAGACACTTCCTTCCGAAAGTTCAATAACTTTATCAAGTACTGACTTTACCATGGCCGGTTTGAGGTGTAGTTTATCGATAGCCAGGTAGGACAGCAAATAATTAGGAACAAAATTCTCCATACCGGTCTTATTTACCACGGCTACCGCGATCATATCATTATTGTCGAAACGTTTAACTACAAAACCACCCTGATGGGGGAATATACTTACAGCGTGATCCACTGACCAGCTTACATTTTTTTTGGTGGGTGGGGTATTGCCAAGGAAATTTCCCATAATGAAGTTGGTGATTATTTGCTTCTCTACTAGTCCGATATTATGTCCGGGCAATAATACATCATCATTCATATTAGCAAAATACAAATTTTCTTTAATTTATAGTCTTAAGTTAAAGACTTTCTCACGGTTGGTTTTGTTTGACTTAGCGAAATAGTTGTATCCAACCATTGCATTGACCATTTTCAAGAAACCTGGCAGCGTAATAATATACCCCTGAGGGCAGAGCACCACCATCCCAGTCATTTGCATAGTTTTCCCTGTTGTATACCACTTTTCCATTCCGATCCAATATGGTGAGGTCCGTGGTAAATGGCGATTTAATTTCTAAGACATCATTGATTCCATCGTTATTGGGACTAAATGCGTTAGGAATATAAATTCGATCTGCAAATATCTCGACCGTTTTGTTGATGATGCAATCCTCTGAGGTCTCCAGATTGATGGTATAAGTGCCTATGTCTTCAAATGTATGGGTTGGGCTATCTTCAGATGAGGTATTTCCATCACCAAAGTTCCACAGGAAACCGCCAGTGGCCTGGGTGTTGTTTTCAATGATGTATCTTAACTCACCGGAACAATCATCAAAATCAGGGATAACTTCAAAGTCTTCTTCGATGCGCTCTTTAACAACAACACTTACAAATTTTTGTTTCACACAACCGTTGGGTGTGGTGATGCTTACAGCATACACCGTTGTGCTATCGGGAGAAGCCACGGGATTAGGTAATGTTGGATTGCTCAGTCCTCTAACAGGGGCCCATTGATAATCTATGCCACCATTTGCATTGAATTGAATATCATCCCCCGGACATATTTCACCGGAACCCTGCACACTTACCCGGTCATCAAAAATTCTAATGGTTTTGGAGCTAATATCTTCTACTGTACATGTGTTGTCATCCCTGATTTTTAATGTTACGTTGTAAACACCGCTGTTTTCAAAAGTGTGAATCACACTATCCGGTTCTTCAGATGTTTTTCCGTCGTCGAAGTCCCAAAAGAATTCCTGGCCACCAATACTGGTATTGACAAACAGCATTTTAAAAGGTGCGCAGCCGGTGGTTATCCCTTTATTTTCCCCCAAACTATCTGTAGTAATAAAGCGGGCATCCAGTGAGGCAAGGTCAAACTTAAAGGCTACATTGTTGCAACGCTCAACGCCTGCATTATTTACGCCTCTATTGACTGTTGACCATGCGCCTTCGGTGGTTGGGAAATTATCATCTGAACCCCCACAGCTACACACTGACTGATATACAATGCCGCGCTTATCAAACCTGCTGGTACCACCATCCACATGATCGCCTTCACTGTTGGTAGAGCCAAAAAAAGTAGCATATAATAATTCAGTGCCGTCTGCTGATAGGTTCATTAAATAAAAATCACTGCCATCAGTGGAGGGGAATAAAGCATCCCTGGTGATGGTCATACCAAATGTATTGCCAACTATACCTCCGGCATTATTGATATTGACGTCACCTCCCCAGCCACTCAGGAAAATATTTTCACATTCATTAGCTAAAAATGCGGTAGGAGAGATGTTGGGAATCAATTCTCCTGAGCCAAAAACTGTTGAAAATATCGTGTTGTTTAGATCAGGGCTAAGTTTATGTATGAATTGAGCACTATTAGGCACTCCAAATACTCCACTGGTTACCGGGTAGTTTCCTCTTGTCTGGCCGGTGGCATAAATATTTTGGTCCTGGTCGATGTCTATGAAATACACCTGGTCATAGGAATTGGTGCCCAGAAAAGTACTTTTAACTATGCTATCCGAGTCAATATCAATCATGGTGATGAAACCATCGATTGCCCCGTTATAAGTTGAGTCTAACACGGCTGAGCTAGAAGGAAAATCTGAGCTTACAGTTCCGCCGCCAACTACGACTTTGCCATCGTTGGTCAACTTTATTGAATATGCGGCGTCATCTTGTTGCCCGCCCAAATAGGAACTCCATCTGAGCTGAGACAGGTCATCATCAAACGAAAAGATGACAGCATCGGAATTACCGCCCATGAAATCTGGCTGTATCCCGCTAGTGACCGGAAAACCTGCCGAGTCAGTGCTTGTGGCAACATAGATGTTGTTCTCTTCATCCACAATAACATCTCCCCTTTGGTAATCCCCATAGTTGTAGATAAGCAGGTTTTGATAATTGTTTATGTTCAACATCTTAAGTATTCCATCATTCCCTGAGCTTCCGATGAATGTCGAGGCATTTAGTCTTCCAAGCCGGTCAAGTTTGGTAACTACGATATCCGTTCCAAATTCATAAGTGCCAAATAGATTAAATAAGCGGCCACCGTTGTAGGTTCTGTCATAAGCGTTTAAAGATGTCGGATAATTTGGGGATCCACTGGTACCCATGATCACTAGTTCATCATTATTATTTACTATCAGGCTGTGAGGAGTTTCTCCGTATTCTCCTCCAATAAACGTTGCATATAACAGTTCACTTCCGGTAGAATCATATTTTAGTATGGCCATATCCGTAGCCCCACCAAAGGCATCTGCGGTGGTAGCTGGAAATTGAGGGCCAAAAACAATTCCTCCGCTATATAAATTTCCTGAATCATCAAAGCAGGCAGTATAGCCAAAATTATCAGAGCGGGAACCGGAGAATGTTGAAAATATTAGTTCCGGGTCAATGACCAGCTGATCTTTAGAATTATAATCATCATCAACCTTGAATGAGATGTAGTTTTTGGTTAATTTGAAATGACAATTAACCTCATATTTAGAACCATTGCCTCTTACCTGATAAGCAAGCGGCTTGTTTTCGGTGATTTTTCGATTCCCTACCTTTACGATTGTTTTATCATCAAACAATCGAATGTTGGCGTTTTCCGGGTATTTTAATTTTATCTGTGCTGGATCCGCATTAGGTGCTACGATGAAATCATATTTCAATTGGTTGTTATGGCTGTATAACTTAAGGTCTATATTCGGGTAAATATTTATGAGCATTAATGATGAATAACCCCGACAATTTTCACCCCATTGATCAGGATTGTTGGTTAAATAGTAGTTGTATACCGTTTTTAAACCCCCACGGGCAGAGATTTTTGGTGATGAATTGTTCTCATTTAATATAACTCCCAAACCGACAATATCCTGGGAGGCTAAATATTTTGAATGAAGGGCCTTTTGTTGGCCTCTGTTCTTAGGATCCTGGTTTAAGAGGGTGTAGATTAATTTATTTCCGGTTATGAATAACTTCCCCTGTGGTATATCTGCTGCAAATTTGATATCCTTATCCCATTGGCCCTTATTTTCAATAAAGACAATATCATCACCAGGCCCTCCAAGGGTTTTTAGAATGGTAATTAAATTAAGTAAGACAATATAAATGATGCTTTGATAGCATGACATAGCAGTCCTATATCAATAAAATAAGCGTGTTAACAAAATAATGGCGAAAAGCTGGAACTGGTTCCTTGAAACTGTATTATGTTAACAACCACCCAACCTTGGCAAAAGTATCCCCAAAGTTATTTTTCTGTCGTATGTTATTGGCTATTGATTCGATAAGTTTCTCGAATTTATCCTTAGGATATCCAAACCTGCCAGCAATAATTCTGCACATCTTTTTTTCATCAGGATGAATTTCTTTGTTTATGATCATCATATGGACCAATTCATAAAACTGCTTAAATTTTTTTTCAGTATCTTCTGGAATTTCCAGTGTTATGCTGTCACGGTTTTCTTCAATTTGTGACAATGCTTTCTCAGATACTTTGTATTTCATTGCCAGTTCATTTAAAAGTTCCCGTTCTGATAATTCAAAATGTCCATCTGCGAGTGCCATCTCGATCAGATTCTTCATATGGCTTTTAGTGGAGGCAGCTTTTCCGTCTTTGAATAGCTTGGTTATGTCAGTAAGTTTCATTTTTTCTCATCTTTGCGATGAAAATTACGCAATATTTCTAACGGAAATGATAGGTTGCTATTGTTTTATTTAAGGAATGTTACCTAACTACTATTTTTCTTGAAAGTAGTAGATTGTTTTGTTTTATCTGCACAAGATATATACCGGGAGGCAGCTGGGTGATTACCTGGTTGTGATCCGACGATGCAATATGAAAATCCCATACTTTTCCAGACAAATCAATAATACGCTTAACGGACCACGGACTCTCGCTTTGGACATAAAAATTTCCTGAATTTGGATTTGGGTATATTTTTAGGTCTTGATTATTTAGTTGTTCAGGAATGGCTGTCACGATGCCTGCTTCAAATGATCCAAAAACCGGCCTTATCATTAGATTACCGGTGTTGACTGAATCCTGTGACCAGAATGCATTGATAAACTGAAAGAACTGGTCGCTGTTATCCGTGCTTTTGTCGAGGCCCACAGCAATAAAATCATTCTTGAATTGCTTGAATCCAATAAAAAATGTATCTGACACGATGAATAAACTATCAAATACATATTCCGAGAATTGATTAATTGCTGTAGCAGTAACCACGCTACTGCTCTGTGAGTGAAGCGGTTCACCTTCATCATCCAATTCTGTCCATACTTCAAGTTCGATGGGAGAGCCGTTAGAGATAGGTGCAATAGCAGGAAAATATATACGTACACCGGTGAGCGTATCTGGATTTGGAATGATGTAGCGAACCGCAAGGGCACCTGTATTTTGACTAATACCTGCTGCAAATTCTGCAGTGCCATCGTCATATGCCAGCTCATCATCGAAGATCAATGGTAAAACCAACGTGTCATTCACCCTGTAATTGTAAGCATCATCCTCTAAAAAGGTAGTATCCGTGATGTTGATCTCTTTGATAAAAAACATGTCACCTGTTTGCATGGCTGATCTTATCTCAAAACCAAGGGAGTCAACAGGTGGCAACTGAAGGGATTGAATCACACCCGTATTTAAGGTAACCCTAAAACGTTCCTGTCCAAAAATAGGGGTTAAGTCATCAGGGTCAAGTATTGGGTCACCATCATGCAAACGAATCAGAAATTCACCGTTGACATACATGTCAGAAAATAGGTTCATGGGCTGCGGATCTGCTGGATCTTCATGGCTAAATATGCCAAAAGACACGTTTTGTAATTGGAAGTTATCTAAAAAATCCCTGGGTATGGTTTGATAAACACTGTGGATATTATTGATCCTGGTAGTTATTGCTCTATCAAAATATTGCAAGTCGTTGGCGTTACGATCCTGGTTCAAATAAATGTAGTCAATGTTCCAGTTATCAAATTCACCTTTTTGGCTATTGAAATTTTGAAACCTGAACCTGAATACTTCATGCTGGAATGAGGTATTTACCGGAAAGATTTCCTGTTGAAAATTATTACTTACATTGTCAATACCTCCGGTTATCACCCATTGAGTAATCCATAGAGAATCCGGAGATAAAAATTGAAGCCTGAGGGAATCATCGGTGTTTGGTAATTCACCAGCGCCCTGCACTTGCCAAAAGAAGCTTAGATATACCTCATCAACTTTGTTTAAGTTGATGTTTGATAAATCAATTGCATGACTTGTGAGACTGTCAGCTTTTAAGATGGAGTTTGATCCGGCATTGTATGGATTCCCGAATTCATCAGCACCATCAAAACTAGCAACATTTAAGGAAGGAGGGTTTATGCCAAGGTCTGGATTGATAAATACACCTCCATTTACCCACCTTGTGGTGTCGGGTGAACCGTTTGAAGTGGAAAAATCGTCCCAGAATGGTAACTGAAGGATTATCTGGTCTTGTGTAGCAGCTTTTTTTCTGGCATTTTCAACATTAACCGGATTTTTAAAATTTATTGGCCGGGTTGATATCTGGGGAAACCCATAGAAAGCCAGAAAAATACCATACAGGATTAATAAGAATCTGATCATTCCGGTTTGTTTTCTATTAACAGGGAGTCTAATACCGGCTTGTAAACCCATATGTCCACGGTTTTCCCGATTTTTGTAACGTTTCCAGTGTTTGGCTTTTGTTTTACTACCATACCAGGGACGATCTGCAATTCTGCCATTAATGTATCACTTTGCTGATCTACTTGATTTTTATACAACACATCACCCACTTTCAATCCAGAACCTACGATGGCTATTTTAGCACTTTCAACATCGAGCCCTATCAGGTTAGGTGCATCAAATTCCTGATTTCCAAGACCATCTCCGGCTTCCAGATCAATAACAGATCCTTTTGGGATCATGACACCTGGTGCTATGGAATCGTCTTCATAAAATTGTTGCAAAACAGCATTTTGAGCCAAATCAGGTACGTATTTTATTTCACCTAACGTTAAGCCAAAGCTTTTTAGTACCAATTGCGCACTTTTAACTGATCCATCAACCAAATCCGGCATTTTAACAAGCGGTGGGTTTTCAGCATTAAGGGTCAGATAGATCTTTCTGTTTTCTTTCACTTTAGTATTGGGAAGAGGCACCTGCTTTAAGACTGCCTTTGGTGGATATTTAGCGGAGTAACCGGAATCTTTGGTAATTACATAGTTTAAATTTCTATCGGTAAGGAATTCATTTAGTTGATCAATGGTGATTCCTTCCAGATCCGGCACAGTGACGCTTTCACCATGGTTGGTAGCAGAAGGTAAATACATCCAAAATACAGTTATTAAAATGATCACACCAAGCAATGTAGCCAATACAGCATGTATAATTACTGATAATACTGGATGTTTAATGGTTTTAAAGAAGTCTTTATCGAATTTAAATTTCATAATCAAATGCCCTCAGATAAAATTCTTTTTCTTTCCATTCCATATTGAATTATGTGGTCTATAAAATCATATGGCGTATAATTATTAATAGCACTTTGATGAAAAATGCAGGTTGCCGGTGTCATTCCAGGCAAAGAGTTCACTTCAATGATGATCACTTCTACCTCTATAGGTGCATAAAATCTAACGAAAGCATCTATTCTGCAATACCCTTCTATTCTTAATATTTCAGCTACCTCCACTAGCGTTTTTTTAACCTTTGAAGCGATTAATTGATTGATGTTTTCATTTTTATCATACACCGCAGGGGTTATGTTTTGACCCTCTCCGGCTAAAAACTTTTCCTCCAGGCTCAATACTTCCCCCATTGAAAGTGTTTGTGAAGGTTCAAATACTTCATATTCGATATCACCAGATGGGAGAAACTTCGTGAGCAGACCACCAGTTATCTCCATGAACTTATTCGCTCCAAGATCAGAAATCAGCTCTTCGATGAGTACGTATTCCCTCCTCGGAAACTCTTCATTTTCTTTCAATGAAAGCCCTTGCATCAAATCTGAATCAATAACTGATTCATCTCGAAATGATGTTTTAAGATAAATGTCCAACGCCTCACGATTTTTTATCATTTTTACCGCAGAACTACATCCATCATCTGCCGGCTTTGCAATGAAAGGAAAGTTAAACTTTTTGGTAATTTCATCTATCAACAGACCCGGATCATCCTGATAATCGGACTTATAAACAAGCTGATGCTTCGCTACTTTAAATCCGTGCCTGCCCAGTAACTCGTTGGTTTCATATTTATTAATGGTCAGCTGAGACACCTCGACTCCTGATCCGTTGTATGGGATCTCTTCTTCTTCAAGCTGTGCCTGTAATGCTCCGTCTTCTCCCGGCCGACCATGCAAAGCGATAAACGCAAAATCAATAAAGCTGCTGAGCTGATTAATATCAACTTTTTCTACTTCTGGCTGAAAACCACCAGAAAACTTGTCGGTGATGGTCTCTGCTTTTTGGATGATTTCTTTAATTATGGGGTGTGTTTCTTTATGAAGGTTAATCTTATCGAGAATATCGTCGGCGTTATCTTTGAGCACCATGTTGATGGGCAGTCTGTAAAGCAGGAAATGGGAATCATCTCCGCATAGAAATATTGGTATAGGTTTGTATTTGGTAGAGGATGATAATTTTTCATAAATATTTCTACCACTTTCTACCGAAATATGTCTTTCGGTGGAATACCCGCCCATGATAACGCCAATCCTCAGTTTATCTCGATGAGCTGATTTTCCTTCCTTTATCTGAATATCCAGTTTATGGATATGATCTCGGATGAGATAATTTTTTCTTCCTGATGCTAATCTTGCCTTGAGAGACCTGTCGATAATGTAGGTTAAGAACTGAGAGGGATTAAGACCTATTTCTGCTGCCTGATGAAAGAAAAACGATGAAGGCAGCATCCCTGATGTTGTATTAGGATCATTCAAAAATATTTCCCCTTCTTTTGATAAGATTCCATCTATTCTGGCATAAACCTGGAAGTTCAATGCATCGAACAACCTTTCACAAGCAGATCGTATGGTTTGAATAATCTTATCATCAAGCTGAATAGGCGTGATTTTTCTACTGATTCCAGGTAAGTACTTTGCCCTGTAATCATATATTTCCTTTTTCTTTATGATTTCAGTTGGGGGCAGGGCCAAAGGACATCCATATTCATCTTCAATAACAATGCATGAAAACTCTCGTCCATCAATAAAAGATTCTATTAAGACATTTTCTTCATGGTTGATGGCCTGAATTGTAATCTGTCCAGGATATTTTTCAGATTCATTATTTAGTTTCTCTATTAACTCATATGGATCCCTGATAATGGAATCATTTAATGCTACAGGTAAACCAATAGAGGACCTAAAATCAATAATTTCTTTGATGAATTGTTCTTTTTTTTTAGTCTTTTGTTCCCTCCACCTAGTTAAATCAATTTCCTTTATGAAAAATGACTTATTAACAGCATCTTTAAAGGCTTGATAATCATCTTTTTTGAGTATATTGACCCCAATAGAGGATCCCTGGCCAGGGGATTTGGTAACCAGAGGAAAACTAATATCTTTCTTTGACTTATGATAGCAATCTAATGGATCTTTTAACCACTGATCCAGGCTAAAATGCAATGAATCTGGAGTTGAAAAACCCATTTTTTGCATCATTTGCTTTTGGATTATTTTGTTAATGCCAATGCCACTTGATAAAATACCGGAACCTGAATAAGGAATATCATACCATTCTAACAATCCCTGAATATTTCCATCCTCCCCATAAGGACCATGAAGGGACAGAAAAGCAAAATCAATTAATGAGCTTAACCTATGCGCAGGAATTTCATAACCAATGGCATCATTGATCCTGTCACTCCACACAGTAATATGTTCTGCATAGTATTGATAACCTGAAGGGTTTTCGGGAATATATTCCACTGGAGGATAAAAATCCCTTATGGATCCCTTGTAAATATACTTCCAGTCTAGAACGATAAACCTGCCAAAACTATCTACGAAAACAGGAATGGGGTCAAATAATTGCTTATTTAGATTGTCATAGATTGTACGGCCCCCCGCAAAGGAAACTTCTCTTTCCCTGGACTGGCCTCCGAAAAAAATACCTATTTTCATGACAGGCAAAGATATACAAATAGCAAAATGCTATCCAGTGAAAAGGAATTAAAAGAATGTAGTCTAATAAACGCCTTCAGCGTGGGCTACAACTTTAGTGATCTCAGGAACAGCCCGCTTGATTGATTCTTCCACACCTGCTTTCAGTGTCATATTGGACATGGGACAATTCCCACAGGCGCCTAATAGTTCGACATTCACCACATTATCAGCGTCGATGTCTAAAATTTTAATATTTCCTCCATCAGCTTCAAGGAATGGCCTGATTGTTTTCAATGCTTTTTCTACACGGTCTATTAATTGATCTTCTTCCATATTAGTATTTCACTTCCACAACTTCAGTTTTTTTATGTTCAGCGTTTCTAATGGCAACCTGTCTTGCTAAAGATTCGGCCAGTTTGATGAAATACCCAGCTGTAACATCATCTTTCAAAATCGAAGGATAACCATTATCCCCGCTCTCCCTTATGGATTGTACGAGTGGAACTTCTCCAAGTAATGGCACGCCTGATTTTTCTGCTAATTCTTTCCCACCATCTTTCCCAAAGATATAATATTTATTGTCTGGCAATTCCTCAGGGGTAAAAAAAGCCATATTTTCAATGATCCCTAGAACAGGTACGTTTATAGCAGGTTGCTTAAACATTGCCAGACCCTTTTTAGCATCTGCCAATGCAACTTTCTGGGGAGTGGATACGATCACTGCACCGGTTACCGGTACCGTCTGAACTAATGTTAAATGAATGTCACTGGTCCCGGGCGGTAAATCAATAAATAAATAATCCAATTCGCCCCAATCGGTATCACCAATGAATTGCTTTAAGGCCGAGCTTGCCATAGGTCCTCTCCAAACCACTGCATTGTCTTCAGGTGTAAGCAATCCCATAGAGATTAATTTAATACCATATTGCGTTATGGGCACAATCAATTTTTTCCCATCCTGTTCAATAACACTCGGTTGTTCGTGTGTGCAGTTGAACATAGTAGGCATAGAAGGGCCAAAAATATCTGCATCGATCAACCCTACTTTTGCACCAAGTTTTGAAAGTGCCACAGCAAGATTTGCCGTAACCGTGGACTTACCAACACCCCCTTTTCCTGATGCTATGGCAATAATATTTTTAACTTTTGGAAGCAGCTCTGCTTTGTCACGCATGGTGGTCACATTTGATGACATATCAATGTCAAGTATGAGATCATTAGTTACCAAACTGTGTATGGCTTCTTCACAGTTTGATCTGATCATTTCCTTAAGGGGACACGCCGGCGTTGTCAGCTCAACGGTAAAAGAAACGTGGTTATCTTTAATGGTAAGGTTTTTAATCATACCCAGGCTTACCAAGTCTTTTTTTAAATCCGGGTCTTCAACCGTCCGTAATGCATTGAGGATTTTTTCTTCTGAGGAAACCATATTCACTGTAAAAGATTAATACAAATTACTGGTAAACTTATACTAACAACAAATAATAATGGAAATAAGTTAGCTTTGTTATTTGTCAATATATTCTGTTGAAATGATAAGTAAGGCTACCATTGATGAAATAAAAACGCGCATGGATGTCGAGGAAGTAGTCTCTGATTTTGTTACGCTAAAAAGAAAAGGAAAAGATTTGTGGGCTTGTTGCCCTTTTCATGACGAAAAGACCCCTTCATTTTCTGTTTCCCCTCAAAAAAACTTCTACAAGTGTTTTGGTTGTGGTAAATCCGGGGATGCCATCACATTCATCATGGAGATAGATGGCTTAAGTTATACAGAAGCCTTAAGGTACTTAGCTGGGAAATATGGTATAGCAATAGAAGAAAATGAGGCAACAGATGAAGAAAAAAAGAATCAGGACCTGAAGGAAAGTCTTTTCATTGCGCTAAATGAGGCGAAAGATTATTTCATTTACAATCTGACAAATACCGATGAAGGTAAGAATATTGGTTTAACCTACTTGAAAGAGCGAGGATTCAATGATGATATAATTAAAGCATTTGAGCTGGGATATAGCTTAAACGAATGGGAAAGCTTTAAAAATCAATCACTTAAAAAAGGTTACTCGCAGGAAATTCTTCTTAAAAGCGGTCTCATTATTGAAAACGAGCAAGGTAAAATTTATGACAGGTTCCGTGGAAGGATAATTTTTCCGATCCATAACCAGACAGGAAAAGTCATCGCTTTCGGTGGAAGGATCCTGACTAAAAATAAGAATCTACCAAAATATATCAACTCACCCGAAACCGAGCTCTACTCCAAGAGCAATGTTCTTTACGGTATCTATCAGTCAAAGCAGCATATACGTAATGACGACCTTTGCTATCTGGTTGAGGGCTACACCGATGTGATTTCGCTGCATCAGGCCGGAATAAAAAATGTCGTAGCTTCCTCCGGCACATCACTTACTACCGATCAGATAAAATTGATTTCGAGGTTTACCAAAAACATCGCGGTTGTGTTTGATGGGGATGCTGCGGGAATGAAAGCCTCGCTCAGGGGTATTGACATGATTTTGGAGGGGGGTATTAATGTTCGGGTGATCGCATTACCTGAAAATGAAGATCCTGACAGCTATGCGAAAAAAATGAATGTTTCTGCATTAAGATCCTTTTTTACAGAGAATCAACAGGATTTCATCAGTTTTAAAACCCAACTATTACTATCTGACAGCAAACATGATCCGGTAAAAAAATCAGAGACCATTAAAGAGATTATTCAAAGCATATCTAAAATACCAGATGCGATCCAAAGAACCATGTTTGTCAGGGATTGTAGCATCCGGCTGGAGGTGGAGGAAGATATTTTAGTATCAGAGTTGAACAAAATCCTGATAAAAAACTACAAAAAAACTGACTATGTCCAGGCCAAAATAATTAAAGATAGCGTTGAAACACCTTCACCAGAGAAGCAAAAGATTGGTCTTAACCCGGAAGGTATGATTGAGCTTCAGGAAAGGGAAAGCATTAGAATACTGCTTAATTATGGAGACCAGATAATGGATAAAAGCGGTGAGGATGAACTTTCACTATCTCAATATATTTTAAATGAGCTTGAAGAAATTGACTTTATTAACCCACTTCATCGGCAAATCATAGAAGCTTATAAATCTGAACTTTTGAAAGGAAAAATATTAACAGGAAATTACTTCCTTAATCATAAAGATCAAAACATTAGGCAGCTAGCAGTTGATTTACAATCCAGGAAGTATGGTGTCAGTGATTTGTGGGAAAACAGGTATCATATTTATATACCCAAAGAAAATGACATACTTAAAAACTCTGCTTACACCAATGTTTTAAGACTCAAACTTCGCATACTTCAAAAAATGGAATCAGAAAACAGTCAAAAAATCAGAATATGTGAGGATGAGTTTGAACTTGATGAATTAATAAAAGAACAAGTAGAATTAAAAAAAATAAGCATGGAAGTGTCTAAAACCTTAGGTGTTGTGGCACTTAAATAAGATTAATATTTAAAACAACTCATAAATGCATGACAAACAATTATTAGATCCTATCGAACATGCCATAGAGGACATAAAAAAAGGTAGAGTGGTCATTGTGGTTGATGATGAATACCGTGAAAATGAAGGGGATTTTATTT
Organism: uncultured Roseivirgaceae bacterium; assembly: GCA_964429655.1. GTDB lineage: Bacteria > Bacteroidota > Bacteroidia > Cytophagales > Cyclobacteriaceae > CAYSCZ01. The sequence goes on from CAYSCZ010000032.1 coordinate 17,972, forward strand.
GCGCAGCAGAAATGGTTACCCCTGAGATTATCAATTTCATGTCGAAAGAAGGTAGGGGATTAATATGTGCTGCGCTGCTGGAAGACAGGTGTGAAGAATTGGGCCTTGATTTAATGGTTGGGAAAAATACAGCCCTCCATGAAACACCCTTTACCGTATCCGTCGATTTGAAGGGCTATGGCACCTCCACAGGAATATCTGCCCATGACAGGGCCAAAACGATAAAAGCTTTGGTAGATAGAAGTACTAAACAGGATGATTTTGGAAAACCCGGCCATATTTTTCCGCTTAAAGCCAAAAAGGGTGGTGTGTTGAGGAGAACCGGCCATACCGAAGGCGCCATAGATTTAGCCAGGTTAGCAGGTTTTTATCCGGCAGGAGTGTTAGTGGAGATACTCGATGACGATGGTAGCATGGCCAGGCTTCCTAACCTTAGAAAAATTGCAGATAAGCATGGTTTAAAGCTGGTAAGCATAAAAGATCTTATTGAATACAGGCTAAAGCATGAAAGTCTGATTGAAAAGCCCATTGAGGTTAACATGCCCACAGCTTTCGGTGATTTCAGGTTACACGCTTTTAAGCAGACAAACACAGGGGACATTCACATCGCACTGGTTAAAGGTGAATGGAAAGAAGGCGATCCAGTGATGGTCAGGGTACATAGCTCATGTGTAACAGGTGATATTTTTCATTCTTTCCGATGCGATTGTGGCAACCAGCTCCATAAAGCCATGTTGATGGTGGAAAAAGAAGGCAAAGGAATTGTGCTTTATATGAACCAAGAGGGACGCGGTATTGGTTTAATAAATAAATTGAAAGCTTACAAATTACAAGAAGAAGGTTTGGATACTGTTGAAGCTAACCAAAAATTAGGCTTTAAAATGGATCAAAGGGACTACGGCGTTGGCGCACAGATACTGCGTAGCCTGGATGTGACTAAAATAAAATTAATTACAAATAACCCTAAAAAACGTGTTGCGCTTAAGGGTTATGGATTAGAAATTGTTGAAAATATACCGCTGGAAATAAACCCTAATCCCCATAATCAAAAATACCTTGAAACGAAACGGGATAAAATGGGGCATGAGATATTAAGAAAACAGCAGTAAATGATACGTTTATTCATCCTGCCAATATTATTTTTTAGTCTGAATATATGTTTTGGGCAGTTTCCTTCACAAATTTTTCATGAGGGATGGCTGGTTACAAACCACAGCGATACCATTCACGGTGGGCTAAAATACAATATGCAAAGTGAGTCGGTTCAGCTAAAAACTGATGGCAGGATACTCACCTTCAGCAGTCGAAAACTAATTTACTTCGAAATCTTTGACGAAACGGTAAGTAACTACCGTCAATTTTATTCTTTACCATATAATGTAAACTATAATTATAAAACACCTTTGATTTTTGAAGTCCTTTATGAAGGAGAATTAACACTTCTTAGTAAAGAAGAGATTGTAGAAGAGGTGATACAGCAATTTCAACCGTACTCAACATTACCGTCAGGAACCAGGCAGGCACTGAGTTATACATATTACTTCCTGGACAAGAAAGGAAATATTCAAAGGTATGGAGGTAAAAAGAAAGACTTATATGAGATCATGAGAAAGGAGCATAATAATGTTAAAGAATTCATAAAATCAAACAAGTTAAAAACTGATAATATTCGGGATCTTGTTAGAATTACGGCTTATTATAATTCTTTAATATAATCGTTAAATGGAAAAACCTCTTATTCTGGTATGCAATGATGACGGCATCACCTCCAACGGCATAAGGAAATTAATTAATCTGATGAAAGGGATTGGGGAAGTGATTGTAGTGGCTCCAAACAGTCCTCAATCTGGCATGGGTCATGCGATAACTGTTGGGGACACCCTTCGACTGGTCGAGACAGATCTTTTTGATGGTATTAAATCCTATGAATGCAGTGGCACACCTGCCGATTGCGTTAAGCTTGCCAAGCACTATATTGTAAAAGATCGCAAATTTGATTTGGTGGTTAGCGGAATAAATCACGGAAGTAATACATCCATCAGCATTCTATACTCAGGCACAATGTCTGCTGCCATTGAAGGAGCTATTGAAGGCACGCCAGCTATCGGTTATTCATTGTGCGACTATAATCCTGATGCAGAGATGAATCATGCGGACGATCATATCCTGAAAATAGCTGAGCAAACTTTAAAGTACGGTTTACCAAAAGGGATTGCATTAAATGTAAATATCCCTCCCAAGCAAAATGAATCAATTAAAGGCATAAAAATATGTCGGCAGGCAAATGCCAGGTGGGAAGAGGACTTTGATCAACGTGTTGACCCGAGGGGTATGAAATATTTTTGGATGGTCGGTAACTTTGTTAATCATGATAAAGGTGAAGATAATGATGAGTGGGCCATCGCCAATAATTACATTTCCGTGGTGCCTTGCCAGTTTGACCTAACCGGACATCATGCTATAAGCATTCTAAATGATGATTGGGATATCTGATTTACAAGGAAATAAAATATTTCAAAAATAGGTTTATGACAGGTAAGGAGTTATCAAATGTTCTGCCATAACCAGGAATGGTATAGACATCTATGGGTGTTTGTTCATCATAGCTATTCATCATTCTGACACGAAAAGTGCCTCCTATGTATAGATTGCCAATAAACCGTGACTCAGTTGTGAGCACAACTTCCAGCCAATCAGCACGCAATGACATCCGCTCAAAGGGATCGTTAAAATCATCAAAAAGCATTGAAGGACTGGTTAATCTTATAGCCCCCTGATCATCAAAATTTGATAGACCAAACCTTAAACCAAGCCCTAGTCTGCTATCAGGATTAATTTGTTTTATATAATCTACCCCAAACCTGTAGTAGGTGCCTTCCACAGTATAGTCTACATTTTTTAGCGAATTTTGGGGTTTGATATTTCCTGTACCGAATTCCAAGCCAAGCTGGATTTTTTCTTTAAATATAAAATTTACCCCACCTTCATTTTTCTTTTCAAAATCTGTGGCATAGCTAGCCAGTTTCAGGTAGTCCACCCATATGCTTATACCTGAGATGAATTTCGCCTTCACCTCAAGGGTATCCGCCTCCTGCGCGGTGGTTTTAGAGATGCAAAGTATCAGTATAAAGCTAAAAATATATCTCAATGGTAACCTCATTTTCACTGGAACAATCACTGGAACCGCATATCGGCGGATCACTTATGCTATCAATTTTTGGGTCGAAAGAAATTATGCTGATGTTTTCCGCTATTATCCTTACCCGGCTAACCTGATCAAGGCGTTGCAACCTACCGTAGCCAATTTGAAGATTGAACACCTGTTTATTAAAGAATAAATCATAATTGGATACATCAGCATTCATATTTAGTGGAATTTGATAGTCCGTTTGCACTTCCTCAAAAGGTTTAGTGTTTCCGGTTTCTGCGTTAACCACCTGATCTAATGGGAAGAGGCCTGACTGAAGTTCACTAATGACAATATTCAAATTCATATTTATTGTATCTAACTCATTACTTTCCAAAGTAAACAATGAATCTTCCAGGATTAATGAATCAATTTTATTTTGAAATCTAAGGCTATCCGTGCTGAAATCACCTTCAAGTGTATCAAGCGCATCAAGACTATCCTGATAGTGATCAACCATACCAGATATATCCATAAGTACCGTGTCAATGGTAAGCCTTGTGGTATCATTCTTATCTATACTGTCCTGTAACACTACTACACTATCAATGCTGAAAAGTTTTAATGTAAATGTCGGTTCATTTCTTAGCGGACCACAATCATCGCACTCATTACAGGATATTATAAACAAGCATAAAAATAATACCGGCCAGCTTACTCTCATCAGCTCTTAATAAGGATCAACATCGATGGTAATGCTAAGTAGTCTGTAATCTCTATTCTTTTGAAAATTTAGCTTAGTAGCAACAAGCACTTCTTTAGTTATCTTCAGATATTTTAGATTCGGCTCAATTTTAAGCATGATTTCCATAATAAATTGGTTTCTAACTTTAAAAATTAACGACTCTACCGGCCCATAAATTCTCTTGGTACCAATTCCTCTGGCAATTGACGCTCTGAAAAATTGTGCCGCTTCTTTCACAAGCTTACTATCCGTATGCTTTAATTCAATTTTGATCAGTCTTCTGTATGGAGGATAAAGAAACTGCTCACGCTCCATCAGTTCTTGCTGGTAAAACCGCAAATAGTCATGATGCTTTATTTGTCGAAAAATGTTTTCTCTAGGTGTGTTGGTTTGAACCATAACGGTTCCCTGCTCTTTTCGGCGTCCTGCACGCCCTGCCACTTGTGTAATTAATTGAAATGATCGTTCATTTGACCTGAAGTCAGGGAAATGAAGCATTCTGTCCACATCCATTACACCTACAAGGTTAACCTTATCAAGATCCAGGCCTTTGGTAACAATTTGTGTTCCAACCAGTATATCAATTTCGCCTTGTTCAAATTTTTCAATTATCTCCTGGAAAGCGAATTTTCTTCTGGTGGTGTCCAAATCCATTCTTTGCAGGATAGCACCCGGGAATATTAGTTTCAGTTCCTCTTCTAATTTTTCCGTGCCTGTCCCCATACTTTTAAGTTTGGTCGATCCACACTCCGGGCAACTGTCAGGAACCGATTGCCTATGCCCGCAATAATGGCATTTCAGAAGGTTGATTTTTAGATGATAAGTAAGGCTAACGCTGCAATTGGGGCAATAATGAATGAAGCCACAATCCTCACACATGATCTGAGGCGCATAGCCTCTTCTGTTTTGAAATATGATGACTTGTCTTTTTTTTTCCAGGTTTTCCTCAATAGCTTCAAGAAGTTCATCGCTGAAGCTCCCTTTGATTTTCTTTAGTTTACGGGCTCTAAGTAAGTCAATTAGTGCTATATTGGGCATTTTGGCATTATCATATCTGTCAAAAAGTCCTACCAAACCATACTTACCTTTTTTGGCATGATAATAAGTCTCTAATGAAGGCGTTGCCGTTCCGAGTATTACTTTCGCGCGGTGAATTTGGGCGAGTTTAATTGCAACATCACGGGCATGATATTTAGGTTGGGATTCAAATTGCTTAAAAGACGTCTCGTGCTCTTCATCAATGATAACGAGCCCCAGGTTCCGAAAAGGAAGCAATACGCTGCTGCGAACACCAAGAACCATTTCTATTTTGCCATCTATCAGTTGTTTCCAGATTTCTACGCGTTCATTATCCGAATATCTGGAGTGGTATATGCCTAACTTTTCACCAAAAACATTTCCCAGCCTGTTGATGAGTTGCACTGTCAGCACAATCTCGGGCACCAGGTAGAGCACCTGTTTATTTTCATTAAGCGTATTTCTGATGAATTCAATATAAATATTGGTTTTGCCACTACCTGTGACACCATGCAATAAAACAACATTTTTATCCTTAAATAGACTGCTGATCTCATTTTTTACCCCTTCCTGGGTTTTATTCAACTTGATGTCTTGATCCTTTGATTTGGTTGGGTTTATTCTTGAAATATTAACAGTAAAAGATTCCAGGATTTGATTTTTTATTAGGGTATCCAGAGATGAGGGAGAAATATTTTTTCCCATTGATGATTTGGATAGGCCTTCCTCATTGGATTGTTTGTTGTTGAGTACATTTACTTCCCTTAGGTATGCCATAATCACCTCCAACTGCTTAGGTCTTTTCTCCAATTCATCCAAAAGGGCTTTTAAGTTTTTATCATCTGTGTATTCCTTTGCTAATCGCACTCTTTTCTCGGTTTTTGGCGTGTACCTTTCCTTAATATTTTCAAAAGTCAAAATTTTTCGATCCTGATGCAGACGCTTAATGGTGGGGATCAGCGCTTTAGAGGAACTTGTAATTTGAGTATAGGATACCTGGTCGTGGTCTGACAGCTGGTCAATCAGATATTTTTCATTTACAGCAAGGAGCGGATAGTCCAAAAAATTGTATTCAGGGTTAAGTTGAATATACGATTCGCTGGAGAGCTTCATGCCTCTGGGCATTGCGGCCGATAAAGCTTCGCCAAAAGTAGAAACATAATAATCTGATATCCATTGTAAAAGGTCTAGTTGAAGGGTGGTGAAAGATGGTTTATCATCATCCAGTACATCTATTACGTGCTTTACATATTGTGCACTGGGTTTATGGTCATGAAAACCAAATAACACACCGGTGTAAATTTTTTTCTTGCCAAAAGGAACCAATACACGGCTACCTTTCTTAGCTTTTATCTTTTGGTCCTCAGTAAGCGCGTATGTGAATACACCGGGTAATGGTAAAGGGAGGATTACATCTACATAAAAATCATGAAAAAGTCCATCCTTCAAGTGGCTTCCAATTAAAACACTAATATAAGGAATAGGTCATAAAAAAAAGCCGATGGTTGTGTTATTCACCGGCTAATTTATTGATTATCTATTTAAGTATACATTCAAGATCTTGCTTGTATGCGACTATGAGGAAGGCATTCAAAATAAAGGCTAAATATCCGGGGGCTCCTCCGGCAGGAACCATAAATAAATGGAAGAGTAAAATATTTGTGGTAACAGGTAAAAGCATCAACACAGCTAAGCGAGGGGATTTGTTGGTGAAAATAAATTTTCCTGAAATTGTTTCTATTACACCAAGCAACGAAAATAAATAAACTGAAGCACCTAATCCTTGCATAAAGGTGGATGCACTGCCTGAAAAATCAGGAGCGGGCATAAACCCGACAAATTTATTAATGCAGAAAACAACGAATATCAAGCCTAATAGGATTCTTGCCACTAAAATTAGCTTGATACTTATTGTTTAACTTTTTGGCTTCAAAACGTTTTATAAATGAATACCCTTTTTCGATATTATGCTTTATCTTGATTATGCAAAATATCATTTGAGATATAATTCTTTTTTCATATCTATAGATTCTTCATCTGCGGGAATTAGCACTTTTTCCAGCAGACCTTCTTCCCTTAATCTTTCCTTAAGTTGCCAGCGTGTTGTTGGGCAATGGTTTAGGGCTTCCATGTGGTTGGCGATAATTTTGCCTTCAGATCGTTTAATGTATTTAATAATGTCTTCCATAGTCATCAGTAATGGTTGGCCAATGTCTAACTGAGCGCATCCACAGGCAAGTATAGATATATCAGGCTTTTGTTCATTTAATATATTTTCAACGTCTTCTGTATACACTGTATCTGCACTGATATAAACTGTTGGCATATCAGGTAATTTAAGATAAAAGCCCATAACATTGCCCATAGGTTTGGCTATGAAGCCGTATCCATGAAGTGCCGGAATACCGGTTATGTGTCCATCTAACCATTCTTTTCGTTCCCAGTAATTTATAGATACATTTATATTTAGATCTTTTTTTCGCAGGTCTTCTTCATCAAGCTTACTGCAGGTGATAGGTGTCTTTTGTAATTGCAAAAGATTGGTGCCTTCTTTATCAAGATGGTCAGGATGTTGATGAGTGATTAAACAATGATTGACCTTATTTAAAAGTGGCCTGCTGGCTTCGGGAAACGGTACGATTGGGTTCTTCTGAGGTTTGTGCCGAAAGACGGTGAAGGGGGGTTCTGTACCTTCCCTGCCCAACATAGGATCCACAAGTATAAGATGTTGCTTGAACTCCAGTATAAAAGATGCATTTCTCAGATGGTGTATTTTCATGGCGCAGCTGATGTCAACTACTAAAATAGATAAAATAAGCCCATAGCTATCGGTTATTACCTACACTTAACATTTATCTAAAAGACAGGGAAAACAGCTATGTACAGACCTGACTCATATGATGCATTACCGGATAAGCCGATCGATAACAGACTCTTTAAAAGCCCGGCCAATTGGTATCTCCGTGCGATCAACGAGGTGTATTTTGTTACTGCCGATTTTTTCAATTTTATTAGTATTGATAATGTAAGATTTATGTACCCTGATAAACTGATTTTCATCCAACACTTTCAACCAGTGCCGGAGTGGTTCGGCAGACAGGTATTTTCTTTTAGGTATGATTATCTCCGTGTAATCAGCATCTGATTTAATGAAAATGATCTCATCAATGGTTATTCTAATGTGATCGTAACCTGACCTAATGAATATTTCATTTGGATGGGCTTCTTCTTTATTTACTGGCTTTATATTTCCAGGCAGTGAAGTAACTGGTACTTTGGTCACTGCTTTAACAAACCGCTGAAAAGAAAAAGGTTTGAGTAAATAATCAATTACATTAAACTCATAGCTTTCTAATGCATAGTCAGGGTAGGCGGTAGTCAGTATAACATGGGGAGCATTTGTATTGGACTTTAAAAAATCAATCCCTGACATTTTAGGTAGATTGATGTCCAAAAAAATAAGATCAATTTGTTGTGATCTTAGGGTATCCATCGCCTGAATGGTATCAGAAAATGTTCCAATCAATTTTAAAGATCCAATATCATCAATGTAGCGCTTAAGAATCCGTTGCGCTGGTGGTTGATCTTCAATGATTATGCAATTCATTACTTATCTCCATTTAAATCCATGGATAAATGTACTTTAAATTGATCTTCGGATTCAGTAATTTCTAATTTATGGGCGTCTGGGTATATCAGTAGTAATCGTTTTTTAACATTCTCAAGGCCAATGCCTTTTGCATCTTCAGGACTTGATATGGATTTGTAATTGTTTTCGCAAGAGAAACTTAAATGCCCATCCGCTGAAAGGTTCACATCGATATTAATGTATATGTTTTCCGCCTGACCTGCCTGACTGTGTTTAAAAGCGTTTTCAATAAATATGATTAAAATTAAAGGAGCAATCCTACAATTAGGATTTTTTATGTCGGATTTAAAATTCACCTTACCTCTTTCTTCAATTTGTAGCTGATACAACTGTGTGAAATTTTTTAATTGCTCCACTTCCTTGGTTAAAAGGACGTATTTTTCTTTGCACTCATAGAGCATATACCGCAATACAGCACTTAATTCAAGGATGATGGTTGGTGTTTTTGGTGAGTTTTCCACGGAGTAGGAGTATAGATTATTGAGGTTATTAAACAAGAAGTGTGGATTGATCTGGGATTTTAAAAATTGCAATTCGCTTTCCTGAATGGTGGACTGAAGTGCTTCAACTTCCCTTTGTTTATGCAATGCATCCCAGGCAAATTTAAATCCAGCCAGTATGGCAATCACGGGAAAAAAGTCCAATAATGTATACAGGACATAAAAAGAATTGCTCCTTCTTGTGTTAGGGAAATAGATTTGTTCCAGGACCAGCTCTTCAATTACAATTACCACAAAGAATGCGGCAAGCGTTAAGGTTAAAAAAAGTAAATATCGCTTAGCGTAAAAGAATTTTGGTAGTAATAAATAGCTTATGAAAAGTGTTGCAACAGTGTAATTAATGAAGAAAACCACTTGATAGAAATGAATTTGCGGGTCCTCCCTGTTAAAGGAATAAAAGATAAACACCAATATGTGTAAGACCACCTGAAATAACACCTCACGATATGACCCTAATGCGCCTTTCATAAACTCAAATTTAATCCTGAAAAAATATTTGAGGCCTTTCCATAGGTAAACAGCTCAATCTTTTGGATAAACTTCATCTTCACCCCTTTAATGAACAAAACGATCGTTCAACGGTTAGATTCTGCAGTTAACAGATTACTTTCCGACAACCCTGTATTTCCAACCAATTTTGACGTAATCAAAAGCAAAAAACCCGTCAATGAAGAATAGCCTTAAAATATTTCTTATCACCATTTCACTTGTAGATACCTCAGTACTTGACGCTCAAAGTAGACCTATCGAGATCAAAGGAAAAGTTGTTGATATTACTGATAACCAGTCCATTGAATTCGCTACAGTTATGCTATCGGATCGATCCACAAGAAAACTCATTGCCGGAGTAACTACCGATCTGGAAGGATACTTTCACTTTAAAACCGAAAAAACTAATGATACTTATATTGAAGTTCGGTTCATTGGTTATCAAACGCTTACCATTGATGAACTAACGATTAAAGATGGTATTGTAGATCTTGGGAGCATACCTATTTTACCTGATAATAAAGTCATGGATGAAGTGGTGGTAAGAGCTGAGCGATCTCAAACAGAATTTAAACTGGATAAGCGAGTTTTTAATGTAGGAAAAGACCTGAGCAGCACCGGGGCAAGTGCAATAGAGGTTTTAAATAATGTTCCTTCTGTAAATGTGAACATCGAGGGGGAAATAAGTCTTCGCGGAAGTTCTGGGGTGCAAATATTAATCAATGGAAAACCATCCGTTTTGACCAGTGATGAAGGTGGTAATGCGCTTGGCACCATCACTGCGGATATGATTGAAAAAATTGAGGTGATTACCAATCCATCTGCAAAATATGATGCTGAGGGCACATCAGGAATTATCAATATTGTAATCAAAAAAGATGACCGTAGAGGAACTAATGGTTCTCTAACGCTTAACATTGGAAATCCACATAATCATAGCTTTGGATTGAGCTTAAACAGACGTACGGAAAATTTTAATTTATTTAGTCAGTTGGGTGTTGGGTATCGGGAATTACCCAACGATGTTCAAAATATAAATCGGGATTTGATTAATGGAAGCAAGGTTTTAACTAATGGAGAAGAGTTCCGAAACGAACAGTTTTACAATGTAATTTTAGGAACAGACTATCATATTAATGAAAATAATGTGCTAACCGTTTCCGGAAATTTTGCTTATGAAATCGAAGATCAGCCTTCTAATACAAACTTCCAACGCCTTGATGCTACAGATTCTTTAATTTCTGAATGGAAACGAACTGAGGTGACAGAAGCAACCAATCCAAAATACCAATATGAGCTACAATATAAAAGTGAGTTTAGAGGAAATGAGGATCACACACTTTTGGTAAGTGCATTGGGAAGCTTCTTTGGGAAAGATCAATCGTCAGATTTTACTAATGAAACCATAACAGGAGATGAACCGGATGCTTTACAGGAGACAAGGACAGATTTCCAGGAGGCCAAGTATACCTATAAAATTGATTACGCCCACCCAATATCGGATAAGTTTTCATTTGAAACAGGAGCACAACTTATCACTCAGCGTGTAAGCAATGATTTTGCGGTAAATGATTTTGTTGACGATGTGTGGCTATCAGACCCCCGGCAGACCAATATTTTTGAATATGATCAGGATGTGTTTGGTGTTTATGGAACCGGAGCTTACGAAGGTGATAAATGGGGAATTAAGTTGGGCCTACGTGCAGAACATACAGAATTAAATACACTCCTGAAGAATAAAGATGAATCAAATGACCAAAACTATACTAATCTGTTTCCAAGTGGTCATACCTCTTTTAAAGTTAATGATAATTTATCGCTACAGGCAGGTTACTCACGGCGAGTCTATAGGCCCAGGCTTTGGGACCTAAATCCTTTCTTCAATATAAGGAACACATTTCAGATACGTGTTGGTAATCCTGAACTGCTTCCGGAATTTACGGATTCTTATGAATTATCTGGTATTTACACCCTGGGGAAGACTTTCTTGAATGTTTCAATTTATCGAAGAAATACTACCGATGTAATTGAAAGAGTCTCGATTTTTGAAGATAATGTAAATACAACCACACCGGTAAATGTAGGCTCTAACAACACGACGGGTTTGGAGATTAATACCAAATACAGCCCTATAGCAATGTGGACAATAAATGGAGACTTCAATTTCAACTATTTTAAAAGACAAGGTGCATTGGAAGGCAATTCTTTTGATTTCGATGCAAATCGCTGGTCAACCAAAATCAATAATAAATTTAAACTGCCCTGGGCAATTGATTTTGAAATTACCGGACATTATCGATCACAATATGAGACCGTTCAGGGTAAGGTCAATGACGTAATCTTTGCAAATCTAGGCGCTAGAAAAAAGATAATGAAAGGCAAAGGCGTGATCAATCTTAGCATACGGGATGTCTTCGCTTCACGTGTTAGAGAAAATATCGCCGATCAGGAGGAGTTTTTTGTCTACAACAGGCAGTTTAGAAGCCGTTTTGTTGTATTGGGATTTAGTTATGGCTTTGGGAAGGGTGAAGCCATGGAGTTTTCGGGAAGAAAAAGATTTTAATAATGATCAAAAAATCACTAATAAAAAAAATAAAAACCAATAATCAATCAGGAAGTCTATGATCTTTATGATGATTCATGAATTTCCTGACGATACAACGGTCAGGTTTGAACCAGAGGCTGCTGAGCCGAGATGGTAATGTGCCACTGTTTTCTTCAAAGAGAAATTAAATTGAGACAAAACAAAAAGCCTGGAGATGTTTTTATACATCTGTAACCATCAACTGGGTTTCAAGTACAACAAAAAAATTACATACTGCATTCGGTAAAGTCCCATCTACTAAGATGGGATTTTCTTTTTATAGGTTGATATTATGGCATTATGGTATAAATAACCTTTAATCTTATGGTATAAATATCATTTTCACCAAACTTATCTTCATCATAAAACCTGTTTAATTCTACAAACTGTCCCCCCTCCACAGAAGAGCGGACCAAGTCAAGTCTCCTTACTCCAAGGCCGAAACTGGGCTCAATAAGCACTTTTTTAAACAACTCTGATTGAAATCCAAACCTGACTTGATAGGCATATGAATTGGTTTTTATGTTCCCAGTAAAATCCCTGAAATAAAGACAGTCCTGAAAACCAGTGCATCCATAGCCCAGGGTATATCTATCCCTCACAGTCAAAGAAGCATATTGAAAATCTAGATCAATAAAAATGGGTATAGCATCCAAATGATGTCTTTTTAAGTAAACCCTTAATCCATGCTTTGTCTTAAACCCATGAATTAACTCCATATTATCTTCCCTGTTGATTCCCGTAGAGTAAACAAATACAGTTGGACCAAACTCATGCTTTGCAGTCAACCAATTACCATATATCGAATGCTCCAGTGTAAATAAAATGGAAGGATCTATGGGATTAATCAACTGGGAGGCATCGATACCGGCATTTAATATAAAAATTAAACTGTCTTTTTGGGCATTTATCGAAGGAATAATAGATGCCATCACCACTGAAAATAACAAAAATTTTCTTAGCATGCTCAATCAATTAAGCTGACTTAAGAAAATCAAATTGCCTTCTTGGTCAGTTGAGTATTGAATAATTCCATCGCTACCTGTGATAATAAGAGTTTCCTCCAATCCAATTAAGTCATTTGAGCGGATGTCTTGATAATAAGTAATCATTTCTGGTTTCCACGGCATGGAAATCTGGTACCTTTTTAAACCTGCGTTTCCTTCTGTGACAAATAAGTCACCTTTAAAAAAACCTAGTCCTCTCGGATTGATGTGGGGTATGGATTGAACCTCTTTAGGATCAAAAATATCTGAGATATCTAATACTATCAATTCATTCACTTCAAAATTACTACAGGTCTGTCCATCCCTGATGGTAACGTAAGCATAATCTCCCATAACAACTACCGGATCGCAAGCGATTTGATGAACAAAATCTGAGATATATTCAGGAGATGCAGGATTGGATATGTCATAGATCTGAAGTGAAGACCGGCTACCCATAAATAGATATTCACCAAAAGGATAAATGGTTTCCAATCCACTTATCACTTTTATATCCGACACAAAAGTTGGGTTTCTTACATCGGACGCATTTATGGTTTTTAAGTTGTTATCATCCACGATGTAGATGAAATCACCTGATTGTGCGAATCTTGCGGTTGATCCGCCTTGACCTACAGCTCCGTTTCCTGGTCCAAACAAATCATTCCCACTGTTTCCATCTTCACACGAGACTATTGTTATCAATACAAAAAATAACAGGATCTTTTTCATTGTTGGTTTAATTATGGTTTGTAGCAATCAGGATCTTTCAGTATAGCACTTTCCCAGGCAACCACAACGCCAAGTTCAGGTTTTACACAATCAAAATACACGTCATTTCCTGGTGGTAATTCATCTGAAAGCGACTCGATAATGTTTTTAATCCGATTTACTTCTTTTACTGTATCCGTTACCACCTCCAACACTACGAGATCGCTGTAGCTGTCAGCATAGAGTAAGTTATCTTTCACCAGGATGTTGTCATTTCCTGGAATGGTTAAGAAGAACAGATTAATTGGATTGGCCGGGTTCGAGTTGTTAATTACGTGCACACCTTCCTGAGGACGGTTGACGAGTAAGAGGTTACCATAGCTATAAATTTTACCTGCTTCGGTTATGGGTTTTGAGGGCTGTATTTTTATGAGAACCTCATCTGATTGTGCATAGATGGGTCTGTAACCCAAGACATCTGTTCTATCAAAATCTGGTAAGGGATCTTCGATACAGGAAACAAAACAAATCAGTCCAGAACAAAGCAGGCTAAGGATGGTGGATTTAAGCATAGTAATAATTAGTATATTTTAAAGACAACAATTTCTTGAAAATGGTTGAAAATTCGGATAAAGATATTTGGTATTCAGACTTCATTGATAAACCATTTAATTTTAATCAATTAAAACATCACCTGCTAGTTATAAAATCTTTCATAAACAATTATAACAAGGGGCCGGAAGGTCTGAGATCAAGTCTGCTTTCATTGGGAACTGGATTGATGGATTTGTACACAGGTAAACTATCTGCCGGTGAGATTGCAGAAGATTTAAAAGATCAGTTGATGAAGGAGAGACTATTTTATGAAGAAGAGTTCATCATGAAATTAAGATCAGAAAGTGGGTATATTGAGCGAAATATTTCGGATGGTTCCAGTTGGATACTAAGGGAAAGCATTGAAAATGATCGCTACATTCACATTCATCCCGGAAGGTATAGTTTGCATACCACCAGGGTTAAAGCTACGACCTTGAAAACCTGTATTGGTGTTCGTTGTATTTATAAAAATCGGGAATTTGAATTAAAAGAAGTCAATAGCATCCGATCATTGCTTGATCTATCTGCCATCAAGCGAATCCAAAAGGATAGGGGTATTGGTAAGGTGCTGGAATTATTCTTCTGACTTTTACTTCCTGACTTGGTGTAAAGATTGCAAATGTAAAATATCCACTTAGGGAAAGGAGAACATTATAATTCAAATCTATCTGGATCATTTCTTGAATCCCATTTATTTAATATATCAGTATTTTTATCTTTAATTTTATAATTAACAATAAAGAGATTAAGTCTTTTTATGCAATAAAATATTAGGTTAAAAAATGGCGGAAATATTTGACGACTACGCTTAGAAATCGCAAAAAAATGAAAGTGGCATTTAACCCAGAATTGTCATTAGACTTTCTATTACATGGTTAAATCACTTCAAA
>CAYSCZ010000033.1:0-33182 GCA_964429655.1 uncultured Roseivirgaceae bacterium
ATCTTGCGGCACCGTTAGGGTCTCCATCATAAGATTCGGCTTCTCTAATTCCTTCACCCTCAATGAATAATGCAAGAGCACCTTCGCCTGTCCAGTCAGGTTTATTGATTATTTGTTGTATTAAACTGCTAACGTCAGCTGATCTTTCGTCAGGGCCAGCAACTCCTATTTCAGTCCACGAACCAGTCGGCACATTCCATTCAACTGAGTCATTCAAAAACGATCTACTTGTAATATCAAAATCAGTTTCTGAAAAAGCAGCTGCTTCTACGTTATCTTCTATTTTTATGAAGTAGTTGGCAGGGTCTAAGTTTTTGCTAGTGTTATCGACTGTAAATTGAATAAATGCAGATTTTATCTCAGATCTTGGAGGTATTTCAACGCCTGTAAACCTCAAACCGGAAATCTGTCGGTTTCTAAGCGGGTTATTATCTTCAAAGCCTAATTCTATATCACTACTTCCCACATCCATACTACCATTAGGTCTGAAATCATCATTTTCAGGAGCACCAAAATATTCTTCAGCGTCGTCTTCTGATGCAGAAATCTGATATTCTTCCATAACAGCCGGTAAGTAAGTAACGATTAATTGAGGTGCACTGGAAGGATCACCATCATATGATTCGGCCTCTCTGATACCTTCCCCTTCAAAATAAAGAGCAATTGAACCTCCCTCTACCCACTCTGCTTTATCAACAATTCGCTGTATTAGTGAACCAATACCTGGGGTTCTCTCTGTGGGGCCAGCATCACCGGCAGCAGTCCATGAACCGGCAGGAATATTCCATTCTACAGAATCATTTAAAAAGTTTCTGCTTGTGATGTCGAAATCTGTTTCTGCAAAAGCAGCAGGCATCGCACTGTCTTCAACCTTGATAAAGTAATTAGCAGGGTCCAGGTTCTTACTGGTATTATCAACAGTAAATTGTACTGAAGCTGATATGATTCTTGCGCCTTTCGGAATGTCTAATGCATTGAATCTTAAACCAGTAATTTGACGATTTCTTAATGGGTTATTTTCTTCAAAACCTAATTCCAGATCACTACTTCCTACATCCATACTTCCATCAGGCCTGAAATCATCGTTTTCCGGTGCGCCAAAGTATTCTTCAGCGTCGTCTTCAGAAGCAGATATCTGAGATACTATTGTTGTCTGGCCCAAAGCCTCCGGCAATGGTGTTAAATCACTTAAATCAAGAAGCGCAACTACAGGTTCGTGATCACTTCCTATTTCATCGTCATCACCAAATTCAGGATTTAGGTGTACAATTTGAGTTTCAGCGTTGATGATCAAATTGGAACTAACTAAAATATGATCCAACGACTGTGAATTTCCCTGGAAGATGAAAGTATATCGCTCATTCTCTGGAAGTCTTTTGGTTAAATTGAATAAATCTGCATTTTCTTCAAGCTCTAAGACAGGTGAAACAAAATCAAATTCGTTTAAATCTCCCATTACTACAATCGGAGCACCATCCGTGTCAGACATATAAGCTTCCACATAATCCTGCACTGCCCTCGATTGTCTTTGTCTTTCATCTAAACTACCATTAACACTTAAATCTTCCTGCCTTCCAATAAATGGCTGCTCCTGACCATAAATTGGTGCACTGCCACCCTTAGAGGAGAAGTGATTGTTAAGAATGGTTACAACGGTATCCCTGAAACTGAATGCAGCCACTAAAGGAAGTCTGGCTCCCTCAAATGCATCACCTTCGTTTTGAGAAGAAATTGTTCTTACTGCCACATCATCGTTAGGGATGGTTACATTACTCACCCTCGCTGGATTGTATAAGAAAGCGGTCCTGATATTACCGTTTGGATCGCCACCGCTGGTAGCTTCACCAAGTAAGAAAGTGTTATCTATCCATTCATAATCAGGACCTCCAGCGTTGGTTATTTCTGTAACCAATAGTTCTAGGGTTTCATCAGCTGATGTAACACCGTCAGGACCTTCAGAGCCTGTATTATCTTGTATTTCTTGTAAACCAATGATGTCTGGAGCATTAAGGTTATTAATTATTTGATTTGCTATTGTTACAAATCTACCATTACCAACATCATCATCTTCAGCATCATCGTTAGGATCAAGGTTTAACACATTGTAAGTAGCTATGGAAAGCTTATCTTCATTACCCATCAGATCAGTTACCACGGGCTCTAGCGCAGGCTCATCAACTAAAGTAAAATCTTCAGTCGGCGTCAACTCATATTGACCTCTGTCATAAGTTATAATACCTGTTACATCAGAGAATTTTGACCCCGGAACCGTTCCTTCCACAGCGCCAGATGGTCTTGATCCTAATAGATCGTTGAAACCAAGGGCTATCTCAATTTTTTCAGGGTTGAAATCATCCTTACTAAGGACTAAAGTATTTCTTGGAGAAAGGGCAGTCGCATCGGCACCATTGTCAGCTACCACATAAACGTCAAAGAAACCTACAGGACTTACTGCCATAGGATCCTGAACCTTCACTAGCATGTTTTCCATTGACTCCCAAAAATCTGCACCGTCTTTAGTCGGGTCAAAAGTGGATGGATCGCTATCGATAAATGCGCTTGGTGCTATTCGACCACCTCTACCAACAAGTGTTGGATCAGGTATGGTATTTTCCGATGAGTTTACTACGACCAATGGATTGCCTCCAATTTGAGTTCGTGTATTTTCGTTAGGATCACCGACTCCTTCTTCAATCAATCCAACGACTGTTACTTCATCGCCTATAGATACAGGCACATCACCCGAAGCTGAAACAAATAAAGCTTCAGAAGTATTAGGGTTTGAATCAGGCGTAGCACTTTGTATATAAAAATCATCATCATCAATTGCGGTAACGATACCTGTTACACTTACTTCGGAATCAACCAAAGGTGACATTTGAGCTTCACCCTGAATTTCTGCAATTGTTCTTGATGGTTGATCATTATCTGCAAGAATCAGGGTAACAGAAGTTGGTGGGCCTGCAATGGCTCCGTCACCACCTGACACGTTTTGTAATTCAAATACTAAGTTCTCGGTTCCTTCATCCAAATCATCATCATTTATAGTGATGGTTACCGTTTGGGTAACTGAGGATCCTGCATCAAATGTAATAGATTGGGTTGTAAAGTCACTTACATCACTTGCTTCACCGGAGGCTAATACCACATCAGCGGTTGTTGCGTTATCAGAAGATTCATTTACAATATTTAATTCCAGATCGATTGTTGGTGCAGCGCCTTCCCTTGTATTTACAGTAAAATCAGAGAAAACAACAGCTGTAGAAGAGATGGAGTTAGCGGTAATGCTCACATCATTCACAGCCCAACTTGCACATGAATTTACAGGGTTATTAAAATTTCTTATGAAAATGCGTGCACCGCCGGTTAAGCCATTTAATCCACCTGACACAAAAGGATCTACCGAAATTCTAGAACTACCACCTGGAAGAGGTTCGATTTCGCCTAATTTAATTAGCGTAGATGATTCCGGGTTTGCGTCAATCTCAGGATCATAATTCTGGGAATAAAATACCTCAAGAATATTGTCCAGGTTACTGCTTCCAAATTGTATTGTGGAATTAATGGTTAAAACAACTCCTTCCAGGTTTGTCAAACTAAACTCAGGACTTATCAGGTAGTCATTGGCATTACATCCATCACCAGGTTGACTGAATGGGTTGAGAGCAACCCAGGAATTATCAACATCATGAGACCAGGTAAAGTCGCCAGCGGCACTAAACTGTGTCCAGCCGTTATTTAAAGGATTTGATACAAAGTTATCATCAAAGATCACATCAAATGCATCTTCAGTTGGTTCAGGAATAACATCTCCAACAGGTTCGCTCCAAACCAGTTCCAGTTCAAGATTAGGGTTACCCGGGTCGAACGTATTATCCAATCCTGAATAAGTTACATCGTCCGCTGCATCTGTTGCAGCAATAATCAAACTAAATTCCTGACCGTTATTAATGGCATTAAGTAGCTCTGATTCAACAGCACTTAAGTCTAAAGTAAACTCATCTGTTGACCCACCAGCTTCGGGAGTATAAGGAAATGCGCCAAGAGAAATGGGAGCAGAAGAAAACTGCGAAACATTAAGACCATTGATTAATGTATTGTCATATGTCAGGCCACTGTAGTCATCGTTAAATTGCTGAAAGGTTATAAATATCTCAACTTCATCACCATCCGTGAATGACCGATCGTTATGCGTTAGTGTGTAAGTAGCAGAAAGGAAGCTTAATGCCGTATTAGTTTCTTCAGCACCAAAATCTGACTTTGCTATATCAAACGAAGCGACTGCAAATGAACCAAAATTATCATCGTTACCTGAGGCATAGTGGTCAGCGCTTCCATCATCACCATCGGCCAAAACCCTGGCATCAGCAGATAAATCTTTAGCGACTGATCCTCTGTTTTCCACCGCTACATCGAGTGTAAGATTAGGATTACCCGGATCAAATGAGTTGTTAAGTCCTGAATAGGTGACGTCGTCAGCTGCATCTGTAGCTGCTATTATAATATTGAATTCCTCACCATTGTTTAAAGCATTGATTAACTCAGATTTTACTGATGAGAAATCCAGTGTAAATTCATCAGTGGAACCTCCGGCTTCCGGCGTATAAGGAAAAGCACCTAATGAAACCGGTTCTGAAGAAAATTGTGAACTGTTTAATCCATTTACCAGCGTATTATCGAAGGTAAGTGGGGAAAAATCATTATCGAATTGGTCAAATGTGATAAATATTTCAACCTCATCTCCATCAGTAAATGATCGGTCATTATGCGTCAATGTATAGGCTGCCGATGGAGAAACATCGGTAATTATACTATTAGGCGTTAAATCAAAGTCATTTTTTGTAAAAGCAAAAGAAGCTACAGCGTAGGAAGCAAAGTCATCATCATTTCCAGATGCGTAATGATCTGCGCTTCCATCGTCTCCACTTGCTAAAACCCTTGCATCAGCAAATAAATCTTTACTGGCAGTTACATCAAAATCTACTTCCCCTCCTCCGACATCTGCATTGTAAAAATATATATTATCCAAATAAATCTCACCTGTGTTGGCAACATCGACAACAACTTGTTGGATATTATTTATACCCCCCAATCCAAGCGCTGACAGTTCATCTAATGTGAAGTCATAAGATAACCATTGTCCCTGAACCATAGCAGGATTTGATGAAGGATTGATTATTATTTGTGCTTCAGTAGTAGTTGCTCCAAAATCAACAACTTTTAATAAAAATGACGAAGATTCACCAACTGCGTTGGAAATCCAGGCATCGAATCTAAAATTAGTCATTCCAGCTGCACCCGCATCTATTTGATTATCAGCTCCTAATTCTATTACCTGAAAAGCATTTGTAGCGATTGTATATTTCAAAACCTCATTACCACCAAGATCTACTATTTCAAAAGCTGCACCTCCGAATAAGTTTAATCCTTGATTGGGGACATCAGTAAAGGCATCACTGTAAATCGATATAACATCATTTGCATTTTCGGTGGGTGAAGTAGCTGCCGATGTAGGATCAACTTGATCTTCACCATCTCCCTCATTCACTTTTAAGGAAACATTATCAATCACAACAACTCCTGCGTCAGCTCCCATATCAAAAAGAACCCTGCTATTATCTCCTCCAAATCCTGTTGCACTTAACTCTATGGTATACGACTGAGTTTGTTCTGTTAATTCTATTTCTTGAGTATTTGATGTAAATGGCTGTTCATTAAGACCGATTCCAGCAATTATTGTACGAGTATTACCAGCTGATGTAGATGCTTCAAATGATAGGACATAATTTTCATCTTGGATAAGGGCTAAAACCTGGCTTAGATTAACAACAAAAGCATCTCCGGGAACTTCTACATCTGCAAAGAAAAAGCTATTTTCCCCCTCTGTTATGACTTCTGGAGTGCCTCCCCCAAAGTTTGTAAACCATGAATCGGTTCCACTTTCAAAATCCCCGTTTGTTAACAATCCATCATCAAAACCTCCAGCATTACATGTCGCATTAAAGTCCACTGCATCCAATTCACCCGGAGTTGTTGATCGCCAGTTACCAGGAAATGATACTTTACTCCACTCAATGAAAAGTTCTACCGTGTCTGGGGCACCTTCCGGAAAAAAGAATTCTCCAGCAAAAACCCCCGGGGAACCTTCAACTTCTGCAGGCGGTGTAGAAATGCCGGCATTACTAGGATTCCATGCTCCTGCTGGTAATACTAATAAGTCAACCGGATCATCATCTATAGATTCTATTTCCACGCGCATTGTCTGATCGTCAACATTAAATATTGACACAAAAATGTCAGAACCTGCATCACCTCCAAATGCCTGAATCTGGGTATTACAGAATGTTTCTGTTTGAGCATTAGCACTAAATAAAAAAGCGAATGACAAAATAAATGGGATCAGCCACTTTAATTTCATTCGCCCTAACATTTCTTTGAGTAAGCTTTTTGTCATGGGTGTAATTTTTGAATTATTATTCTTATTAATTGTAGTGATCAAAAGTAATCGGTTAACTGCAGGTCTAATTGAAAAGCTGGTTAAGGTAAATTGAAGTATTAATTAAGAATGTTAAGTCATTATGAAGCCAATGCTAATGGATTCGAATCACTAATGCTTTAATCATTTACAGAATATGGATATTTTTTAATGATAGAATAGAATTAGCCAGTGGATTGATCTTTATCCGCTATAGATAAAAGCGATTTAATGAATAAATAAATAACAATAATTTAATACTATTTTATTTTACTTATTGATTGATTTTAAAAAAGCTAACCTATGATAAAATTAAGTAATAAGAGGGACGGGTTATGGGTAAATCAATTAACACATTTAAAATCACTGGCTGGCTTATTCTAAAAGAGGAAGCCTAATGATTTTTATCAATCGATTAGTTCTAAGAGCTTATTGTACCATGTTACTCCATATCTTCTTATAAGGGGCTCTCTCAAAAATCTATATAGTGGCACACCTAGTGATTTACCAAGTTTACAGGCAGGATTACAAATATGCCAACGGTCATAATTGACAAATTCGAACCCTTCGTAAACACTAATACGGATGGGATAAAGATGACATGAAATTGGCTTTCTGAAATCAGATTTTCCTTCTTCAAATGCTTTTTCAAAGGCGCATTTGAGTATGCCTGAATTATCATAAAATGCAAAGACACATTCCCTTCCATTTACCGTATTAGTAGAAAATTCATCGTCTTCATCAATAATATAACCGCCTTCGTTCTCAATGATATCCATTTGATTTTTGGGTAAATAATCAAAAGTGTTCTTATAATTCTCATCAATCTTATCTAATTCATCTTCCTCCAGCGGAGCGCCTAAATCGCCTTCAACACAGCAAGCCCCTTTACATTTATTTAAATCACAAACAAAAAAATTCTCTTTTATATCATCAGATAGTATTACATGGTCAACTTTAATCATTCCCGGCAATCAATAATGGCATTTCTACTTTTATACTATCCCACATAAACTTTATTTTGACTCCGTTTTCTGTGCCTCGGATATCAATAGTAAACTGTTCTTTAAAGTCATTTTTTATGACAGGTGTTTCAAGTTTAGCCACATCCAGGGATTTCTCTGGTTTGTCTGAACCCCATTGCCCCAACGCTTCATTTAGTATAATTTCCCAGTAGTTTTTATGCGGGATGGTGTATAGTCTGTATCTACCCTTTGAAAGTAATTTATCACCAAAAATCACATCGACATCAAAGTTTATTTCGGTGGCATCATTCGCACCGGTTCGCCAGTATTTGTCATAAGGAACAAGACCTCCAAATATTTTTCTTCCCCTCTTATAAGGTCGGTGGTAATCAATTCTTACACTTATGTCTGTATTACTGAATTTAGCGACACCAGCAGGACTATGCTTTGAACCGTACAAGTAAAGAAAAAGAATTATTGCCGTAGAAATGACTGCGATAATACCTCCACCAATTACAAAGCCTTTAGTCCTTTTCATTTATAAAATCATCACTTTTTTTAATGTCTACGCTGCATCTTTGCTCGAGTGCGCTATTTTATCCAATAAATTACCTGAGTTTGAGTTTACATCTTTCATTTTCAAGTAACTCAATATCTTCATCCACTATAAAATCTTTAGCCTCATGCTGAAATTTTTGATTGCTTTCCTTTTTAATTTCCCTCCTTTTAATTGTTTCTATAAACCTTCGAACGTCATCCATGGATTCCAACGCTAGGACAGGAACTGTAGCAGGCCGGTTATCTTCACCTTTGGATACCATGGTAAAATAACTGTTATTGGTGTGTTTAACGATACCTTTTTTAACATTTTCAGCAGATACATGTATTCCGACCACAAGTGAAGTCCTCCCCACATAATTTACTGAAGCTTTCAGGGACACGAGTTCTCCGACTTCCACCGGTTGCAAAAATTCCACACCATCCACAGAGACGGTAACACAATAGTTCTCCGCATGTTTACTTGCACAGGCATAAGCCACTTTATCCATTAATGATAAAAGGATACCTCCATGGATCTTGCCCCCGAAATTAGCATAAGATGGGATCATTAATTCGGTAATGGTTGTTCTGGAGAAGCTGACCGGTTTACTAATGCTGTTCATTATTATCCTACTAAATCACCGCTTTTAACTCTACAATCCCTTATTCTTTTATTTAGTATTGCTTTCCAAAATGGGGTTTTGGTGAAAACTAATTTCAATTTTACTAAAAAGTTATTGATTAATCTTCCAACCTCGGTTTTACTGCCGCCGGATTGTGGTTGCAAGGTATATTGAAACCCCATCTTGGTGGTTTGTTCCACTACGCATAGATTACCATAAAGAATACCCTCAGTGTCTTTTTTGATGATGAAACTGAGGTTTTTATTTTTTGGGCGATATTTAGGTTTGTTATAATCTTTTTTTGAGGTTAGGTTATCTGTTGGTATAAATTTTTCAATGGATTGATCATCCTGGGATTTTGACTCAAAGACAAGAAAGCACATAAAAATCAGATAAATTGGACTATACTTGATCAGCAATTTCAACACTTAATAATTTCACAAAGCAAAATAAGGGTTTACATTGAAAAAACTTATCGGCTTAATCATTAAAAAAATCCCTCGAAAATATCTTCAACAATTCAGTCCAGTATTTTTGAAGGTAGTGTCGCTATTTTATATCGGAAACAATGTCGAATGTAATATTTGCAAAAAAAAGTATAGAAAATTTCTGCCTTATGGAAGAATTCCCAGAGATAATGCGTTATGCCCTAATTGTCTGTCCTTAGAAAGGCACAGACTTATCTGGCTCTATTTAACCTATAAAACAGAATTTTTTAAGGAGCCATTAAAAATGCTTCATATAGCCCCGGAGCTGTGTTTTATGAAGCGATTTAAAAAACTAAGCAACCTGGATTATACCACAGGAGACCTTGAGTCTCCATGGGCGGATGTTAAAATGGACATTCATCAGATACCTTTTGATGATGATTCATTCGATGTATGTTTTTGTAATCATGTGTTGGAGCATGTAGACGATGATATCCTGGCAATGAAGGAGATTTACAGAATATTAAAACCTGGTGGATGGGCTATCTTAAACGTGCCGGTATACAGCGCAATGGAAAAAACATATGAAGACCAGGCGATCATTGACCCTGTTGAAAGAGAAATGGCATATGGACAAGATGATCATCAACGGAAATATGGAAGGGATTATATTTTAAGACTAAAATCGGCCGGATTTCTTGCTGAACAAGTGAGTTATTACGATGAATTCTCAAAGGAGGAGGTATTTAAATTTGGTTTAATGATAGGAGATGATCTATATGTCTGTTTTAAAAATTAAGTCCTGCCTTAGAAAATTTTATTTATTTATTTATTAAAATAATAGTTGATCCAATCTGCAATACATGTTTCATCATTCTTGAAATGATCCCATCACTTCAACGATCAATATTGCTAATGCCATTAAACCCACGTGGGATTCAACACCCTGCAGAAATTTTATACTTTGAACAACTAGACTTTCATTAATTGATCGTTTTTATAGGCTTCCCTTGGTTTAAGGTTTAAAACCTGAAACATCTCTTTATCCTGGTCTTCTTCAGGATTAGGCGTTGTTAATAACTTATCACCTGCAAAAATAGAGTTTGCACCTGCCAAAAAGCAAAGTGCCTGTTCTTCAAAAGACATTGACAATCGACCAGCTGATAAACGAACCATAGCATTTGGCATCGTAATACGAGCGGTTGCAATCATTCTTATCATTTCCCAGACAGAAACCCTGGGCTGTTTTTCTAAGGGAGTGCCTGCAACAGGCACCAACGCATTTACCGGTACGGACTCGGGGTGCTCTTCCTGGGTGGCTAGAGTGAGGATCATTTGTATCCTATCTTCATCTGACTCACCCATACCTATTATTCCCCCTGAACACACTGATAGCTTTGCATGACGAACATTTTTTAACGTTTCCAGCCGATCATCATAAGATCTGGTGGAAATGATTTCATCATAATAGTCTTCACTGGTGTCAAGGTTATGATTGTACGCATAAAGGCCGGCGTCTTTTAATTTATCAGCCTGCTGTGGCGTCAACATGCCTAAGGTGCAACAAACTTCCAACCCCATTTGACTGACGCCTCTGACCATATCCAGCACCTTGTCGAAATCTTTATTATCCCTTACAGATCTCCAGGCAGCTCCCATGCAAAAGCGTGTGCTGCCATTTACTTTGGCATTCTGGGCCTTAGTAAGCACATCATCAACATCTAATAATTTATGAACATCTATATCAGCACTGTATCTGGCAGCTTGTGGGCAGTACGCACAATCCTCCGGACAGCCACCAGTCTTAACGGATAACAAAGTACAAACCTGAACTTCAGACGGATCGTGGTAAGCTCTATGCACTGTAGCGGACCTGTAAACAAGGTCCAGTACCGGTGTAAAATAGATTTTCCTGATTTCATCTGCTGTCCAGTTATTTCTCGGTATCATACTTATAATATTATTGAATCTCAATGATATAGGGCATCAAAGCCTGAACACCTTCCAGGCTTTTTAGAAATTTAATTTTCTCCACATATTTAGCTATTTCATATTGTTGAACAAAATCCCCCATGCTCATTTCTTCAAATTGTGTAAGCAAAGCTTGAATAAATGACTTTTGCTGTGGATAGTATTTCAATCGGTATTCTTCCAGATCAGCCATATCTGCCGCTAACTCTACAGCATCATTAAATCCTCCCAAAACATCCACCAAGCCATTTTCTTTGGCCTGTTCACCTGTCCAGACCCTTCCACCGGCAATGTTTTTCAGTTTATCCAGTGGCATATTTCGCCCTTCTGAGGCTTTTGTGGTAAAGGTCTCGTATCCTTCATCAATGACAGATTGGATTATTGTCCTTTCATATGCTGTTAGTGGACGGGTGAGGTTAAAGATATCCGAGAACTCACCGGTCTTGACAACATCATGGGTAATGCCCAGCTTGTCTTCTAAAAGTTCTTCAACATTAAAAAACACACCAAATATTCCTATAGAGCCTGTAATTGTATTTGGTAACGCCACAATAGTGTCACAGGCCATGGATAAATAATAACCCCCGGAAGCCGCTAAATCAGACATGGAAGCAATCACAGGTACCTTTTCTTTGGTTAACATTATTTCCCTCCACAAAACATCTGAGGCTGTTAGGCTTCCTCCCGGTGAGTTTATTCGCAATACAACAGCTTTTATTCGATCATTATCCCTTATTTTCCTGAATATTTTCTCATATTTCCCTGATTTGATGCCATCAGTTTCCACTTCGTTGCCTTCCCCTGTGGTAATACTCCCCTCAGCGATGACTACTGCAATCCGGTCAGCACTATAATTGTCATTTTTATAATCAATAGACTTATTGTATTTATTAAAACTTATGTAATTAATATCCTTATCAGGATCAACTTCCAGTTTTTCCTTAAGGTTAGAAATTACCTCATCCCTGTATGCTAATTTTGTGACCAGCCCTAACCTTTCTGCATCCTGAGGAATTCTTACTTTCATAGAGTCGGAAATTGTTCTAAGTCTGGATATATCTAAACCGATAGACACCGAAACATTCTCCAAATAATAGTCATAGATCGAAGTTAAAAATGAGTTGATTTGAAGCTCATTTTCCTCACTGAGATCAGTACGCATCAAGGGCTCAACAGCACCTTTGAAATCGCCCACCCTGAATATTTCTGGCTCAACACCAAGCTTCTCAAGGCTGCCCTTTATAAACATTACATTGGTGCTTAATCCGTTAAACTCTAAAAAACCTTCCGGATTTAAAAATATTTCATCTGCCACAGAATTTAAATAGTATGCCTTTTCGTCCATAAATTCTGAATAAGCAACGATAAATTTTCCTGATTCTTTAAACTTTACCAGCGCATTCCTGATTTCCTGAAAAGAGGAGAACCCACCATTAAGAAATATTGATTCAAGATAAATGCCTTTAATCTTTTCATCTTCGGCTGCTTTTTCAATGGCTTCAATGAGTGATAATAACTCAACTTTATTTTCGCTAAAAGCAGGAAAAGCATCTTTGAAAGGGTCGTCGGATTGCATATGCTCGGTTAGTTCTCCTTTTAAATTCAGCTTTAGTATGGAGTTCTCTTTTACTTCTGGGGCTTTGTCACTTGTGGTAACAGATACAAAACCAACAAATGGGAAAACAACAAATATTAAAGTGAATAATAATAATCCAACAATAACTGCTAAGACAATTTTAATAAAGCTCATTTTTATATTTATAAATAATTTACAAAACTAATACTATCAAAATAGGACGATATAATCATTACTTTTGACGCATAAAATTATGGACGGAATTTATTTATTGTTAGGAGGAAATTTAGGCGATAGGTGGAATAATCTTGTGAAAGCACAATATTTATTAAAAAGGGAACCCATAAACATTATTTCCTCATCCAGTATTTATGAATCTGCATCCTGGGGTATCCAAAATCAACCAGATTTTTTAAATCTATCCATTAAAATATATACAGAATTGCAACCAATTCACTTATTAGAAAGATGTTTGATGATTGAAAATGTTATGGGCAGGGAAAGAATTGTAAAATGGGGTAGCCGTCTTATTGATATTGACATTTTATACTACCATAATGAGATCATCTCAACTGACGATTTAAAAGTACCGCATCCGGGTATCCCTGATAGAAAATTTACCATTACTCCTTTAGCAGAGTTAGCACCTAATGAAGTTCATCCCTTGCTAAATAAAAATCAACAAACGCTTCTTGAAGCATGCAAAGACAACCTTAATGTTAGAATTTATAAGAATAAAGCGTAATACACGATGAGCATACCGGAGGCAATGATGATAATCACGGTAGGGTTTATTGCGGGAGCTATTAATACAGTCGCTGGTGGGGGCTCATTAATTACTTTACCCATGCTGATTTTTATGGGTCTACCCTCTCCCATTGCAAATGCTACCAATCGTATTGCCATATTTTCTCAAAATATTTTTTCGGTGGCCGGTTTCAGAAGTAAAGGGGTTTCAGTTTTTCCATATGCACTGTGGCTGGGGATATCAGCGCTGATTGGAGCTATCATTGGAGCTCATTTGGCTATCGATGTTTCTGATAGGTGGTTTAACAGGATACTTTCAGTCGTAATGATACTTGTCCTAATAAGCATTATAGCAAAACCAAGCAGAGAAAATAATGATGCAATTGCAAAACTCAACCTCAACGACCGAATTATTAGCATTGTAATATTTTTCTTTATTGGTGTATATGGAGGCTTTATTCAGGCGGGTGTTGGTTTTTTAATCCTCGCCGCATTAACCAATGTTAATAATATCAACTTGGTGAAATCTAACAGTATAAAAGTTTTTGTTATATTATTTTATTCTGTTTCGGCTATAACTGTTTTTATTATTAATGACCAAATAAACTGGTTGTTTGGTTTGGTATTAGCTGTTGGAAATTCATTAGGCGGTTGGTTTATGAGTCGTTGGTCTGTAAAAAAAGGCGATCGATGGGTACGATATTTTTTGATTATTGTAGTTAGTATAATGGCAATTAAACTGTGGCTGCTCTGATGATTGACTGGGAAGAGGTAAGGAATAGATTTCCACTTGTTAGAAGTTGTACTTATCTAAACACAGCCCGTTTTGGCGCCATGCCAAAAGGCGGCATTAGTGCACAAAAAGATTTTTTAGAGCATATGAGCACCTATGGGCCTACAAAATTCGAAGTGTGGGATCAAAAGTATGAAGAATCAAGAAGGATGGTAGCAAAATTGCTAGAAGTAGACAAAGGAGATATTTTCTTTCTGCCTGATGTCTCCACAGGCATGAACATTGCATGTGCCTATTTGCCTAAAAGAGCGGTTATTTTAGTGAAGAACGATTTTGAGTCAGTATCCTTACCATGGGAAACTCATGGCTTTTCAACTGTATATTTAAATGTGCGCGAGGATGATTTTTATAATAAACTAGAGGCATCTCTAAAAAGCAGTCCTAAAATATTGGCGGTTAGTTGGGTCCAATCTTATGATGGACATGAGGTTGATCTTAAAACCACCTTTGAACTTTGTAAAAAATATGATACAATACTGATACTGGACGGCACACAAGGATTAGGTGCCATTCCAATAAAAATAGATTTGGATGTGAATTGTATTTTTCTTTGCAGTGGATTTAAATGGCTGATGGCTGGATACGGCATTGCTATAGGTTATGTATCAAATAACTTAAAAGAATTCTTTAAGCCTTATACAGGTTGGCACAGCATTGATTTCTCGAATGGTAACATAAAAGATGATCTGAGTTCCCTGGAGGCAGGCCATGGCAAATATGGCCCCGTGCTTTCTTTATATGAAGGGTTAAAAATTATTAATGAACT
This sequence comes from uncultured Roseivirgaceae bacterium, assembly GCA_964429655.1. Taxonomy (GTDB): domain Bacteria; phylum Bacteroidota; class Bacteroidia; order Cytophagales; family Cyclobacteriaceae; genus CAYSCZ01. The sequence continues at coordinate 14,885 of CAYSCZ010000033.1, forward strand.
GACAGTTGAAAATATCTTGGAAAGAATTTCAAGGCTTCGAAAATATTTGGCAAGCGGAAGTAGCACAAACCATATTATATCGAATAAACATGGTAACTCTGGGATTGTGACATTCCATGATCCAATACAAAATGATGCAAGGTTGCATATCACAAAATATTCAGAAGGCGGAAGACTTTCAATAAATTTTTATAATAACAATAAAGACCTTGATAAATTTTTATCTTGGTCGCTATAAAACAGACTGCATGATGAATTTCATATCAACCACCTGGAATTTCTTAAAACCCCATCTATTACCTGTTATTGGTTTTATAATAATTGTTATCATCGCATTTCACCCTATGTTTTTCGAGGGCAAAGTGCTAGACCAGCATGATGTTAAGCAATATGCAGGAGGAGTGAAGCAAATAAGGGACTATGAAGACAAAACAGGAAACCAGGCATTGTGGAATTACAGTATGTTTTGTGGGATTCCTATTTTGGCTCCACAATTCCAAGGAGATTTTTTAGACGATATACAAAATATCTTAAATATCGGACTCCATGGAACCCCAAAGATTTTTTGGTTAGCGTGCCTATCGTTTTACATAATGCTTATGACCTTCAAAGTAAAACCATGGATAGCATTTTTAGGTGCAGTATTTTTTAGTTTTAATGGATTCAATTTAATAAGTATTATCGCGGGGCATAATACAAAAATTCTGTCTGTTGCTTATGTTCCAATGGTGATGGCTGGATTAAAAATAGCCTTTGATGGAAAAAAGACCTTAGGAGCAGGTTTATTGGGCCTTGCCCTGGCATTGGAGATAAGGGCAAACCATCCTCAAATAACTTATTACTTATTTATTATGATTTTAGCCTATTGTTTATATGAATTAATTAAAGTTATAGGAGAAAATAGATTTCCATCATTCATAAAAACATCTCTAATCTTAATTACAGCTGTAATTATAGCGGTAGGAGCAAATTTTGGAAAGTTATGGACCACTTATGAATATTCAAACTATAGCACCAGAGGAAAAGGAGTATTAAAAGAAGTTGCTGATAATGATTCTGGGCTTGATAAAGAATATACATTCCGGTATAGTAATAGCATATTCGAACCATTAGTTATGTTTTATCCCAATATAATGGGTGGCCCAAGTCAACAATCGTTAGATCGAGATTCTGAAGTGGGTAAAGCACTAAAAAATGCAGGTTATTCCGGCAATCGATTGAGTCAACAACTAAAAGCAATACCAACTTATTGGGGTAAACAACCACTAACAGCGCCATTTTATGTTGGTTCCTCAGTTTTCCTTTTATTCATTATAGGGATTATGTATGCAGATAGACTGACCAGAAAATGGTTATTGACAATGATTATTCTTGGTGTTGTTTTAAGTTGGGGAAAAAATTTTAGTATGGTAAACGACCTAATATTTGAATATGTGCCAGGATACAACAAATTTAGATCTGTTACCTTTACTATGATAATTCCAATTTTTAGTATAATAACACTAAGTTCAATTGGCTTAGATCGATTAATTAAGGATGATAATAAGAATAGAATAAAAAAAAGAATCCTTATTTCACTTGGAATAGCAATAGGTTTCTCTTTGTTGCTGTTTATCATAGGAAATTTCTTAAAGTTTCAGGGTGTTATTGATCAGCAGATAAATGCGGATTGGTTTATTAAGGCTCTCAGGTCCGACAGGAGGTCATTATACAACCAGGATTTAGTAAGGGTCATTATTTTCTCAACACTTACAGGTACATTACTTTGGTTTTGGATGAAAGATAAAATTAAATCTACAATTTTAATATTGGGTTTAACTTTAGTAGGTTTTTCTGATATTTTTATCTTAAGCAGTAGATATCTTAAAGATGACTTATTTGTTGATAAAAGAAAAGCAAGACAAGTCGTTGCCACCGAAGCAGATAAATACATACTGAAAATAAGCAAACCCGGAGAAAGGGTACTAAACCTTATTAACCCATTCAATGAAGCTAATACATCCTATTTTCATGAATCAATTGGAGGTTATCATGGGGCAAAAATGCGTAGATATCAAGATTTGATCTCAGAAAAAATTTCACCGGAAATGTCAACTGCAATCCAGCGGCTACAAAAAAACCAGCGAAATTTTAAAGATCTAAATACATTAAACATGCTTAATACCAAATATATTAAAGCTGGAAACAATAGAAATGCAGTAATAGAAAATCCAGATGCCCTTGGTGCCGTATGGACCATAAAGAGAGTAATTAAATCAGAATCACCTGATGAAGTCTTTAAAAAAATTGACGCTATAGACGTTACAGAAGAAGCATTAATTAATCAAAATGATTTTGATATAGAAACAAGATATGAGGGATCAGGAAATATTGAGCTATTAAAAAAAAACCCCAATCTGCTTACATATCAAGCAAATATTACTAACGGAAAAACATTAGCGGTATTTTCAGAGGTCTACTACCCCAAAGGCTGGATAGCGGAGATAGATGGAGAGGAAGTTCCTATTTATCGAGTAAATTATCTGTTAAGAGCCATAGAAGTGCCTGATGGAATTCACACAATCAAGTTCCGGTTTGAACCAAAATCATACATAACAGGTAATGTTATAACTACTATATTTAATGTGATATTGATACTGATGTTTGTTGGGGTGGTTGGCAGAGAACTGTGGCCTTATTTTCGCCAGAAATAGATGGGTATAGTCATTAGACAGAGTTTTTGGAGTATTGTCTTTGCTTATACCGGCGTATTGGTTGGCTTTTTAAATGTAGTAGTGCTAATGCCAAAATATTTGACTCCGGATGAAATAGGTCTTTGGCGAACATTTGTGAGTATCTCTTCCTTTTCTTCACCATTAGTTCTGCTCGGCTCTCAAAAGAGTATTACAAAATTTTTACCGAAATTCAACGAAAAAGAAAAAACCTCAATAATTCTTACATTATTGACGTTGACTTTATTTGCATTCCTTGCTCTATCAATCTCTTTTTTTGTATTTCAGGAACAGCTAACAATTTTCTTCGCTGAAAGCATACCTGATATTAAAACTTATTTGATCTATATTTTAGCTTTGATATTTTCCATGGCACTATTCGCATTTATAGAATCTATTTCCTGTGCTTACTTAGATATTTCAACACCTAATTTTATAAGAGAAATAATTTATAAAACCTCACATCTATTAATAATTGTTCTAGTAGGTTATGGTATCCTAGACTTCTATGAATATTTATTCTCACAACTGGTAATTTATGTATTAATGACGTTGAGTTTAACATTCTCAATCGTATACAAAAAAAAAATCAATTTCTCAAAACCCGTTTTACTACCAGGAGTACTTCTAAGAAAAGTTTTAAATTTTGGTTTATTTTCGATTTTAGATGGATTTAGTGGCAACTTGTATATACAAATTGATAAACTAATTATTGCTAAATACTTAGGACTTAAGGAGGTTGCGATCTACACCACTGCTATTTTTATTGCCAGAGTAATTTTGATTCCTCAGAAATACATTGGTCAAATCTCTGTGCCCATCATTACTAAATTTTTTCAGAACGGCACCTTCGATAAAATAGAAGATCATAATAAGGCCGCAGCAATTAACCAAATGATTATATCATCATTTATATTTTTTATGATTTACTATAATGTTCAAGAAATATATGATTTAATGCCGAATGGAGATATATATCGTGAGGGAGCTGTAATTGTGGTATTAATCGGAATCATTCAACTGATGAATGGTAGTTTTGGAATTAATAGCCCTATATTGGTATTGTCTGAACACTATCGAAAAAACACCTACATTTTATTTTTAATAAGTTTGTTAAATCTCGTTTTAAATATTCTTCTAATTCCAAAATACGGGATGGTTGGAGCTGCTGTAGCGTCACTTTTTTCTTATTTCGTTAGGCATATCACACAGTATATCTTAATACAAAAGTATTTTCATATTAATACTTTTACTATTAAAAATCTATATTTTCTACTTTTTATAGTCGTTCTATTTTTTATAAAAGGATTATTTAGTCATTTTTCATTTTATATATATATCAATATTGCGATAAAAAGCATTTCGTTATGTTTGGCATACATTTTATATGCCCTCATTATGAACCCGTCCAGAGAAATTTATAATATTGCAATTCTTGTAAGTAAAAAATTACGTATAAGTAACTAAGGTCTGAGTGACTTAAAAAGTATTTCAAATTCAAATTTTAACCGTCAGAGAATATACTTTTCAAAATTAAGTTTGATTTTTTCCATATCAACATTAAAAATATTATTGGATTCATTTTCTTGAATAGCGGAATCATCAAAATGATTGAAAAATTCGTTAAAGTCTTCTTTTGAACGAATTGAAACAAAAAGACCTTTTTCAATAAATGAATTATATATCTCTAACCCATTCGGATGGATAATCAAGCTTTTTTTCTTAAAAATTAATGCTTCTAAACAAACCGTAGACCAATTAGTAACATGAAAGTCAGCCTTAGCCAGCAAAGCATAGAGTGGTAAATTGGAAGCTAAATTTAATTCTATATTAGTTAGTCTATTCACATCAATAGTTCTTTTAACATTATCAATTCCATCTTTTTGTTCCGGATGGAATCTAAGCAACCATAATATTTGAGGATTTAATTTCATTATTTGAATAAAAAAACCTGGAATAGGTTCATCTATATCTTGTTGCAAAGAAAACAATACTACTTTTTCATATGGCAGAATTAATTTTTCTAGCTTCGGGAAGTTGTATTCTTTCAAATTATTAAGCCAGCTTAAAAGCCATAAATTACCCATTATTACTGGCATGTGATTTATTTTATTTGTTCTGTCCCTCATTATTAAGTTAAAAGAATATTCGCCCCATGTCCAAAAAATATCTGGTAAAGTTGTATAACCATTAATTGGTACTTTATTCCAACCTATATACATTAAATGATAAATACCCTGTTTGCCATGCTGGATATCAATAGTCTTAATTTTTAATGATTTAGAGACATGTAAAAATGTAAAGTGATTGTTTTGATTAAAACCATTAAAAAACAAGTAATTTGGATTAATTCTTTTTAGTATAAACTTGGCTGCCCACTCTGCAGATTTAATATAACATATCGATTCTACACATAAATTTTTAATCTCTAAACCTGTTTGTTTCTCTAATTCGTTTACTATCTCGTCAAATTTTATATTTTGCTTTAGAGCGTTTTTTGTTAAAAAATATTTTATTGGATTAATAAAGTACCTAAGATCAAAAAAAATATGAGGATAAATGGATTTTCGGTTATCGTTAAATTTACCAATTACAATTTTTGTATGGCTTAATTTATAATTTTCAGATATAAAGTGAATTACAGGGTCACATATCCTGTTGGTAACCACATTATCTTCCAACTCAACAGTTGAACCAGATCCTGTAAAAAAGCAACATTGAGATCTACGTAATTTTTTAATGTTTAAAACAGATTGTAGAAAACTGATTAAACTAATTTTTTTTTTCTTGTTTAAAGATTTGACTTTCAGGCTTCTTAAATAAGAATCTCTCAGTGAATTTTTAATGATGGGCCACAGGTGAATTTCTTCATGAATCAGGCTCTCTGGCTTGAACTTATTTTGAACTTCCTTTGTAAGATCGAAAAGAATTTTCTCTGTCATTATGTTATTTTAAGACACCATTAATTGGAAGTCTGTTATTAGGTCTTTTACTAATTAGCGTTCAAACAAAATTTTGACAGAATATTTCTGATAGTCCCAAAATCCAATTGATCAATAATGGTTGGGAAATTTACGCCTCGTTTTGAAAGATTATAACTAACAGGGGTAGGTAATTTTGAATATTCGGCAAACACTGGCATCTGACTTAAAGGATAAAAGAATGGCCTAACATCTATATTATGATTTTTGAATTCTTCAATTAACTGATTTCGATTAGTTATTTTTAGTAATGTACTAATTAGCCATATTACCCGGCTATTATTAGGTATATCCTTTTGCCATTCCAAGAAGTCAAAAGAATTCAATTCTGAACGATACTGGAATTCTAATTGCTTTCGTTTATTGATGAATTCATCAATACGTTCTAATTGGGCACATCCAATAGCCGCTTGAAGATTTGTCATTCTATAATTATAACCTACTTCTTCATGCCAATATTTATGTGTTTTACTCATTCCATGGTCACGGAGTAATTTCATTTTATGATTAAGAGGTTCAGAATTTGTCAAACACATTCCTCCCTCACCAGTAGTAATTATTTTATTGGCAAAGAAAGAAAAACACGAAATATCACCAAACGATCCGACTGGTTTCCCTTTGTAGAGTGCACCGTGAGCTTCAGCGGCATCTTCTATTATCTTGACATTATACTTGTAAGCCAAAGCTAATATTGAATCCATATCGCATGGTTGCCCATAAAGGTGTACTGGAATAATTGCTTTTGTATTTGAATTAATTGCTTTTTTTATCTCGTCGGGATTTATAGTCCAGGAAACTGGATCAACATCAACAATTACGGGTGTGGCATTAGCATGTAACACTGCATTGATTGTTGCTCCAAAGGTTAGATCTGGAATGATTACTTCATCACCCTGACCAATTTCCAAAGCCTTTAATGCTAAGTGGATTGCAACAGTTCCATTTGATGTAGCAACACCATACTTAGTGTTACAGTAGTTAGAAAATTCGGATTCAAATTTATCAATATATTTACCGTTGCTAGAAATCCACGTAGATAATAATGCATCACTCAGGTATTTAAATTCATTTCCATTTAGTATTGGTTGAGCAACAGGGGTGAAATGAGTTCGATGTTCATAACGGAAATAGTTTACAATTTCGTTTCGATCATTTACAATTGGGATTACCCTTACTTTTCGATTAGATTTTTCCAATAATTGATCAAGATTTTCTCCTTGTCTTGCAAAGACAAAATCGTTTAGATCGTCTTCTGAAATAATCTGATCCAGACGTTTCCCAGAAAGCAGTAACCTGCGAAAATCTCCATCAGTAATAACCCCACAGAGTTTTTCGTCATAGTCAACTATAAATGCAATTCCTGCGGGTTCCTCATTTATCTTCTGCAGGACTTGTCTTAAGGTGCTGCCAATTTTACTTATACTATTTTGCATGAATCAGCTCTTCCAAATTGTTATAACTAATTTTCAAATCATCAATACCACTGTAAACCTCTAAAGTGTAGGTTTTGTGAGATAAATTGCAATAGCTTAAAAGTGAGTAAAGTTCTGATGTAGTAATAAGAGGTCCATTGGAATCCAATGAGCCATCATTGTCGCTTATGTGTACGTAGTCAGTTAGGGCCAGAAAGTACTTTAATTGCTTCTGAAAATTAAGCTTTAGTGTTTGACAACTTACTTTAAGGTGTGCAACATCTAACAATGGGGTAAAACATAGATAAGTCCTTAGGTCTTCAAAGGATTTTTGATCTGTGAATAAAAAAGGGTTGTACGGGTGAAACTGCTGATAATTTTTTTTTGATAAAACATTATTTTCTATGTAAATCCTAACGTTATCAGTTAACGATTGTAATTTTTTTACATTATTTGTGAAACTCTTTATAGCCTTAGTTTTGTCAAATAGTTTCTGCGCTCCAATTTCCTTACCGATTCTATTGAGCGGGATATTTATCAAAAATCCAGCATGGAACGCAAATTTTGGTAGATTTAACCGATCGCTTAAGGTTATTGAGTTCTTAATATGATCCAAGCTTAATTGATTGATTTTTGGATCTAAGGATGCTAAATTTAGCACAAAATCATTTTTAGGAGGAGGGAAATAGTTATGTGCTAAAAAATTGATATTATATTTTTTTTTTAATCTCAATAGAGTATCCTCTATAGAATCACTAAACCTGGTTCCTCCAGAAAGCTCAATATTCTTGAATCCATTTTCGACCAATGTTTCAATAGACTCTTCAATAAATTTAGATTTAACACAACTACTTGAAACGTAAATCATGTAATTTTATTTACTGGGCTCCCAACATATATTCCTGGTTCGTCAATATCTTTAACTACTAAAGAACCAGCTCCAACGATTACATCCGAGCAAATTTTAATCTGATCTTTTATTATTACACCAGCTCCTATAAAACATCTATCACCAATTGATACCCTTCCAGCTATAATACTGCCTATACTAATATGGCAGTGATTCTCTATAGTACTTTCATGTTCAATAATGCAACCAGTATTGATAATATTATTATCTCCTATAGTGACCTCCGCGTTTATAAAAGACCTGGGAAATACTAAATTAGCCAATCCAAGAGTTACTCCATATTGAAGAATCGCTGAAGAGTGAGAAATGTTTTTCTGGAAAATTCTATCAAAATATCGGTTAAAGAGTTCATTACGATATAAATTGTTACCAACTGCAAGAACCAATAGATTTGTTTCAGGAAGCTCTTCTAAAGTTCCTTTTATAGCCAGCCCCATGATAGCCTCGGTTTTTTTTGGATTATAGGATTTATCATAAATACCTTCTATTTGTAATTCAGCATCTTGAATAAGACCGATAACTGACCTAGAATGACCTCCTGAACCAACTATTGATATTTTAGACATAAATTATATCGTCTTCTTCAAAGTCTTTTCCTGCAATTTTTCCGACAATCTCCTGATAATGAATTGGAGATATACCTATTCCACCAGTGCGCTTTGCAACAAGATTTTCTTCACTAAAAACATCACCTTTTTTGATTTTTCTTTTAGCTACCAGACATTTTTGTAGGGATTTTCTTGTTTGCTCTTCTGAATTGGTTGGGCATTTGATCTCTGACCCTAAATAATTTTCAACTTGGCGAATAAGTTTCACATAATCTTTTAGCTCCTCTGGATTAAGTGAGGCTAAATGATCTGGCCCATCTGCTAATTTGTTTATTGTAAAATGTTTTTCTACTACCCTAGCTCCCATTGGCACTGCGAATGGAGATGCTCCAAGACCAATTGAATGATCCGAATATCCAACAATGCAATCAAAAGTGTCGATGTATGTATTTATGACTTTGAGATTTGCCTCATTGTCTTCTATAGGGTAGTTAGCCGTACATTGTAAAAGAATAACATCTTTATTAAATCTTTGAATCTCTTTCATCGCTAATTTCACTTCGTTCAAATAGCACATTCCTGTTGAAAGAATTATCGGTTTTCTTGTTTGGGCTATTTTCTTTAAAAAGGGAAGATTAGTAGTATCAGTACTAGCTACTTTATATGCATCTACGCCTATCTCCTCTAATTCTGTCAAGCTCGTCTGATCAAATGGAGTAATTAAAAATAAAATACCTTTCTTCTTGCAATACTCTTTAAGTCCCCTGTATTGCTCAACTGCTATTTCTAATTTTTTAAGCATCTCAGTTTGAGACTCTTTCTTACCCGTAGTTTTAGTCTGATATGGCGCCTTCCGGATATCTTTAAGAATTAAATGTTCAGTTCTAAAAGCCTGAAACTTCACGGCGTCAGCTCCAGAATCCTTAGCAATATCAATAAGTTGCTTGGCCAGATTAATATCACCACCATGATTTACCCCTGCCTCTGCGATAATAAAAACCGGATCACTGTGAGATATTTTTTTTGATCCGATAATTATATTTTTATTAAAGTTCATTTAATATAATCCATTAAAATATTGTCATACTTTTTGAATCTTTTTGTCGCATTTTTACCATTAATCTTGCTAAACTTTATTGGTGGAATGCCGGGTTCAATATTTCTAATAAAAGCTACTTTATCTCTTGTAATGGTTTCATCTTTTTCAATATCCTTGATAGCTACAATACTCTTTTTTTGAAACTTTCGATATTTAAGATCGCTTTCATTAAAATCTGTTATTGCAGGTTTTCCATAAGCAAGCCAACCTCTTTTTATTGTTTCTACATATATTTTAAATTCTGCTGGTTCGAGGGCTGCTTGATAATCAATACCTTTTTCACCTCTATCAATGGTAATGTGTTTTTCCAACACATTTGCTCCTAAACCGACTGCCACCAGGTCAACTACTTTTCCAAACGGATCGTCACCAGAAGTATGATCAGCATAACCAACAGGGATTTGAAACTTTTCCTTTAGCAACTTAATTTTTGAAATATTTAAATCTTTGGTTTCTGTTGGAAAGTTTTGAACACCATGCATTAGAATAATATTTTGTGAACCATTGTTTATTGCGAATGAAACTCCATCAGAAATCTCGTCCAGTGTAGATGCTCCAGTTCCCAAAGTAAAAGGGATTTCTGATTCGGAAACAGCCTTTAACACTTCAGGATTACTTAAGTCAGCAGAATTTAATTTTATACCATCCACTTTTAGCTTAATTGCAATTTCAACAGATGGTAAATCATAAGTACAGGCAAAGACGTCTAAACCATTTTCACATGCTTTTTGATTTAAGCTTGCCCACCGTTCAATATCAAATTCTATTTTATTGATCAGTGGGAATGCTTCATGATTTGGGGTTACAGTTTCTTTTGCTACAAAAAATTGAAATTGGATGCAGTCTGCATTTGAATCTGCAGCAGCATTAATAATGCGTTCAGCTTTTTCAAAACTACCATCATGGGCACATGCCATTTCTGCAATAATATAAGGCCTGTGACCAACTCCGATATGCTTATTGTTTATTTTGATGATTTTATTTAAATTCATAACCATCCGTTATCTTTGAGTAAACTCTTAATGACTTCTAGCTCCTGGTCTTCCACTTGTTTCATAGGTTTGCGTTCGGTACCTGTCATGTGTTTTGTTAATGCCAGGGCTGCCTTTAGGGAAGGATGCCAACCAATGGGTACAACTTTTTGAAAATAAGGAGCCTCAATCTCTTTGACTATTTTAATTGCTTCGTCTTTTCTATTGGAGATTATATGATTATAAAAACTCAACTCTACATATGGAGCAAAGTTTCCTATTCCCCCTAAAAAAGCCTTGGCCCCTAATTCAAAATCTCTATTCAAAAATCGACTCATCCCACCACCTGCGCCAATTATTATTGAATGTTTGCTTAAATGTTTTACAACCTCATTTGAATATTCAACATCAAGAGCTTCTTCTTTCAAACCACATATATTTTTTATCTTCATAAGCCGTTTGAGCAAATCGATAGAATATTGAACTTGCCCGGGTCCCAGTCCGTTACGCAAGGGCATTTCATGAATTAGAATGTTGATATCCGCGTATTCTGCTACCTCTTCAAAAAATGAAAAAGTATTCTCCTCTCCATAATGCCTTTCAGGAAAATATAATAAATAGAAATCAGCACCTATATTCTTGCTGTGTGCAGCAAATTCCATAGCGATTTGAATACCCCCAGTAGTTGGATTAGCAACTATAGTATTAGCTCTTCCTTTCGCCGTACTAACCACTATCTCATTGACCTTCATGCATTCTTCCCAAGACAGTAGGTTAAATCTACTCGTACCAATGGTTGTCATTATATTTCTAATCCCATTTTTGCATAGGTAATCGACATAATTGGCTAAGCTTATATGGTCAACTTCGTAGTTTTCTGTGAATGGTACCGGTAATGGAATCACTGGCCCTTTAACTTTCTCTAATATATCAGTCATTTGGTTTTACTTTTTGCAATCATTTCTGCTATCTCCCACTGCCATGGGTAATCAATGTCCCATGATCTCTCTGCGGGCATTTCATAGATCATCATTTCTTTTTTGAAGAAAGTTCCTGCTTTCAGAAAAGCTTCAACCTTAGAAAGATAAATCGATCCATTCGGGTGATACCTTTTTTCAATATTTTGACTCCTGGTGGTTTGATAATTAACTTCTTCAAGCATTTCCATGCTATCTACCCCAGATGGTGTCAGGGCCAATTGAATAGGAAAATCATATTCAACCACTCCGATTAAACTATCAAACTTATCCTGTTTGATAAACTTATTATATGGTATTTTTATATCTTCTGAAGTTCTAAAAGGGCAAGTGGGTAATAAGGCAGCTACAATATCATATTCTTCCCGTGCCTTTGTACGCTGAAGATATTCTTTAACCACCTTAACTTTTGTAATATTATCACCAGCCATAGAATCTGGTCTCATATCTACTTCAATGCCTTCATCCATTGCTAACTGCCTGATCTCTGCATCCTCTGATGATACAATAATAGTATCAAATACATTCGCTTTAATTGCATTTCTAATTGTGTAAGCAAGTAAGGGTATTCCATTAAGTAGTAATACATTTTTTCTAGGTATTCTTCTAGAACCACCTCTTGCTGGAATAATGCAAATTGATTTCACTTAATTTATGTTTTTTCAAGGTTTTCAATCGCTTCTTAATATACAAAGATGAATAAAGTTTAATAAAGATTTATTAAGTTAGTTTGAAACAAAAATCGGTTTAGTTGATGTAAATACTTTGAATTTGGCCAAAAACGTAAATAAAAATTAGTTGAAGAATTTGAAATTTTTACACATCTATTAGGAATTTTTCTTTTTATTTTCATATTAATTTTTAATTCAAAACCATTACAAAAAAAATTTTATGGAATTATCTAATTATTATATATGATTGATTTTCACATTCCGAAATTGGTACTTATAAGTTTCACAGCTGTGCACAACATCCAAAAGATTTGTTTTGGATTTAATTATATTAGCTAAAATAAAGAATCATTTTCCTAGAGGAATATTTAAAAGGAAACTTCAATGATAATATCTTTCAGTTAAATGTATCAAATTCAATAAAACTTTCTATATAATCAACTATACATGATTGCTATCATTAATTATGGCCTGGGCAATTCCAGATCAATAAAAAATATGCTTAAAAAAATTGGACATCAATCCATTATTACAAACCAGCCAGAAATAATTAATGAAGCAAGTTTACTAATTCTTCCAGGCGTTGGGGCTTTTGATACAGGTATTAACTATTTAAATAAACTTGCACTAAGAGAAGTACTGGATAAAAAAGTTTTACATGAAAAGACCCCCATTATTGGGATTTGCTTAGGGATGCAATTACTTACAAAAAAAAGTGAGGAAGGGTCGCTTGAAGGTTTAGGGTATATTGATGCCAGTACGAAAAAGTTTCAATTTGCAAAAAATGAACTTCCAATTCCTCATATGGGCTGGAATATCATAAACATTGAAAAACAAACAACTCTTTTTTCATCCACTGATAAAGAAAACAGGTTTTATTTTGTTCATTCATATTTTGTTGATTGTAGAAATGAAGAAGACATACTTACTACAACACCTTATGGTTCAAGGTTCGTTTCCTCCTTTAGCAGGGATAATGTTATAGGATTTCAGTTCCATCCTGAAAAAAGCCATAAATTTGGAATGCACTTATTAAATAATCTCATGGAGTCATTTCATGCTAAAGTGTAGAGTAATTCCAATATTGCTAAATAAAGATGGTGGATTATATAAAACCATTCAGTTTAAAAATCCAAAATATGTCGGAGATCCACTCAATGTTATTAAAATATTTAATGAAAAAGAAGTTGATGAACTAATCTTCCTTGATATACAAGCTACTAAGAACTCAGTAGAACCGAATTATAATTTGATTGAGAATATTGCATCCGAATGTTTTATGCCATTAACCTATGGTGGTGGAATTAGAAATCTAGAACAGGCAAAAAAGATTTTTGAGCTTGGGATTGAAAAAATATCTTTAAACAACTCCTCATTAAAAAGTCTGACAATAATTGAAGAGTTATCAGCTTACTATGGTAGCCAAAGTATAATTTCATCCATAGATACTAAAAAAAACCTATTTGGTAAATACCAGGTATTTGACCATAAAAATAAAAAGTCACTTAAAATTGATGCAATTGAATTTATTAAGGATGTTCAAAATGCAGGTGCAGGAGAAGTTTTAGTAACATCAGTTGATAAGGAAGGTACAATGGAAGGTTTTGATATTAACCTTTTCAAGCTAATTTATGATAACGTAAATATACCAATGATAGTGCACGGAGGATTGGGTAATCTAGATCACCTAAGCGAGATATACAAACACGTAAAAGTCTCAGCAATTGCAGCAGGTAGTTTTTTTGTATTTCAAGGAAAACACCGTGCGGTATTAGTTAGCTATCCAAAGTATGAGAAATTAAGATCAATATTTGGCGATGAATAATATAGATGTACTAAAGACATGTAGCAGGTGCGTTATGGACACTACAGCTGAGGACATTGTCTTTGATGAAAAAGGAGTTTGTAATTATTGTAGCGATTTTATTCAAAATTTTGAACTAGTAAAAAAAACATGTTCAAATCTTGATGAATTAGTAAACAATATTAAGAGAGCCGGAAGAAATAAAGAATATGATTGCGTTATCGGTATCAGTGGAGGTTTGGATAGTTCTTATCTTTTGCATCTGGCAAATGAATGGGGACTAAGACCCCTTGCAACCCACATGGACAATGGATGGGACACAGAATTGGCATCTCACAATATTTCAAACCTGGTAAATAAACTTGATGTTGATTTATATACCCATGTGATAGATTGGAATGAATATAAACAGCTAATGCATGCATTTCTTAAGGCACAAGTCATTGATATTGAGCTGCTCTATGACAATGCTTTGATAGGAGTCAATTATGGACAAGCTAGAAAGTATAATATAAAATACCTGCTTACCGGAACAAACTACGCAACTGAAGGAATTCCTTTACCTAAAAGTTGGAGATGGAAAAAAATAGATGGAAAAAATATTAAATCGATAAATAAAAAATATGGAAATAAAAAAATAAAAAGTTTTCCAATCTATACATTATGGAATTTTTTGGAAGATGAGTTTATTCATAGAATTAAAAAAATAATGCCCCTTAACTATGTGGATTACCGCAAAGAGGAGGTATTAAAAATATTAAAAGAAAAATATGATTACAAGCCTTATCCATATAAGCACTACGAGTCCGTTTTCACACGCTTCTATCAAGGATATATTTTGCCTGAAAAATGGGGTATAGATAAAAGAAAACTACACCTGTCTAACTTAATCATGACCAATCAAATTAGTAGAGAGGAGGCCTTGGATGATTTAACCTCGATACCCTACAATACTTTGGAAGAGCTCGAAGAGGATAAAGAATATGTTTGCAAAAAACTAGACATAAGCCATAAACAACTTGATGATTACATTAGCTCTCCTGGTAAAAGCCATGATGAATACGGATCAGATATCAGACTATATAATGATCTAGTTAAGTTATACTATTATTTTTTTGGACGTGATAAATGAGCAATCAAGTAATAATTCATCACACCTCCCTTTATTTCTCCATCTAATATCCATATACGCATATTGTAGGGTAATCCTTATTTAGAATTTCTTAAGAAAATAGTATTTGTATCCTGAAAAAAGGCTAAGTTTCTTTAAATTCCGAATCTTCAAAAATTGAACAATAAAATTTTAGTAATCACCTATTATTGGTTCCCATTCTCCGGAACCGGAGTATACAGAATTTCTAAATTCGTTAAATATCTGAAAAGACTAGGATGGGACCCTATTATACTTACAACCGAAAATGCTTCCTCGCAATTTGAAGAAAATATACCTGATGAATTCAATGACCTGGTTGTTTATAGAACAAAAGCATTAGATCCTACTACTTTTTTATTCCAATCAAATAGTAAAAAGCAATTGAATCCTTCCACTTTTATATCTCAAAATACCTCGCCAAAAAAAAGAATATACAATTGGATCAGGTTAAACCTTTTTATACCAGATGCTAAACTCTTCTGGCAGATAACTGCAATTCCAAAAGGAAAGAAAATTATCAAGAAACATAAACCAAAAATTATTTTTTCAACCTCTCCGCCACCTACTACGAATTTAATTGCCTTAAAATTATCGAAATGGTCTAAACTCTCATGGGTAGCTGATTTTAGAGATCCCTGGACAAATATTTACTATTATGATTATGCTAAATCTTCAGGTTGGTCGAAGAAAATAAACCAAGCACTAGAGAAAAAAGTGCTCGAAAGTGCTGATAGTCTTACTGTTGTTAATAACGGATTTTTTAATGACAATACACCGCCTATCAAAGAAATAAAAATAACCAATGGCTTTGATAAAGAAGATATTGATGTAGGTAGTAACGTTGAAAAATCAAATAACAAATTCATAATAAGATACATGGGCAGCTTCAAGCCTCATCAATACGCAGAAAACTTTTTCAGTGCAATTCAAACTATTGAAAATGAATGTGATCTTCAATTAAAAATAAGTCTTGAATTTTATGGATATGCTGAACAAGCAATTAAAGAAACCATATCAAAATATAATATTGATGTTATATTTCATCCTTATGTAGTAAGACATGACGCGCTAAAATTAATGCAAACAGCAGATTTGCTTTTAATGATAATTGGTAAAAGTAAATTGAGTAAAATTGGCCTCTCAACAAAAATATTTGAGTATTTGATGGTGGGAGTGCCTATATTAGGATTAGGCGACGAAGATGGAGATGCTGCAAAAATACTAAATGAAACAGAGGCAGGTAAAATGTTTAATTATTCAAAGAAGCAGGAAATAGAAAAATATTTGGTTGATTCAATTTATGAAAAAATGGAAAATCACCCTTTAAACTCCAATAAGCAGAAAATAGATAAATATGATTTCGCAACATTAACGCTCAAACTTAGCGAGGTCTTAAAAAAATATTTATGATTAATAAAGTGCTTGTAATAAGCCCTCATACTGATGATTGTGAATTAGGTTGCGGTGGGACAATTTCAAAATATAATGAAGAGGGAAAGGAAATTTTTTATGCAACATTTTCAAATGCAGAAGAATCCATACCAGAGGGTTTTCCCAAAGATATTACACTTAGGGAGGTTAAGAAATCTTGTGAAGTGCTTGATATTCCCAAGGATAATATTTTTAATTTCAGTTTTCCAGTGAGAAAATTTCCTCATTTCCGGCAAGAAATATTAGAGGAACTTGTGAAATTGAATAGGGAATTAGATCCTGATTTAGTTTTATCACCATCCAGCCATGACATACATCAGGATCATAATACTATATACAATGAATGTGTAAGGGCATTTAAATTCAAATCTATGCTTGGCTATGAAATGCCCTGGAACAATCTGCAGTTTTCTAATACTGCTTTTATCAATTTGGAAAAACATCATGTTGAAAAAAAAGCAGAAGCCATTTTGTGTTTTAAATCCCAAATAGGGAAAAGATACACAAGTAAACAATATATTACGGGATTAGCAATGACCAGAGGTGTACAAATAAGGAAAAATTATGCAGAAGCTTTTGAAATAATAAGATGGATCATGTAAGTCAAGAGTCCTTGAATGATTTGAACCTTAAAAGGAAAGCCGGATATAAAAAAGAAGAGAAGTCTGAAAATTTCCTAAGAGCGCTCAACTATTACCTGCATGAGAAAGAGATCTCCGAGTATCAGGAATTTAGTGTAGATCATCCTTTTCTTTTTGTTTTTGGATTGCCAAGGTCTGGCACTACTATTATTAGTCAGATAATCAGTCAGGGATTAAAAAATGGTTATATCAATAATATCGCAGCAAGGTTTTTTTTGGCACCTGTTCATGGAGTAAGACTTTCTAATGAGATCATAAGAAATAATCAAATTTCCATATTTGAATCTGACTATGCCAGAACTGATAATATCCAGGATATACATGAATTTGGGTATTTCTGGAGATATTGGCTTAAGAAAAATACTATTCAGGAAATACTTAACTACAAAGAAATAGAGCGTGAGATAAATTGGAAAATGCTTAGAAAAGTGCTTTCAAATATTCAGCATGAATTCGATAGTCCAATGGTCTTTAAAAACATTTTCGGTGCTTATCATATTAACAGGTTTATCCAATCAATCCCAAAGGTATTATTCATTTATATCGAAAGAAATGAAGCCGATGTAGCCAAATCAATACTTGAAGCCAGAAAAAAACATTATGAAAATATTAATACATGGTGGTCAACTATACCACCAGAATATAATGATTTAAAAAATCTTAATCCTTATAAACAGATTGCCGGTCAGGTATATTACCTAAAAAAATTCTATAACCATCAATATGATGTTTTTAGTCAGCATATTTTGAAAGTTCATTATGATAATCTAATAAAAAATCCTAATGATGTAATCGACTCAATAATTGAAAGAGTAAAAGATTTGTTTAATTATAACCTGGAGAAGAGTGGAATCGCATTCCCTAATTTTGAAATTAGACATTATGATGATGATCCAGAAAAAAAAAGGTTCAAGGAGTTGATAAATAGTTTTAGAACAATAGCGTCCTAAACGATTGAAAAAGGAGGTGTGTATTAAGTATCCCAAAGT
>CAYSCZ010000034.1:0-24673 GCA_964429655.1 uncultured Roseivirgaceae bacterium
TAAGTGTCTGATTTGAAGTGATTTAACCATGTGATAGAAAGTCTAATGACAATTCTGGGATAATGGCAAAAGCCTGTTTTAAGCGCTTGTTACAAACCCCTATCAATGCCAGCTTCCTGCTTTTCCTTTTGCCACGATTCTATCGTAGCGTTCCTTACATGATTTATTGTAATACGGGGTGAACGGCTAATATTGAGCATTTTGACATCTGTTAAAGTTTGGTGTGACCACGGATAATAAATCGCTTCGAAATCCCGCACTACGCTTAGACTTGACCGATATTTCAATCCCTCTCTTCAATATCTATCCTAATAATCCCCGTATAAGGAATAATGATGCAAAAGCTATAATTGCATATAGCTCGGGAAAAACAGCCATGATCATGGCTCTACCAAAAATGTCATTTCCTGAACCAATGCTGTCGATGCTGCTGGCACAGACCTTGCCCTGGTACATGCCGGAAAACAGCCCTGCTAACCCTAAAGCAAGTCCGCCCCCCAGTACGCCTGCACCTTGTAGGAGGCTAATATCAGGGGAAATTAAATCCTGCAGAATAAAAAATCCTGCAAAACCATAAAGCCCTTGCGTTCCAGGAAGGGCACTAAGTACAATAAAGGATCCAAAAGAGTCAGGACGCTTTTTTAAAGCACCTACTGAGGACATTGCAGCTACCGCTGTACCAATAGCGCTTCCGCATCCGGTCAGTCCAACCAAAAGCCCGATTCCAACAAATGCAAGTATTAAAGGTGTTGATTCCATATTGATTAATAATTTAAGATTTTATTTGATTTACTAAAAGGTCGATAAGCTATACCCTTGCCCTGGAAACCGATATTTCCATAAAATTCGACAAAGGTCAACCTTAAGGGATGCACGAAAGAACCTAGGGCAGCAATGCCAAAATTCAACGTGTGCCCAAAAAGCAGGAAAACTATCCCAATGACAATGCCCACGGCACTTCCTTCTATAATCTGCATACCGATTTGATTTACTACCAATCCTAATACCGAAGAGGCCAATCCCAGGGCAAAAAGTCTGACATAAGATAACACATCCCCTAAAATTCCTGTAAAAATGAAAAACAAAGGCATGAATGCTTTTCCAATGCGATGTAAAATTGGGGAATCAAGTTCATGAAAAAACACAACCAAAAGCACCCCAATTATCAATAGATACTCTCTTAATACACCTAAAATATTGAGTTCCTTAATCTCCTGCATATCTGCCAGAAAAATCCAGATCAGGCTGATAACAATTAGCAACTTACCGAAGGGGGCTATGGCATGCTGATAGCTCTCAAATTTGATCTTATTATAGATCTTTAATATACTACCGGTGATTATTTGTATGACACCAATCATAAGGGAGACATTAAAAGCATTGAAGACAACGGAACTGTCATCAGGTATGATCACCCATTCTGATAATTTCCGTATCCATCCGACAGGATGATCTGGTAATAACATGACTCCAAAAAGACTACCTGATTTAATCAAGCCCATAACCATAGTGACCACCCCAAGGATAATTCCCAGAAGTGCCATTTTCTGGCTGTTCTTAAGAAAGGTGAAGTAACCAACGAGCGCAGCTACCATCAACACAAAACCATAACCCGCATCGCCTAAACAGTAGGCAAATAAGATCGGATAAAATACTGCCAGAAATGGAGTTGGGTCGGTTTCATAATAATTGGGCAGCTCAAAAATCCTGGTTATGGGCTCAAAAAGATTGGAATATTTGGTATTCTCAAGCAATACGGGTACGTTTTCCCCTTTCTTAGGCTTACTTATTTGCCAGGCTACCTTTTCTTTTTTCAGAAACCGAATGATTGCTTTTTCCTGATAGACCGGAAACCAAGCGGTAATAGAAATAAGTTTCCCTTCAAAATGCTCTTCGTACTTGGTCTCAGTTTCAGCAAGGGCTGTAGAATCAGCAATTTTATCCCTGTAATCTTTAAGGTGAAGAATATAAGGCACATAATCCTGCAGCGCTGCTTTATATTTATTTAATGTCCCCTTTGATTCCTGAACCTCTTTCCTTATGTCTGACAAAGAGATTTTAGGTAATGGAAAGCTCTCAAAACTGAAATCATATGACTCTTGCTTTGTAATAACCGCAAAGTAATATTCTGAACCACTATAATTGATCAATTCAATAACATCCCTTGAGCGATCCAGCTCCTCAAATTGCTTCCTATCGGCACGACAAAGGAAAACATTTAATCCTTGTTGGATCAGAGGCTCAAACTTTCGGTAGTTATAATCACCCCATGGAGCAATGTTATCTTCCTGCTTTTTGAGTTTTTCAATTTGCTGCCGTGTCGATTCGATTCTTTCCTCCAAATCCATTAATGAATCAACCAGGTTCTCTTCATCGCCATTGGATGGAACCTTATGTGTATCTTGGACTGGCTCAGTTTCGTTTTCTACAAATCGTATTATTCGATCGATGCGATTCCGCTCATGGATCAGTGATTCGGTCTCTTCAGAACTATCCATTGCTTCATGCGTTATATGCAGCAGACCCAATTCCTGCATGGCAGCGGTTAGTGACTTTCGCCTTTGCTCATGTGTCAATAATATTAATTTTCTGAATTCCGTTTTCAAAGTGCTACTTTTTTTGATTGTCGGTTCTTCATAATTTTCTGACCTGCCTTAGCGATATTCTCTTTGTCTTCAAGAAATCTTTTGATTTTGATGGTAGCCTGTTCCATTTCAGGAATTTGTACTTTCTCATATAGATTCACCTTCTGAGTTGTTTTTTTCCTGGCATTGTCCAACAGGTCTATTTGTTTTCGCAGAATATCTATTTTGAGATCTAATGCCGTGGCATTTTTAAGCAGCGCAATACCTGCGGGAAGCCAGCCTGGGTAATTCCACCAACTAAAATCAGCCAGTTTGAATTCGATATCTTTCACCCTGGGTACTTTCACACCAATCACCTGCTCCACACTAACCTCCAGGTCCTGGATAAAAAGTACCTTTGGAAACTCTATCCAAAGGCCCGTGTGCTCCACGATTTGTTGAAGTATATCTTCCTTTTCTTTTTCTGCCTTGAGTAGCTGTTTTTGTCGTTTTTTCACTTCCAATCGAAGAGCAGTTTCTTTATTCTTTAGAATTGGTAATGCCTTTTCCCTAATAGACAGCTGCTTTTTTAGCTCCTGAATGGTGGTTTTGTTGTATTGAAACTTAAGTGCCATCCCTATTCGGTTTTCTCGGTATCAGGTTCCCAATATTTATCTAAGAATTCATCTTTGATGCCAACCTCGTATATCTCAAAATGTGTTTTCAGCAACTCCCATCCTATATCCAGCATTTCATCAACGGTGATATTAATATCGACGGCCAGGAGTCGAAGGGCGTAGTCTTTAGAGAAATCCAGGCATCTAACATCATACTCATTGAGATCGAACCCATTTTCTTTTTTGGTTTTAGCATTCATGGCATCGGCATAAAGCCTGATGAGTGAATTCATCACCTGCGGATGATCTTCCCGGGTTTTTTTCCCAATCACATTTTGCTTCAACCGGGATAAACTTCTAAAGGGGTCAACAATCACTTTCCCGATATCCGCGTCATGCTTGAGATAGAGCTGTCCTTCGGTAATGTAGCCGGTATTATCAGGTATAGCATGTGTAATATCCCCCTCATTCAATGTTGTGACAGCAATCATAGTGATGGATCCACCATGTTCAAATTGCACTGCTTTTTCATAGATGCTGGCAAGGTCACTGTAAAGCGATCCGGGCATACTGTCCTTAGACGGGATCTGATCCATTTTATTGGCTACGATAGCCAGTGCATCCGCATAAAGTGTCATATCCGTGAGTAGCAGCAGAACTTTTTGTTTTTTATCATTAGCAAAATATTCGGCTGCCGTACATGCCATATCAGGAATCAAGAGCCTCTCCAGTGGCGGGTCTTCTGATGTATTGATGAAACACACAATTTTATCCAGCACACCGGCAGATTCAAAAGTGTTCTTAAAAAACAAGAAATCATCATTGGACAATCCCATACCTCCCAGTACGATCTTGTCCGCTTCAGCCCGGAGGGCTACCTCAGCCATGACTTGATTGTAAGGTTGATCAGGATCTGCAAAGAATGGAATTTTCTGCCCTGTCACAAGGGTATTGTTCAGGTCAATCCCGGCAATACCTGTTGCGAGTAAAACATTTGGCTTGGACCGCTTAACAGGATTTACGGCAGGCCCTTTGATAGGCCTCACCTCTCCCGAAACTGTGGAGCCACCATCAATCGGCTGGCCGAGGGCATCAAAAAAACGCCCGGCCAGTAAATCACTCACAGCAAGAGAAGGAGGGCTACCGGTGAAAATGATATGAGAATGTGTGGATAATCCTTCCGTTCCGCCAAATACCTGTAGCGTCACAGAATCTCCCATGACACTGATGGCTTGAGCAGGTCGCTCTTCTATCCATGCCAACTCTCCAAACCTAACAGATGACGCCTTTACTAAACAGGTAGCTTTAGTTATTCTGTCGATTCGAGTGTAGGTTTTACGAAATGCTTTGGCTTTCATGTATTGTGGTGTTATCTTTTACGGTTTGATAGGCTTTTTCCTCGTAGCCTTTGAAAGCTTCCGACTCGAATTCGGAAAAATTCATTTGGGTAACAAGGTTTATTAGGTTCTTAAAAAAGTCGCGAACTTCTTCAAAGTCTTCAAAAAGGAACTCCCTCGAGCATATGTCAAGAACAAAGTTGAGCATATACCGCTGGCGTCCCATTTCGGTCCTCATATCGATTGGATCGAAGGAATTTTGCTGGATAATGCCAAAGTCTATTAATTCACTTTTCCAGAAATTGACGTGATAATCTACCGGTACAGCGTCATCCCCCAAAATATTGATCTGGTCCCTTGCTTCCAGTCCAATGCGCAGGATGTCTTTGACCCTTTTTATATCCTTTACCCATCCTTTTTGTATATACTCGTTGCTATATTTTTCAAACTCCAGATAATCAATGTATTTGGAATAGGAGATCAAAGGATCAATGGCTGGGTACCTCTTGGAATCAGCACGCTTTTGTGACAAGGCGTAAAAACAGCGGGCAACCTTACTCGTTGATTCAGTGACCGGCTCTTTAAAATTACCTCCGGCAGGAGATATTGTTCCAATAAATGTCACTGAGCCATATTCACCATTATTCAACTTGACCATTCCAGCACGACTATAGAAGTTGGCAATAGTGGCAGGCAGCTCCACAGGGAAAGCATCCTGTCCCGGCAGTTCCTCCATTCTGTTGGACATCTCTCTAAGTGCCTGTGCCCATCTCGAGGTGGAATCTGCCAGCAAGAGCACTTTGTGCCCCATACAACGATAATATTCCGCCAGGGTCATGCCCACATAAACAGAGGCTTCCCTCGCGGCTACAGGCATGTTGGAGGTGTTACAAACAATAGCGGTTTTAGCATCGAGTCTGTCACCCGTAACCGGGTCGGTAAGCTCTGGAAACTCAGAGAAAATTTCCACTACTTCATTGGCACGCTCGCCACAAGCTACAATAATCAGGATTTCTGCCTCACTGTTTTTAGCTATGGCTTGCTGAAGCACCGTTTTACCTGTTCCAAAAGGTCCTGGGATATATCCGGTACCCCCTTCCATTAGTGGATTCAGCGTATCCATAACCCGCATGCCGGTCTGAAAGATTTTTCCGGGCCGCAGCTTTTCGACATATCCAGTAAATGGCACTTTCACTGGCCATTTCTGAACCATGGTAACATCATGCGTCTTACCATCTCCACCTTTTAGCCTGGCGATGACATCATGCACGCGATACTTTTCTTCAGGTGCTAACCAAGTCACCTTAGATGATCCATTCAATGATAATGGCACCATGATTTTGTGCTCTATATTGTTCTCCATCACGAAGCCTAACCAGCTTCCTGGTTTCACAATATCTGTTTCTTTAGCAAGTGGTGTGAAAAGGTATTCGTTCTCGTTCAGTGGATCTGTACTTTCACCGATTTCGATAAAGGTTCCGCTCATCTTTTCCAGATCATTCTGCAGCCCATCATATTTTCTGGACAGAATACCTGGCCCCAGTTCAACCTCCAGCATTTGTCCTGTGAATTGCACCTCTGCACCAATTTTAATGGAAGAGCTGGATTCAAAAAGCTGGGCAGATGCGATATTCCCATAAATACGTATAACCTCTGCCTTAAGCCACTTACCTCCATCCACAAGACATATTTCATTTTGTGTAACCGCTCCGTCTACTTCAATCAATAAGAGGTTAGATATTATACCTGTTACCTTTCCTTTGGTCATATTAATGGCATTTTAGGAGATGATGTTTTCTGTTTTAATTCAGTAATTAGTTCTTCAAATTTGGTTTTCGCTAATTCCCCTTTCGAGGTGAAGCCATTCCACCGATGGAGGCGAAGAAGTTTAACCATATATGCAAATACCTGCTCTTTGGAGAAGGGTTCCTGCCAGGAATTGGCAAATTCCCAGTAGTATCCATTGATCTTTAGCTCAATGGCTTCAAGATTATTGGATGCAATCAAAGGTGTGATCTGAGCTGCGATTTCAGAAGGCTCAGTCAAGCTATGGAGTGTGCGTATATCCGAAAAGAATGGTTCTTCCTGATCATTTTTAGCCTGCATAAAAGGATAAGCCTTTAGGTTAACTTCAGCAATTGTCTTATCCAATGTATACTTCCAGAAATAATAGGTGTTAAGAAAAGTTGAATTTCGCTGTAAAAGGTATTCATAGAAGTACGAATTCAATGACTGCTCCATCTTTCGCAATGAAAAAGAAGGGAAAGAGCCCGACAGGTCACTCAGATAGTTAATTAAATAATCTGGCAGTGTAGCCATTTCCCTACGATAATTCTGTAGGGTTTCTAGAGGAATAGCCGAGGGCTTATTAAAGGTTCGAATCTCAAAATCATGATATTCATGGAATAATATAAAGAGGAGGTTTTGATTGTCATTAGGATAAAAGAGGCCTTTCAAATCTTTTAAATCCTCATCGGTAAGATTTCTAAAGATCAAATCAACCGAATCCTCTAATTGCTCCTGGGCTAGGGATGTGTCATCTATCTTCAGTTCATTTAGTGATGGTATCAGGTAATAATACTTCATGACCCCTTAGCGAATAATAATTTCCGTACCCGTTCCGTTAGGTAAGGTTCGAAAAGTGCTTTGAAATCATTTTCAGTAAAAGATAAAACATATCCTTTCTCAATGTTTTCAATCTTAAATCCGCTATCATGGTGTACATTTAGCGTTATCTTCAGGCCAGGTAGTGTTTTATGGATTTTTGCTTTCAGGTCTTTTTCCATCTCTTTCATTGATTCGGAAATTGATAATTCAAGTGCATCACCGTCCTTCCAGGTTTCGAGGGTTGAAAGAATTAGTTTTTCCACAAAATTCTGATCAGAAAGCACTTCTCTAGTCGGGTTATCCAGAATTTTAGCCTGGATTATTGTTCCAATTTGGTTTTTCAGGTCTTCTTTGGCTTGCCTGGCTTTTTGTTGGATTTCGCTTTCCACGGTAGACCGGTATTTATCTGCTTCTTTCCTTGCTGCTGATACAATCTGCTCTGCTTCTTTTTTTGCTTGACTTATTTCCTCTTCGGCTCTCTTCTTGGCATCACTAAGTATCCGGTCTGATTCTTTTTGGGCTTTCTCCATGCCCTCTTGATAGAGTTGATCTGCTAAGACGTCTAGGTTTTTGAATTCTGACATAACGGTAAACTTTTATAAATGAAACCAGCTACCAGGCTAAAATCAATAATTTATAAATACTTTTTTAAATTTAATATTCCGTCCATAATTATTTTATTGTTTTAAAGGCCAATTGAACAAAGAAATCCGATATATTCTGCTCACCAATTTCTGT
Organism: uncultured Roseivirgaceae bacterium; assembly: GCA_964429655.1. Classification (GTDB taxonomy): domain Bacteria; phylum Bacteroidota; class Bacteroidia; order Cytophagales; family Cyclobacteriaceae; genus CAYSCZ01. The sequence goes on from CAYSCZ010000034.1 coordinate 7,864, forward strand.
TTCTATTAAAGATGACAGATGTGCAGCGAAAAAATGTTGTTTGTTTGCTCCCTCAATTATTGAGGAGATCAACATATGCGGATACTGAAACTTAGGATTTACATACAAAACCATCTCACCTACACGATGGACTAACCGCTTATAAATATCGAACAGCCCTTCCTTATTTTCATCATTAACCTCATGGGTATGATAGATTTTTGAGGACTGTTGGATTACTAACCGGTTTAGCATAACTTCATTGACGTGTAAGAAATCAGTGTCCTCACTAACAGGCTCTGATAATAATTTTATAGCTGTTTTAAGCTTCTCATCGGGTGAAGTGATATTAGCAGTGGCAAAAATCAAACGATACTCTAACCAACTAAGGTACCAGGTACTGAGGTAAAGTAAAATTTTGTATTTGTTCTCAAAATACCTGTATATGGTGCTCTCTGGCGACCCTATCTCATGCCCAAGCTTCTTAATTGTAAAGGCTTCGAATCCAATTTTGTCAATTAGTGAAATGCTACCGGATATTATCCGTTTACCTATCTCTGAGGAATCAGGGTCCTTAACGAAAATCGATTTATTTATATTGATTTTTATTTGTGTGAAGAGATCTGTCATAATCTTGGTGACATGGTTTTATGGATATAATTTTTCAATCACCTTTACCTTCTGTGCACTTATTCCCCTTTTACCATCCAGTGCTTACCTCGTATTTCAGCTTCTATTTTTTGATTTTCCATCCGGGTACGGATTTCTTTTGCACTTGCTTCACAGTTTTCTGCTTCCTCTTCACGACGCAACCTACGATAAGCAGTAGCCATACCATCCCATGCTCCGGCATGCAGGTCATTGATACTTAAACACATTCTGAACTGACTTAAAGCTTCCTTAGGCAATCCATTAGCAAGTAATTCAATGCCCTGTTTAAAATGAGTTTCTATGTCCTGTAAATCGGAATTCAGACGAATAACAATGATGTCTTCCTCTTTCATAGTGACGAAAGAACATGGCAATTCTCGAATGACTTTCTCAGTAACACTTCCTATCAGAATTCTGCTCAGGCCAGTTTTTCCGGTAGTACCCATAACCAGTAGTGTTTCATCTGCCCGACCTTCTATGGCTTTTAAAATCTCAGCATGAGGTTTACCCGGACGAATCTCTTTTCTCCAGATCACATCATGAAAATCAAATGCCTCTAAAAATTTATCAAATTGCTTATCAATTTCTTTGTAAACAATATCTGATTTATTATTGAGCTTCACTTCTAGTCCATCCAGCAAGTCTTTTAGCGATTCATTTACCGTCATTATCCTTAATTCTGCTTTAAAGTAACGCGAAAGGTGTAGGGCATTATTTAACGCGCGACGAGATGGCCCTGAAAAATCTACCGGGCAGACGATAGTCTTAACAGACTGGGTTGACTGCTCAGTCATGACCCATACAGGTTTGGTGGATAATTCAATTACCCTTTTTGTCGTGGTGCCAAGTCTGTATTTTTTTTCACTTGTCTTTTCACCGGATCCCATAAGTATTAGGTTTACATCCAGTTCCTCAGCAACTTGAACGATTTTATCAAACTTGGTTCCATTCTCAATTACCTGTGAAACTTTGGTCAGGCCATTATCGCTAATTTTAGCCTGGATGGTTTGAAATTGTCTGTCCACCTCCTGTTTAATAATATCTTCAAATTCTCGAAGCTCGGGACTATCCTTAAGCACATGAAGCAAAACAATTTCTGAATTAAACTTTTTGGCCATATCTATTGCCATATCTATTGAGCGATTTGCTGAGCCATGAAAATCGGTCGGCACTAAAATTTTTTCAACTAGTTTCATTTCAGTCTTTTTATGGTTTAACGCTACGCTATTACACGGTTAATATCCTTATAAATACTTCAAAAGGACTTCAAGGAATGATAATCCAGTCCCTTTCTTTTTCACTGCAAAAATTGGCACCTGAACATTCTGAATAATATTTTCAGTTACACTTCCCAACAGAAGGCCAGCTCCGGCATTTCTTCCTCTTGCTCCCAATACCATCAAATCGATTTCATTTTTTTCAACCATGCTTTGGATTGCTTTATAAGGTTTTTCTTGCATCATGAAAATGGGCTCAAGCTTAACACCTTTTAGATCAATATTTCTGATAAACCTTTCATAATCCACCCTGGCATTCTTCTTCATTATCTCAGTAAACTCTACCTGGCTTTTCCCTGTTTTATAATAACCTATCGGCAGACGGAAAACATGAAGGCAGTGAATAACAGAGATATCATAAGCAATGGCCAGGTTTACAGCTAACTCTAAAGCATTTGCACAAAATTCAGAAAAATCAATCGGTACCAATATGCTTTCAATAAAATGATCAGAGTCTTGAGGAATAATAAGGACTGAACAAGGGGCTTTGCGCGTAAGATTTACGGGTAGTCTCCTGGTTTCTGCCGCGTCTTTTTTTCTGCCTACAAGAATCAAATCGATGTCTTTCTCAACAATTTCACCTAACACAACCTCTAACGGGTAACCCTCTTTTACTTCAAAAATTATTTCTGTATCGGGATGACCTCTAAAACCAGATTCTACACTTTCTTGCATCTTCTTCAGTCTGTGTTCCTTTGAAAGATTCAATAATTGTGGATACTCTTCCAGTATCTCTTTAGGTACTTCTGAAGGCCTTTTCACATGAAGGAAATAAGCTTTTTCAGATTCTGACATTTTACTTACCATCGATGCATAGTTTATTACGGCATCGTCTATGGAAGTTAAATTCAACGGTATCAAAAGGTTCTTATATGTGTACATTACGCATCTTTCTTCTTTCCTTTCTTGAGCTAAAAATTATCGTTGTTTTACAGCCTAAAAGTGCTCACCATCATCACTTGAATAAATATTCTACTGATAAGGTGATTTCACCAGATTGCAAGTAATAAACGCATGATTACTATTATTAATATTGTACGTACAAGTATCAATTGTGTTTTATCGAAGAATATGTAGTGGTATGATTCGGTATACTTTCAGATTTTGCCACCAAGACACCAAGGCGCTAAGTTCTTATTCTTTAATTCTTTGTGACTTCGTTGCCTTTGTGGTTCAAAAGATCAACTGCAAATTCCTATTGTTGAATATTGACCTTGATAAACTCAAAATCACCCGAGCGTTTAAATACCATTTCAGAGAGATCCTTTGGTAAGGTGTAAGCCTCAATTTCATTGACTGCTCCGGTGATAAATTTAACTTCTATGGATGATTTATCTGATTTTCTATAAATAACAGGCACCTGACAATAAGTAAAGGCAAGTGCTCCATTATTCAATTCTAATTTTTTTTGGTTACCATGCAAATCAAAGTATTCAAATGTTGAATTCTCTCCAAGGTATTCAGCATCATTGAGAAATGTAGGATTAAATTGTATGGTACCATCATGCACTACCACACCAAACTCCGCCCAGCGATTGATGATATCTTCTTTTACCTGGCCGGTCATCCCCGGTTGTTGTGCCCCTTTATTTCCCGGGGTATGTGAATAAGGGTCGGTAGGAAATGCGCCATACAGTTCTGGTGATTTGTTTATGCCTATCCCTGCCCTGATTTCATAGTAGTGTTCAATCAGGTGGCCAATGATATCCGCTGAAGCCTTTTCGTGGTTAGCGGCTTTTATTGTTTCCTGGGTAGCAAGTAATAACTTGGAGACCATATGCCAGTATATACTGCCAAGTCCTTCATAACCATAGAACGTGCCAGAACGTCCGGTAAATGATTGATGATCAAATACTTCTTCAAAGACATCGAGGAACTCTTGATATTCCTTGGTTGTCATATCATGATAGCTTGTTTCTTTTAAATGATCAAGGGCGGCTTTAAGGTCACTGGCATTTCGGAAGTTGCCATTAAAATGATAGTCACCCTTAATATCCCTCCTTATTACTGAGGTATCTGCCTCTGCAATTAGCTTTTGTGCCAATGTGGATTGGTCAACAAATGTATTTGGAACCTTGTTTTTCTGAAGGAAGCGAGGCAATTCACGATCAGGGTAAAGCAAGTAGCTGTATTGGTCTTCCCTGTAAATAGCACTGCGCTTCAATGCATCCAAAACCTTCAAACTTTCTTCTGCATTAAGCATTCCTGAAGACAATACAGCCACTTGTCCCTCCAGCATCTCATAAAGATATCTGATGGAGGCCTGATCATCTTTAATGTTAATGAGATTATAAGCATGATATAATTCATCTTCCCGCTTATTGGCTTTTATCGAATGATCAATGTATTGCAGCGTGATATTTAACAGATCAATCAATTGAGCACTGCTGATGGATTCTTTCTTATTTCCAAACGATTGGTAGGCGGCATTACGATATTCCTCGCCTATGCGCCCCAGTTGCTCAATAAAAAGTTTTCTATTTTCATCAGAAAATTTATCATTTAACAGCCTCTGATGTTGTTTTAGAAAATCCTTTATTGCCAGGAACATTTTGGCAACCGGTGTGTGAAGTTGATAGCTTTCAACAGATGCATGATCAAATAATTCAATAAAAAATGATACGAACCTTCGCAGATAGTAAAGGGTGACCATTGAAACCCCGTTACCTACCAATGCATTATTGGCATCATTCCATTCGGGCCGTTGAGTATTGAGCCAAATACCCGCTTCAGGAATAAAGTTTGAAACTTTAGCCAACATACTTACCAATAACTTCTCCATCAGGTTTGCTTGAAGTAAATTCCCGTTCAGGTCATATACCAACTTGCCGTCCCCTCCATACACAGCCACCTTTTGCTCTATTTTTAGCTCCAGTGCTTCATCAAACACAATAGTGTCTTGTGGATTGGCCACAATATCATCGTAGGGTTTAATCCTGTAAGGCACGTTAGCATAGACAAAATGTTCCTGTGATAAAAGTGAATATAACCTTTCAGGATAGTGTTCTTTAGCTAGCTCTAATAGTTTTAGTAAATAAATGATTTGATGGTCTCCCCAATAACCGATGTAAGACCAGGGATTATCCGGTTCAATCACTTCCCAATCAATACCTTCACGCGTGATCCTGTATGGATTATAACCATCAATGGTAGAGGCATTGACAAATTTGGTGATCATGGATGGCAGGTAACCAGGGAATGACATGGACAATGCTTCCCAGTTTTGGAAGATATCCCGCCAATTACCCTCATACGATCTATTTTTAGACCCATCTTCCTTCTTGGTTTCTATGGAAAACTGATTCCATGGCCGGCTTGGATCACCATGTCTTCTACTAAATGTTAGGGGTAAATACTCATAACTCAACCTGGTGATAACCGGATCACCATGATTATTGGCTTTTTCAATTAAATCCTGATAAGAAAATGAATCATTTAATCCATTGAAAAAATGGGAATGTTCAGATAGCACATTGCGATTATTTTGATTGATGTAATCCACAAAGTCATGTTTATCAATCTTATACTGGTCATCAAAAATACCGCCGCGCATGATGTTGAATAAAACATTAGCGAAGTGCCTGCCACAACTTAGCTGATCGTTGGTCATTTGCAATCCGTCAGCCAAACCAACAAGTTTCCTCAACTGATTTGTGCCTATGTCTATATCATTCACCAGTTCTTTAATTAACGTTTCACGGTTCTCCTCAAGCTTTTGTGTTAGTTCAATTACTTTACCATGGTCCTGGTCTAATTCTGAAACGATATACCATTCTTGACTTTGCCCTCCTTCCAGGGTTAATACTGAATGAACAAAGTATGTGCCCGGCTCTGCTTTTACATCCAGTTCCGTTTCGATACTCCCCCCCTTCCGGAAACCATCCAGTTGTCTGTTCGATAAAAGTATATTGGCTGGATCAATACCAGAAGACCATACTGTTGTGGTCTTAAGGGCTTCACTAGGTTCTGCCCGGTCGACAATCATAGCGCTCAGCATAAACAAGCCAAGCCCGGAACTTTTTTCTAGTTCGCTCTTTTTGTAAGCATTGGTTAAGTTACTGCTTTCCCTGAGCAGTGCGCTATTCACGCCACTTGGCAAAATATTTTGAATACCATCCAACAATTCAACCTTTATTATATCTTTATTGCTGTTTAAAAGATTACTCTGCCTCACAAAACCATACCGTTCGGAAAACTTCCAGGAATAGCTAAAACTTAGTTTTAAGTCATGATTAATCTCTTCGAAGATGATTTTATTTCCGGATACGTTTTTGTAAATATTTCTTTCAAATGCATAGGCACCTTCATACCGTATGGAAAAGGGTTCCCATAGCAATTGCTTATCATCACTGTGGATCCTAATTAAGGTTTTTCCTCCTGTATTCTCGGCTGAATCTGTGATTTTATCATCTGTAGTGTAAGGAAAAAGTGCATGCTCTGAATTTTTTCTTCCGGCTGTAAGGCCTCCATTACTTGAAGTAAACAACCAATGGTCGGAATGACTGACCAGGCTCATAAAAAAAGGCCTCATCTGATGATAATTGGTTATCTTAAAATATTTCTCCCCTTCGATCATTACATATTTTCCGGAAATACTCCCGATATTGTTTTGTAAATGTTGGGAACCTATAAAAATCGTTTCCATATTAAATCCTTTTATTTTACTAATAATTTTTCAAGATCTTCGAGTGATTTGCCTTTTGTCTCAGGAATCAGTATCAAAATAAATACCAATCCAGCCAGTGCAAATAATCCATAAAGTAAAAATGTGACGCTGCTCCCAAAGGTCTCCAGCTCCCACGGGAAAACCAGTTGGACCAAGAAGCTGAAAGCCGAATTGATAAATCCCGTAAATGATATAGCTAACCCCCTAACTTTCATTGGGAATAATTCAGAGAATAAAACCCACATAACCGGTCCGATGGATACCGCAAAAGAAGCTACGAATCCGATGATTCCTACCAGGATTATCGTTGGGTTCATATCAATAGAAGCTGTAATTAAATCAGATTGGAACTTCTTGGCATCTTTCTCACCCAATGCTGCTTTAACCGCCATTTTGAACGTTACATCATTTGTATAAGTCGTTCCCACCATAGATGTCAGCAGGCTTCTATCAAGCGCAGGTGGTAACGCTTTAACGGAATCATTTGTGAGGGTATAGGATGCTGAGTTGAAACCATAGGCCAGCAAAAACATGGCTAAAGCAATTCCGGATACCCCGTAAATAAGTAATGGTTTTCTTCCCCACCTATCTATAAATAAAATGGCCACGATAGTGAATACCAGATTAGTCAATCCTACAAAAATGGCCTGAATAAAAGAAGCATTGGTGCCGATGCCAGATTGTTCAAATATCATTGGGGCATAAAAAAAGACAGAATTGATGCCTGTTATTTGTTGCAATACGGCCACCACTATTCCGATAATTAATACAAACCGTAAAGCAGGTTTGAATAATTCCTTTAATGGAGTTTTTGACTTGGTTTTATCAACAGCCAGGCTTTGCTGCACATCAGCAATCTGTTTAACTGTTTCTTCCTCTGACACGACTTTCAGGAACGTTTTCCTGGCAAGGTCTACATTTCCCTTCATAACCTGCCATCTGGGACTTTCAGGCACTATTAACATGCCGAAGAAATAAAGTACTGCCGGCAAAGTTTCCAATCCTAGCATCCACCGCCAGTTATTTTCGGCAAATTTCAAACCTAATGCCCACGAAGCATCAGATTCTCCAAATTTTATGATGAGGTAATTGGTAAAAAAAGCTACTGAAATTCCAATAACGATATTCAATTGATTGAATGAAACCATGCGGCCTCTCATGCCGGGTGGAGCTATTTCAGCAATATACATAGGTGCTAAAATCAAAGATGTACCTACTCCAAATCCTCCGATCATTCTGGCAATTACCAATAAAAAAAAGGTTGGTGCCAGGGCAGAAGCAATGGCGGATACAGCATATAATACCGCAGAAATCTGAAGCATTAATTTTCTTCCAAACCGGTCACTTAGTGGGCCTGCAACCATCATGGCCAGGGTCGCTGTTAAGGTCAGGGAGCTTACTGACCACCCTAGTTGTATCTTAGTTAAGTTAAATTGAGGCTCAATAAATTTAACTACCCCTGATATTACGGAAGCGTCAAATCCCATTAGAAATCCTCCCAGGGCTACAATTAGGGCTACCCGGATGGTATAGGCTTTTTTGTTGACCATATTAGGTTAGGTTAATGGATTAATTTATAGATAATTATTGATAAACCCGAACATTATCAACTTCAGGAAATTTGAAATCAAGACTTATCTTGGGCTTAGCTTCAACATAAATATATTTAGAAATTGTTATTCAACCAGTTTTCGACACCTTGAGAAGAGCCATTAAAAACAATCCCAGCCATATGAGGCCGGGACTGAATTGATATGAAAAGTTTTAGTCATGATCAACCAAGTATCTACCAGTATATATTTTAGGTTATTGTTTAAGTGAATTTCATGTTTTCATCTTTATCCCATATCCCCCAGTAAGCTCCTACATCACCTTCTGATCCTACTTTCCAGGATTCATCAAAAGATGAGAAGTAAAACATCTCAATATTATCTTCTTTCGACCAATGCTGGGCATTGATGAAATATTTGATGGCATTTTCTGTAGAAGGTATGGAAGCACCTAATGGTGTGCCCTGGTCTGGCCATCCTGTCTCCGTGATGATCACCCTTTTACCATTTCCTGCTGCCTCCGCCTTTCTGTACATCTCTTTCATGTATAGTAGTGAATGTTCCAGTGGGCAGCTTTCCCAAAATGGATAACAGTTTGCCAAAATCACATCACATAATTCAGTTATAGAAGGACGATGGGCAAACTCATAGTATGCATCTACATAACCCACTGGTGTATTATTCGTGATCCGGCCTTTTACCTCCCGCAAGAATTCAATGAGTTCGTCTTCGGTTAAATCATTACGATACATCACCTCATTACCTACGGCAGCAATATCAATAGAGCCCTCATTTTCCAATTTGATAAGTCCGTCAATCTCCTTTCTGTTAATCTTTGAGTCATTACCCAGCCAGGCACCAACCAGCGTTTTCATTCCCAGTTCTTTTGCAATAACCGGGATTAGCTCATTACCGTCAGTTGTAGAAAATGACCGGATCCAGGATGAATAAGGCCTCATGATTTCAAGCCTTCTCCTTATTTGCGCTTCTGAAAGCTGATCACCTGGCTTCTGGCCTTCCAGATACATACTGGAACAAAAACCATGGACTCCGGCTTCCAAATATTGTCTAAGCATCATTTTGAGGTCTTCTAGTGATTTACCACTAAAATCTAATGAAGCTAATGAAAGAAATTTACCTGCTCTGTATGATGACATGTATATTAATTTTTGCTTTAAATATGAAAAAATTAAACTTTTTGACTTTCCAAAGCTACATATTTAAGTTCTTCGTCTTTATCCCAAAGGCCCCAATGACCACCCACCTCACCTTCGTATGCAACTTTCCAGGGCTCATCAAATGAAGAGAAGTAGAACATTTCAATATCTTCTTCATTAGACCATTTTTGGATATTGATAAAGAACTTCATGGCATTTTCTTCGGAAGGTATTGCTGACCCTACGCCTTTTCCATCACTTGGCCAACCAGTCTCTGAAATGATAACTTTCTTGCCTTTGGCTGCCTTTTTTGTCAACTCATACATGCGCTGTACACTATAGCCAGCCCCATCATTATCGATTCCTTCCCAGTAAGGGTAAAGGTTTGCAAGCACCAGGTCACAGGCCTCTACCAAGGCGGGCCTTTCAATAAACTGATAGTAGGCATCAACATAACCAATCTGTACGTTTGGCGGCAATAATTCCCTCACCTGTCGGATATACTTGATGACCTCCTCTTCCGACAGTTCCTCCCTTAAAAGTACTTCATTCCCAACTGCCGCTATATCTACACATCCTTTATTTGCAAGCTTCACGAGCGCGTCAATTTCTTCCTGACTGCCCCCTTTGTGGTTACTTATCCACGCACCAACCATCGTTTTCAAACCTTTTTCATTGGCAACCTCCGGGATAAGTTCGTTGCCACCAGAGCAGGAAAAAGAACGAACCCATTTTGTGGTAGGTGTGATGATATCCATTCGCCTTTCTATCTGCTTCTTACTAAGTGCATCACCCACCTGTTGTCCTTCTCCATAAGGGCTGAAACACAAGCCATGCACTCCCATATCAACTGCCTTTGAAAAAAGTACCCTTAGCTCACTTGTGGTTGATTTACTTAAGTCAATCAGTGGTTTGCTTACAAAATTCTTATCCAACGCATAGAGCTTATCCCGCATAAATGCTGCTGTACTCATCTTGGTGGCTTTCCTTCGTGCTATTTCTGTCCTTACTTCATTGGCTTTTTCTTCAGTAACATCATAATTCCACATTACTGCAAGGGCTATCAATGTTCCAAAAATGGGCACACCGGAATAAAATATTCGTAACCCTGTAAGCGTTTCGGGCATTTGTTGTCCTATTTCAGCTTCGAATCCAACTACAGAAAGAATAACACCGCTTAATCCACCTGCAATGGCAAAACCAAATTTGACCATCCACCAATAAATTGCCCCAAAAATCCCTTCTCGTCTCAATCCGGTATTAAGTTCATCCATGTCAATGACATCAGCAGTCATCGACATCATCAAAACGAATAAACTTCCTATACCAAAAGAATGGAATGGAAGGGCAATGATGAACATATAAGGTTTGCCTGGAATAAATAAAAACCATAGAGAGAGATAACCCAAAATAGAAATGCTTTGAGACACTAAGAATGCACGCTTCTTACCCAAAACTTTTGACATTTTTGCAACAATTGGGATAACAACAAAAGTGGTAACAAGGGCTCCTAAGCTACCAAATAAAGTAGGCCAGTAACCAGCGTTTTCTGCATCGCCACTAAACAGATAATAAACTATTATAAAAAATGAAAAAGCTGCAATCGTATTAAAAGCATTGAATATAAAGAAGGTTGCAATGCAAAGCTTTCTAAATGGTTTTAATTTAAAAGCCTGCTTAAAACCCTGGAAAATTTCCCCTAAGCTTCTACCAATTGTTCCGAATGTTAAAGGTGAGTAGTCTTCATCGATTGTTGACCTGCTTTTGATAAAAATTGCCGGAACCATGGCAAAGAGCATACAAATTAGCCCTACCCAAATGGCCAGCTGTCTGGTTGCTACTTCTGCCGATGGGAACATATCTTGATCATACATAATTACCCAAAACCATGGGGCAATAACCCAGGCCCATTGGCCCACCCATTGAGCAACTGCCATGATGTTGGTTCGTTCATGGAAATCATCGCTCATTTCGTAACCTATGGCTACGTAAGGCACACTAAATATGGTAAGTCCCAGATAGAACAAAAATGACCAACCCAGAAAATAGGCAAAGTTGTAATCAACACCACTTTCACGATACAACTGCCACATAGTAACAAAAGCGATACCCATAATGATAGCCCCGAAGAATACATATTGTTTTCTTCTTCCCCACTTTGATTTGGTATTATCAGAAATGAAGCCCATAATGGGGTCTGTTATAGAATCGAAAACCCTTGGGAAGAAGTATATAACACCCCACATCCAACCGGGGAATCCCAAATCCTGCACAAGCACCACCATAAAAATTCCCAGGACGGCCGGAAACATCTGATTGGCAAACATCCCCATTCCAAAGGCTACTTTAGCCCCAAAAGGCACATGACTTTTAACTGCGGTACTTGACATAATATTAGGGGTTAGTCGGTATTAAAATTGTTTGAATAGCCTTAGGGCTAATTGATAATTCCTTTATTTGATCATTTAGCGAAAGATTATATCCTTTTGGTTCTTCCGTTTGATTAAATACGACCGCCACAACAGACCCATCAGGATTTTTAGCTGCCGTAACCATTAATTCATCATCAGTATTTTCAAATCCAATCCTTATGGCACCGGGGCGAATGTATTTGCTGAAATGAGCCATTGTGTAATACAATGGTGTGATATAAACCTCATCGTTATCGATGTCCACGATAACGGGAGCTACACACCAATTCTTAAACCAATTCGGGCCACCTTGTCTGTCGAGTACCATGTTCCAATCTATCCATCCATCGACCCAGTTATTAAGACACCCAATAATATCCCTGGCATATCTGTAGGTGGGCACATATTTAGGATGCATGGCTTTTTGGTCTTCAGGCGCCCACTCCCAGCCCCAATCTGTAGCTTCTTTACGCCAATACCAATCATCATCTTTCCATTTAGGCACTTCAGCGTCTACGCATGCCTCGGATTGAATTAGGTGTTTTTTTGATTTTTTTAGATGAGCGTATTGTAATTCTTCAGGAAAAAAATCAAATGTGCTGGCGTACCAATGTATGGCAGTACCATGAAAATATTTTGCAGCAGCATCATCTTTGTACATTTCATCAACCCATTCCTTGAGGTGCTCCCTGTTCTGGTCATAACCTAAAATTTTAACACCGGCTTTGTTGTCTGCCTCAAGCCTGGGGCCAAGATGATTCTGTACAAAACTTGTCATTTCTTCCGGGGTAAAGTGCATGCTCTCCCAGTTATTCCCATTGCCCAAAGGCTCATTTTCTACGGTTAGCCCCCAAATGTCAATACCTTCAGCCTTGTAGGCATCTATATATTTTGAAAAATACAATGCCCAGCTGTCGTAATATTCCGGAAGCAGTTTACCTCCTACCCAATCATTATTGTCTTTCATAAAAGGAGGTGCAGTCCAGGGTGAAGAGATTATCCTGAACCCATCTGAGGAGACTTCCATTGCCTCTTTTATCATAGGTATGATGTCATCGCTATCTTCTTCTATTGAAAAAGTCCCCAATTCTTTATCATCATCAGTCACATAAGCATACTGACCCAATGAAAAATCGCAGGAGTTAATGTGGGTACGCGTCAATGAATATCTGGCACCTTGGTTCCCGAAATAAGCCTCTATAATCTTCCTCCGGTTAGCCGCACCAAGTTGATTCAGAAGATATGCCGAAGATTCAGTGAAAGAACCACCAAAGCCAGTTATCGTCTGAAACATAGATTCCGGTTTAAGCTTAATGGAAATTGGTTCCCTGCCAGATTTAAACGTCGTTATTTTGGATAGTTTATTCCCACTAGCTGAAGTCTCATATACTTCAAGTTGTAGCGCATTGTCCATCGAACATGAAAATATAATAGGTACAAAAAATAAAAAGGTTAGGTGCTTGATCATAGTGCTCTGCTTTAATTCACTAATAATGATTCTTTCACTGGAGGGGCCTTCACCTCTTTCAATAATTGTGCTTCATTGCCATTATAGGTTTTTGTTATTGAATTTTCTCCTCTGGATAGTCCTTCAAAGACTCCCTGATCAACAAGGGGCCAGAGTGCATATTTTGCCTTTCCATCCACTGTAAACAAGCCAAAGTGATTTTCGGAACCTCCTGGATTTCTGGCATCCTTCCAGGGCTCGTCAAACGCTTCAAAATAAAAACAGGATATTCCTTCATTATCCGTCCACTCACGCACTAGCTGATGGTAGACTGCTTCCTTGTATTCATCCGTTGCTTTAGAGCCATTCCTGCCATAATGATGATTATCAGAGTCATGACTTGCCCACCCGGTCTCACCAATATGAATGGGTTTTGATACCCCAACGCTATCCATGTATTGCTTCACACTGGAATATTGGCTTTGGGCATAGGCTAATGCCCTATTCATTATTTGATCAATTTGCTCTTTTTGGGGGAGATTTTCCTCATCTTCAGCCAACCCCCAAAAAACAGGGTTATAATGTGTGTCATGCATTGGATAGGTATGAATCGATAGATAATCCACAGATCTAATCAATTCATTAAGTTCATCTACGTGGTACTCAGAACCTCCGCCACCCCATGAAGCAAAGTTGTCTGAGCTTGTAATCCAGATGTCTTTTGGTAATTCCCCCTCTTCACGCAACTTCACCAAATGCTTTACCCACTTAAGTATTACTCCGGGTTGCACAAAATAAGTAGCAGCCCACTTTACTATGGCTTCATTTCCAACAGCAAGTACTTTGACGATGTCAGGATACTTTTGGGTTAATCGAATAGCTTCTTCAATCTCAGCAGTATTCTCTTCTACATCTTCCCTTGAGTGATCCGGTGAATCTGTAAAAGCGCCTGCACAATCAATCCAAATGCCCATCATCACATACATTTCAAAATCCTTATTTGCCGTTTTCAACTCTTTTATGGCTTGGAGTAAACGTTTTACCTGGGGCGTTTTTTGCGTTTTATAGGTTCGGATGATTCGTATACCCATGGCATACAATATTTCCATATCTTCTTTTAGCTCTTCTATTGCAGGTGCCTCTTCGAGGGTCTTTTTTCTAAATCCTCCATAAGAAATAGCTGGGTATGCCGGGTTACCTAAAATCTCTTCAGCCGTCAACTGCTTAATATTCGTTCTTTGTTTTTGCTCCATTTGGTTACATGATGTAATTAATGCCAGCAATATTGAGATAATTACACATAACATCCATTTCATATTAGCGCATTTCTTTAAATGTTAATGGAAAAATTCGTTAAACATAAAAATTATTGCTGGCTTTAACCCTGAATATGCGGGTGAATAGCTTGAATTGACTAAATTCATTTCATTACCTAAATAAACTATTCATATATCCTGACATAATCAACCAGCATGGTTTGTGGAAATTCTGTGTTATTATCTGGAGGACCAACAAACGTACCTCCCACTGCCACGTTCAACAAAATATAAAAAGGGTGATCATCAAAAACCCATTCCCCATCAGCATCTTCTGGAGTAATTTGATTGTATAAGACATCGTCAACATAAAAGTTTATGTAATCCGGACCCCATTCTATCCCAAAAATGTGAAAACCAGTATCAAATCGATCATTGGACAATTCAAATTCTTTTGTTATAGCCTGTCCTGCGGAGTATCCGGGGCCATGTACACTACCGGCCATTATGGTAGGTTGCTGGCCTCTGTTTTCCATAATATCTATCTCTCCACATTGTGGCCATATTTCTGTGTCACAATTATTCCCTAAAAGCCAAAAAGCCGGCCACAGACCTCGTCCCCAGGGAAGTTGTATCCTGGCCTCAAAACGACCATAAAGTTGTTCGAACAATCCTAAAGTGATGACTCTGGCTGAGGTATATTGTGAACCACTGAAGCTTTCTCTTCTTGCAATAATTTTCAGCATGCCGTCCTCGACCCTTACATTCTCAGGCCGGTCTGTGTAGTATTGTAATTCCTGATTACCCCAACCATCCTGGCCCGTGCCAATATCGAATGTCCACATGGAAGGATTCGGGGCTCCCGGCGCATCAAATTCATCTGACATCACCAGATTATCTAAGGTGGTTACGGTCTGATTTTCATCAACGCAGCCTATAAACCCTAATGTTAAGATGAATAATAGACTGATTTTTATTGTAGCATTCATTTGTTTCATCATTTTTGTATGTCGGTTTATTGTGAAGGACAGAGACCCTCACGACGGGGTCTCTGTCATGTAATATTTATTTACTGGTTCAATTTTTTAATTATTCAAGGATTATGTCGTCAATATAATAGGTTCCATCTTCTGTAATTGGACCATCCACTTCATCGTTATCGGGTTTTATAACCAACCTGAAATACGCAGTAGGTGCTGGTGAATTAGGAAAATCAAATTCTAACTCAACCCACTCATTGGCATTTTCAATGGTTCTGAATGCAGGAGCAGGGTTTCCAACATCTGGGGAATCTTGCGCCACTTCAAAACGAAATACAACATTAGGTTTGGTAGCGTAGACTTTCATTTTGAATGTAGGGGTAGCATTTAAGTCAAAAGGTTCAGGGAAATTATTTTGAACACCTGCAAAGAAATCCGCTCCAGCTACTTTATCCACCTGGAATACAAAATCTGAAGTATTGATCCCTTCTTTAAATGGATTAGCTACTATGCCAGAAGAAATTCCGGCTCCAAAATTAATCTCGGAAGGGAAAGTTTCGCAACCTTCAAAATCTACCGGGAAGGAAGTGGCAGCAACTAATTCACCATCACATCCATTGGTAGCCCCGCCACCACCAGCATCCAGGATAAGGGATACATTATCAATATTTACCAGACCAGCAGCAGCGCCAAGGTCAAACAAAACCCTGGCATCTGTAGCGCCAAAGCCATTGGCTGTAACTGTAACTGAATAAGTCTGCCTATTTGTATTAATGCTAATTGTTTCTGTGGTACTTGAAAAATCACCTCCACTCAGTCCAATACCTGCAAGGATATCCCTTTCCCTGTCTGACCATGCATCAAAAGTTAATGTGTAAGTTTCCCCCTCAATGATCTCGAGTTTCTGGCTAAGATTTACATCAAAAGGATTGCCAGCCACCTCTACATTGACTGAATAGAAGCTGTTACCATTTTCTGTGACTACAGGTGCTGGTGCATCGTCATCAACCCCAATAATCCATGACTGACTTCCATCAGCAAAATCCCCGTTAGTTATTAGGCCTCCATCAAGTCTGCTAACGACCACGGTGCGACTGACTTGTGTGGCGGCATTACCGGCAGCGTCACTCACATCATAGGTAATAACATATGTTCCAACAGTACTAATGTCTACGCTATCACCACCTACAACAATACTGGATGAAATATCACCATCCACATTGTCACTGGCAGTTGCGCCGGGATCAGTGAACATATCCCCTATGATTAAATCTATCATTGCATCTCCATTAAGCGTGATCACTGGAGGCGTAATATCTTCGCCAGAACCTTCGGAATTATAGAAATAAATATTGTCTATGTATACCTCTCCGGAATTGATAAGGTCGATCACCACTTGCTGGATATTGCCTGATCCACTTAACCCGTTGCTCTCC
>CAYSCZ010000034.1:24773-32633 GCA_964429655.1 uncultured Roseivirgaceae bacterium
TAGGTGTTGGCGCTGGTGTCGTCGGTGGGATGGGTTCTTCTCCTCCGCCTCCGCCTTCCTTGTAGAAATACATATTATCTACCAACAAATCAGTAATAGTGCCGGGAACTGATGGGTTCGTTCCATCGGTAATGAAAAATATCTGTGCCAGATTGGCTCTTTGTGTCAGACCGGTAAAGTTTTCCAGTGGGATATCCAGGCTAATCCATTCATTGCTGACTAATGGAGGTGTGGTTTCAAAACGTGCGGAGCCATTGGCATCATCATCACCACCAAAAGTACCATCAGGGCCAAAATCCCCTAACTGAATAGTAACAAAGTCACCCGGTTTAATGGGGTTTTCTATTTGTATATCCACATGAAAGTGGGTCATTTGACTGGCGTCCACCGTTGGATTTTTGAATTCTGTGGCCACAAAATTAAGTTGGGTATATTTGATAATATTATCATCATTGATTACCAATGGAGGAGCCCCGCCCAAAGTAGTTTGGAATGGCGCAAAAAAGCCATTGTAGAAATCCACGGGAACATTGGTATAGGCATCACTAAAAATTGAAATCACATCAGAGGAATCACGAGTTGGTATAGGCGCTGAAGAAAACTCCCCTTCAGATTCGATGGTTAATGAACCAGAGGCTTCCATACCACCTAACGTAGCGGTTATTACCGCGGTACCTGTACCAACAACTGAGACTATACCCTGATCGTCAACAGTTGCAACGGTTTCATCTGATGAACTAAATTCAAAATATGATGGGGAGGCATTAATGGTTTGATCTCCACTATTGGGCAGGTTATGTGTCTGCGTTAATCCTGTGATCGTTGAGGTGACCCCGATAAATGTTATTTGTGTAACCTCTTCCCCATTCAAAATTTTTGGTCTTGGCCTCGCAATAGTTCCAAGTTTCTCAAATTTAACCTGGTCAAACCACAGGGTATAACCGTTACCATTTTCGTCAGGCCCTTCAGCAAGCACAAACAAACCTTTTTCCTGCGTTAATTTAGAAGGATCAGGAATCGGGATGATATATTTTGTCCAGGCTGTATTAACATTCAAGCTGGTGTTTGCCGTGAACTCATCCCCCAGAAAGTCCGTTCCAAAGCCTACCAGATCAACTGTTCCAGCTTGTGAAGCCTTGGCATAGAAAGTTAAAGCATCGAAGCCTGTAAGGTCCCTTCCTCCCAGATCACGAAATATACCCCCGGCAAAGGGGCCTTCAGGGTCCCCAAAGTTTGGCACATCAAACCTTATTGAAGAAGTACCCGGTCGGCTTTCAAAACTTTCTTCTGTATCCACGGTAAATGCAGTCAATTTTGAATCTCCAAAAGCTGCATATTCTAATCCTCCACTGAATTCATCAATAAACACAGCACCATTATTTGAAAAAGTGGCTGGCGGGAGGTCATCTTCATCCCGCTCGCAACCAAGGGCAAAAAAAAGTAAGCCTAGCCCCGAAAGAATTGTAAGTAGATTATGTTTTAAATTATTTTTCATTGTACTCTCTATTATATTTTACTGGCCTATATTAAATTTCACATATGTCCTGAATTCCCATTCCCTGCCATTATCAAAGCCTACAGGACTAATAATCGGTTCATCTGCAAATTCTTCTGCTTCATTGGGCAGATAGCGTGGGGAAAATTCATTCAATGACCGCCAGGTAAACCGCATACCCATGGTCGTGCTAGGCAGTAAGAACCAATCCTGTTTACCGATTGATGTTGACAAATCAGCCATCAGTTGTAATGGGAATGTAAGGTTAAAATCGCGGTGGTAGTCAAAAGGCCCCCAGTCATTTATTTTCACATGAGAAGATAATTTCATGGTTTTATAAAGGACTCTTACATCACCACCTCTTCTTTTTACAGTTCTGGTATCAGGTCCATTAGCCTGTCCATTCCCTGCATAAATATTGGTTATAATTCCTAAATCAGGGTTTAATTTAGATACAATGCGTGCATTTACTTCCCAGAGGTCCAGCGCTGGCGGTGCCCCATCTGCGGCTGTAGGTACCCTACCCGTTCCCGGGAAAATAACTGCAGCATCCTGCGAGGTTGGCAAATGGCGATAGACAAACCCTAAACTACCAGCCAATTTTGCATCTTCAGCGCGGTCATTATCCCACTCGTACATCCACGTACCAGGTGTAGGGTCAAAGGTCAGCAATAGTTCACCAGCAACAGTTTCCCTATTCGCTCGTACAACGAAAGGGTCATCAAGAATATTTCTAATCCTTCCGGGGCTTTCAATACCAAAAGGCATGGGATCAACCAAAGGTTTTTGATATAAAAAGTTAGGTGCAATTTGTAATTTACCCATGCTATAAGTAAACCCTGTAAGAAAGTTGTTTTGGTTACCGCTCCCGCTATCCTTTAGTTTCCAGCCGGTAAATGTTTGTGTTTGATCTGCGCCACCATACGCTACCAGACCCATGGATGCAGCGGATGCGTACCAGTTTATTCTTCCGGCAGAATAGGTAAGCTTTATTTTACCTCCCCAGGTATCACTGGAATTCACCTCATCTATAAATACCCGGTAATCACCTTCTGAGCCTCGGGCAACCTGAAACTCTCTCCCCACAAGCGGCTGGCCACCCCATATTCCTCCAAATTCTACGGTCAACTTTCCAAAATCCCTTTCTGCATGTAACCCAAGCCTTCTGGTCTTTGGTTGTGGGACGGCGATGGAACTAACTGCAGCACCAGGTTCTTGAAGGTCCTCATGGAATGTTCCTGTGAGGTGTAATTTTCCGACCTGACGACGATATTTTACTAATACTGCGGGATTAGCCCCCCACCATAATTCAGGCCCGAAAGCTATTTTTAATCCTTTTAATTCTTTTTTACCAGTAACTTCAAATCCTGAAGGAGCCAGACCATTATAAAGGTCAAGGTTAGGGCCATAGTTGGCTTCAGGATATAATCCAAAAAAGTCCCCTTCATAACCCCAATGATAATGACCTGTTCTGTAGAACCCTTCCATAGTAAATAGTTTATGATCCCAGGTATACTCAGCCTGGTATAATTGAATTCTATTTAAGGAAGCATCCTGAGTTCCGTTTTGAGTAATTACAGTTGATGTACGACCCCTGTTTTCATAAAATATTTCATTAATAGGATTATTAGCCACACTTCCAAGAATGTTAAAGGAGACATTAGCCCTAACATTATCGGCTGGATTAGCCTCAAATCCCACAAAAAAGGATTCCATACGGTCAAAACCCAATTGATCAGGAAAAGACTGATTATCAGGATCCGGTTCATCTGGCGTAGTTATTAATTTTCCTCCGGTATAAAATGTGTGGAATTCGGCCCTTAGTTCACTTACCCGAAGCTTACCACCTTGCTCTGCCGTCATTGCAGCCTTATCCCCTCTTGCCTGGATTACGGCATCCATCAACTGAATATTTGAAAAATGCTGCGCTAAACTTTCTGGTGTAGCTCCCTGTGTATAAGGATCAAACTGGTGTGCATCTTTTAAGGCATAATAAGCAGCACGTGGATACAATGTGTATAATCCGCGAGGGTTTGTCTGACCTTTAGCGCATATACCAAACCATTCTTCATTCATATTATTTTCCCCTTCCCGGTGGTCACTGGTGTAGCCCCCATTGGACCAGGAAGCATTGGTATCGTGAATATCAAGGTTTTTGGTCTGACCAAATTTCCACCACCCATCACTGAACTGAAAAGTAAACCCCCCTACCGAATTACCGGCTTCACCCATTCCGGAAGCATTCTGATAGATTTCCTTCCAGTTATTCAACATGTAATAAGCTTGTGACTTTTGATCCTCCACTCCATCAATTGCATTGAAAGCATCTGCCCCAAATTCTGTAAACATAATGGGTTTGTTTAACTCATCCCTTACCCGCTGGAAAGCATCCCCAAATGAAACACCCCGGTACATGTTGGTACCAAGAATGTCTATATCCGGACATTCTTCTTTGATAATATCCAGGAACAAAAGGTCACCATTACAAATAGCCACAGGATGAGACCGGTCTATTCCCTGCATAGCTACTGTTGCTTCATTAAAAAGTTTATACATCGCCTTTGCCCGAATTGTGGATTTTCTGTCTTCAATTGGAATATCTTCCGTTTCTGCACCTTCCCAAAAGAGGCCGTAGTTATTTTCATTTCCTAAAAGGTAGAACAAGAGACCCGGGGTGTCCCTGTAAGTATTTACCATATCTGTAACTTCAGACATAAGCAATGCCTTGACACGCGGGTCAGCATATTCAGTATTAGGGGCCCATGCTCCATCCAATGTCAATCCATATCGACCAAATGAATGGTTAAGCATGGTATAAATACCATAATTCTCATAAATATATCTTATCCATCGGGGTTGTATACCGGTATACACCCTGATGGTATTTACCCCCATATTCCTTAGTAATGACATCTCAGCATCTAGTGCTGCTCTTATAATATCATCCGACTGATTCCAAAGACTGTACGAAAAATTTGTACCTACCGGAAAATAATCCCAGTTCATTCCGTTGATCATTAAGTCCTCACCATTTACCGTGAGTTTCATTCCTTCCTTATTCTGTACCACGGACACCTCATCAGCTTGAGCCAGCACTTGCAGGCATGGTAAGCATAGAATAATTAATAAATAGACATTTTTCATACCAGGAAATTTACATTTTGATAATTCACATCGATTGCATATGAATCGTATTAATAATTTTGAAATTACAAGCTCAAGATATTAACATTATTTTATTATTCACCTTCAGAAGGCTCTTGCAACACAAAAAAAACTACATCAATTCCTTTCATGCACTACTACAAAAATATCATCAAATTTGTCTGGAGCTTATTTATTCATTATATTCACTTATACAAAACCACATACATACACATTTCTTAACATGAAATAAGCATAAATATTCGAGACCGAATTCGCACTCGCAGGTTGATGAATATTTATCGAGAATTTCATGTGACCATAAAAAAATAAATTATATGCACATGAAATTGAGATACATCTTTTTAATTTCCTTATTATTTCACCCGATATTAACTTATTCAATTTCCAGAGGGAAGTACCCAATAACTAACTTTTCCTCAGAAGTGTACAAAGCAGGAATCCAAAATATCTATTTTGCTCAAAATAGGGACCTAAATCTTTTTGTAGCAAATAACCTTGGCGTGTTATCATTTAATGGAAATGAATGGGAAAGGCATGCTTACAATACCGGTAAAAAGCACAGATCACTTGCCTTTGACAAGCAAAATAATCGGTTATATGTAGGATCCCAGGGAGATTTTGGATATTTCGAGAATGATTGGGATTACATTTCGCTTATTGATAATATCCCTGCAGAGGCTCGGGATTTTGACGAGGTTTGGGATATATACCTCCATAAATCCAATGTGTACTTCTGCACCTTTCAGGGTATTTATGTATTTGACGGGCGTTCGATATTTGTTATAAAAGATGAAAAGGGCTTCAATAAGTCTTTTCATGTGGGTAATAGATTATTTACTCAGAATTCTTCCGGGGTACTTTTTGAGATCGAAGGGATACAATTAACCAGGTCAATCAAGCAAAGTCGGGCAGGCCAAATTGTTGCAGGATTAATCAAAAATGAAGAAGGATATTTGATTTTTTATAATTCAGGTAAGATAGAATTCTCAGCACCAAAAAAGGTATCCCTGATATTTTCCGAGCTGGCCCGCATGCTGGATGGAAAATATATCAACCATGTTATGAGGTTATCTGATGCAAGATTGGTAATCTCCACGCAAACAGCCGGATTATTCTTATTTAATACCATAAACGGCCAGATTGAGAACATTACATCCAAAGACGGATTACAATCCAATGCCTGCCTGAGAACTTTTCAGGACTACTCGGGCAATCTTTGGGTAGGCATGCAAAACGGAATGGCCCTTTTTGATATGGATTCCCCTTTAAAACTGATTAATCAGGACATTGAATTATATGGCAGTGGCTATGAAGCATATGACAGAGCAGAAGGTACTTATTATACCACGTCCAATGGAATATATTTTCTGCCAAAGGATGCTAACCATAGTCGGTTTCTGGATGGAACAGAAGGGCCGGCTTATGGAATGCAATTGATAAATGCCAAACTATATGCAGGACATCATACGGGGTTATTCTTATTACAAAATGGTAAAGCCATAAGATGCGCCTTTACAGAAGGCTTGTGGCAAGTCAGACAATTGCAATCTAATCCTGAGTATGCCATTGGTGGTACTTACTCAGGACTATACCTTTTCAGGATCAATGAAGAAGAAATGCTTGAAAAAGTGAAAAAGATTGTAGGCTTCAATGAATCCAGCCGTTTTTTTGAAGAAGATCGACAAGGGATGATTTGGGTTAGTCAATACTACAAAGGACTCTACCAGTTAAAACTGGATAATTCCCTTTTAACGGCTCAAATTGTTAAAACCCCGGATTCCTATGATCTTGACCCGGGCAAACACGTACTTTTGAATAAAATAGATGATGCGCTTTATCTTGGTACAGACAAGGGTGTTTTTAAGATTGACCAGACCTCAGACAGAATAGTAAAAGACGCAGTTTTCTCAGGTGAAATTGGTGAAAACTGGGTCTATTTGCTGCAACAGGATAATCAAAAGAATGTGTATGTTTTTACTGAAGATAAAGTGGGATTATTTAAACAGGTGAGTCCCGGCAACTACATTTATATCCCTTCTTCATTATTTCAATTGCGCCAATCCTTCAACAATGACTTATTAAAAATATCCGGAAATGTTCGGGATGGAATTTTCTTTAATGCAAACAAAGGATTTATCCACTACAATCCAGAACTGGAGGACAGGGTTATGCTCGTCAGGGAACCGTTAGTAAGTAAGATTTATAATTTAAATGAAGATAGTGTATTATACTATAAGAAACCGTTTGAAAACAGGCCAAATCAGGTTGATCCAATACGGATATTACAGGGTACAAAAGTATTACAGTTCTTTGTGGAATCTTTTAAATTCAAAGATGTAAACAACCAGCAGTTTAGGTACTACCTAAAAGGGTTTGATGATGGCTATGGGAATTGGACCAGGACTAACGTTAAAGAATACACCAACCTTAAAGAAGGTAATTATGAATTCTATGTTCAAACACTTAATAACCTGGGTGAAATTGTAACCGGCCAACCATTAAATTTTATAGTTGACCCACCTTTTTACAAAAGCACACCAGCTAAAATCATTTATGGCGTCTTAACCATGATTATCTTGTCATTCGTGTATTTCTATCAAAAGCTACGATATAAAGACAAAGCATCTATGATCGAGGAAAAAAAACAACGTGAAATTGATGCAAAACAGCATGAACTCAAGAAACTAAAGGAAGATCAAACCGAAAGTGAGCTGCGTCATGTTAACAATCTATTGGCAGCATCAACTATGAACCTGGTTGTAAAAAATGAGTTTATTGAAAATATAAAAGAAGAAATTAAAGAGGTGAGGAACAATGGAAAAATAGAAGACACCGGGAAAGCACTTGAAAGAATAGTAAAAGAAATTGATACTACGCTTAAAATTCAGGAAGACTGGAAGCAATTTGAATATCATTTTGACCGTGTGCATGGCGATTTTCTTAATCGTCTAACCAATGAATTTACAGACTTAACCCCGGGCGAACAGAAGCTCTGTGCTTTTTTAAGGCTCAAAATGGACTCAAAAGAGATCGCCAATCTAATGGGTATTTCATTAAGAGGGGTTGAAGTAGCCAGGTACAGGCTCAGGAAAAAGCTGGATCTAACCTCACACCAAAACCTTTCGAAATTTATACTGGAGTATTAACCCAGAATTGTCATTAGACTTTCTATTACATGGTTAAATCACTTCAAATCA
>CAYSCZ010000035.1:0-32126 GCA_964429655.1 uncultured Roseivirgaceae bacterium
ATTTGAAGTGATTTAACCATGTAATAGAAAGTCTAATGACAATTCTGGGTTTAGTGGACTATTAGTAGGTTTGGTCCCTAATATTACTATAAAAATTAAAGAAGGCTTTATAAAAATGAATGAAGCCTTGAAAGAATGCATGGCTGACTAAATAACCAGATCCAGCGCTTCATCAACGGTATTAACCGGTTTCAGACAAGTTTTATCATAACAAACAAAAATTGTCGTCTTATCATTGATTTTATTTTTACCAGACAGCAGTGCAAATTCTTCCGAGGGCGTTTCACTTCCTACAATGATTTTATTGGGATTGAAATTTTGGGAAAATTCCCTTGAGAATTTTTTAGCGCTTTCCCCAATGACTGCTACTTCAGCTGTTGGCTTAACCAATAAGGTATACATAGATGCCCAGTTGGATAAGCTTTCAGGCGCACGTTCTATCAATGCAAATACCTTTTCCACCATTTTAGCCGACATTTCAATGTATTTACCGTCACTGAAAATATGGCCGATGAGATAAAGATTATGGGCCATTATGGAGTTTGATGCCGGAATTACATTATCAAATATCTCCTTCTTTCTTGCGATGAGTTTTTCAGACTCATTGTTGGTATAGAAGAAAAGGTTTTCATCCGTGTCAAAGAATGATCCTATGACATAATCCAAAAGTGACTTTGCTTGTATGATGATACCTTTTTGCAGCGTAGCCTGATAAAGTTTAATCAATGCTTCGATGACGAGCGAATAATCTTCCAGATAAGCATCAATTTTTGATTTGCCATTCTTAAAAGTTCTCTTTATTGTATTTCCGTCAATTAATCGATTATCCAAAAAATAATAATTTTTTTCTGCCAGCTGCAGAAACTTTGGCTCATCAAAAGCGTTATAAGCGTCTATTAAACCATTTAAAACCAATGCGTTCCACCCTGTAATAATTTTATCGTCAAGGCCCGGTCTCACCCTATTATTTCTCATTTCAAGGGCTTGATGGTTAAAATCCTGTAAGGCCTGCTTTAGTGTAGAAATATTTACACCATGTTTTTCGGCGTATTCATCAAGTGTTTCCTTGACATGCAGAATGTTATTTCCATTTTCCCAGTTTCCATCTTCAGTAACGCCATAATATTTTTTGATCATATCTAAATGATCACATTGAATTTGATCCAATTCACTATTCTTCCACACATAAAATTTTCCTTCTTCACCTTCGCTGTCGGCGTCCAGGGCTGAATAAAAGCCGCCTTCTTCATTCATCATTTCATCCTGAAGCCATTCAACGGTTTGATAGACTACATCTTTATATTGTTGATTGCCAGTAATTTGAAAAGCTTCAGCATAGACGCTTAGCAATTGTCCATTGTCATAAAGCATTTTTTCAAAGTGGGGTGCAAACCATTTCTCGTCTACTGAATATCTCGAAAATCCACCTTTCAGATGATCATAAATGCCACCATTGGACATTTTGTCTAATGTTATGATTAATTGTTGGCGGGCTGGCTCATCTTTTGTCAGGCTATAATGCCTGGCTACAAATTTCCATATAGCAGGTAATGGAAATTTTGGGGCTTTTTTCGTACCGCCCTCATGAGGATCAAAGGATGAAGATAGTTTACCAAAAATAATATTTAGTTTTTCCATGGAAAGTGGCAGATCAGTATCCTCCAATCCAAATTTTTTAGAGTCGTTTAAGTTGAGTGATTGTGTGAATTTTAAAGCTGATTCCTCAAGTTGATTACGATGTTTTTTAAATGCCTCAGCAACATTTAAAAGCAGTTTCATCCAAACCTCTTTACGAAAGTAAGTTCCTCCGTAGAAGGGTTTTTGATCTGGAGTAAGCATGACATTCAGTGGCCATCCTCCATGCAATCCCATCGCATGCACCGCTTCCATGTAAACCTGATCTACATCCGGTCGCTCTTCCCGGTCAACTTTAATATTTACAAAATGCGTGTTCATGATTTTTGCCACTTCTTTTTTTTCAAAAGATTCTTGCTCCATAACATGGCACCAGTGGCAGGCAGAGTATCCGATGCTTAGAATGATGGGTTTGTCTTCGTCCCTTGCTTTGTCTAAAGCTTCCTTCTCCCATGGGTACCATTCTACGGGGTTATAGGCGTGTTGTAATAGATAGGGACTGGTGCTATTGATCAAGTGATTAGGTTTCATTTCAATGATGTTTTTAATTTTTCGATCTCTGCTTCAACGTTTACTTTCTTCGAAAGGCTTTCTAATCTTTTAATGGTTTTTAAAATAAATTGTTTGTGATAATCGCTACCCGGGTTGAACGGTTTGTGCGCTAAGGCTTTTTTTATGTCTCCCCACTGGCTTAAAAAGTCAATCGTTTCATTGTCGATAGCTGTGGTGATGAATTTTTGAAAAATATAATCCTCGGCAAATACAGTAGGGTGTATCAGATCCTCTTTATAATACCGGTAATCCCTCAAATCATCCATCATGATCTCATAGGAAGGGAAATAAAATACTCTTTGAGGATTGATTTCAACAATCTGTCTGGTTGCAAGGCGTAAAACAGACTTGCTATAGCTATTTTCAATGAGGTTGTCTTTCAAATGTCTTACGGGGCTGACGGTCAGTATAATGTTTGAATCAACATTATTAATTAACCAATAATAATCATCAATAATATCTTTAACCCTGAGTACCTCCTTGTTAAAATATTTTGAAGGTTGTTTATGACAATTATTCACCAAGGCATTGTTCTCCAACCGACGGTAAACAAAAGCTGTACCCAATGTGATAATGATCCAGTCACATATTTCTAGTGTCTTTTTAAATTCGTTGATTGCCTTTTTTAACATGCGGATCAGATCCACGCTTTCAGTGCTGGCGTAGCAGGAATGAAAATCAGGATGCAGATAGATATCATTGACTTTAATGATGTTCTCAGGATTGGTTTGTTCAAATCCTAAAGCATATTTGAACAGTTTTATAATGGAATAGGGGTTGTAGGTGGTACCAAAGTGGTTGCTTAGCACCTGAAATTTATTCTCAACTAATTTTTCCCCAATAACCGTCGAGAAGCAAGAACCAACAGTAATTATATGATCGTTTATATTGATCCTTTTATCAAATGGAGGGATGCTTATTTCAGTCCTAAACCTCATGAGACCTGTAAAATAAAAAAGGCCTCTTAATAATTAAGAGGCCTTTTGAAGGTTTTATAATTGTCATTACTCTGCTTCTACCTCAATCGCTATTTCTTTTTTTACCTCTTTATGAAGATCAAGGATGGCGTGATGTTGGCCCAAAGTTTTTATAGGCTCTTTAAATGAGATTTTTTTTCTATCCACAAAAAATCCTTTATCCTTAAGTGCATCCGACACTTGTAAAGCTGTTATTGCACCAAAAATCTTTCCTGTCTCACCTGCTTTTGTGAGAATTTTAAGTGTTACATCTTCCATTGAATTCGCCATATCTTCAGCATCAGCCTTTTGTTTTTCGGCTTTATGGGCCATTTGTTTGATGGTTTCTTCAATATGTTTTTTATTCGACCTATTGGCAATGATTGCTAATCCTTTAGGTATAAGAAAATTTCTTCCGTAGCCGCCCCTTACACTTACTACGTCGTTTTTATATCCCAATCCTTTAATATCCTCTTTGAGGATGACTTCCATGTTTGATGGCATAATGCAAAATTATTTTAAAGAGTCAGCAACATAAGGTAATAATGCCAGGTGACGTGCTCTTTTTACCGCCTGAGAGACTTTCTTTTGGTATTTCAGGCTGGTACCTGTTATTCTTCTTGGAAGAATTTTGCCCTGGTCATTTACAAATTTCAAAAGGAAATCAGCATCTTTATAGTCAATATACTTAATTCCGTTTTTCTTAAAACGGCAATATTTTTTCTTTATCTGGTCCCTGTTGATGGGTTCATTCATTAATGTCATATGATCACCTCCTCTTTGTTATCTTTATTCTTTTTGAATTCACCTTTTCTTCTTCTTTCATTGTAAACGAGCGCATGTTTATCTAATGATATCGTTAAAAATCTCATCACCGTTTCATCTCTTCTGAACTCAGTCTCCAGGATATCGATAACCTGAGGATCTGTCTCATATTCAAATAAATGATAAAACCCTGTTGATTTTCCCTGAATAGGGTAGGCAAGTTTTCTCAATCCCCAATTCTCATCATTAAGAAACTTAGAATTGTTGTCCTTTAGGATATTTCTAAATTTCTCAACGGCATCCTTCATCTGAGCTTCAGATAAAACGGGAGTTAAAATGAATACCGTTTCGTAATTTTTAAGCATGTATTAATAAATTTGTATTAATTAAAATTGAGGTGCAAAATTATAATAAATCATGTAGAATAAGCTATCTACCTAATAAAAAATTTCCCACTTCCCATCAAATAGTCGTCAGTATAGATCTCCACGATATGTTCCCCTTCAGCATAATCACTATTTTGGGTATAATAAAAGGAGACCTCTTGCCTTGAACGGTCATATAGAATTTCTTTGCTGGCAGTATAAAACATCTCTCGTCCTTTAAATTTAAAAGTTCCTGAACCAGTAGTTACATCAAAAAGTACTTTTTTCAATGGGTCAAGAATCCTGATCATCACCTCTTTTCCTTCAATAGGTGCTACTTTATTCTCGACGACGTAGAATTCTATCTTTAATTTTTCTATGTGCCTGTTCCTGAAATCATATTCCCGCTCTTTTCCTCTTCGGTTAACGGCAAAGATTTTTACGCCTTCTGCCTTTAGTTGGGAGGCAGTTTTAATTTTACTTTCCAGCTTTTCTTTATCCTGATTAAGATTTTGTAAAGACTGAGAAAGTTCCTCTTTTTCTGTTTTCAGCTCCGTGTTTTCAACCATTAGTTGCTCTGTAATCTCCTTTAGCCGGTCAATTTCTTTGTCCTGGGCAAGCAACAGCTCCTGATAGCCGTCTACTTTTTCCTGGAGCGTGAATATTTTTTTATTTTTCCTGATCCCTTCATTTTTTAATTCTTTCTTTTCCTGTTCGAGGCGATCTCGTACCTGGATAAGGGTATCAATTTCTCCACCTAACTGGGATATGGTAAGTATTTTGTTGTTCAATTCTGTGCTGATTGAATCCAACTGCTCATAAGCCTTATCCAACGCTGCTTCTCGTTGAGCTCTTTCAGCTTTTACTTTCTCATTTTGGAAATAAAAAAACACACCTAACGCAGCAATTAATACTGCCAATACAATGGCTACAATTTTAAAAGTGTTGTTTTTTTTGTTATCAGACACCGGCTCCTGGTTCATGGACTGTTCGTGGTCTTCCATTATTTTATTATTTGCTTAAATTTAAATGGTTTAATGTAATTACATAAGTTTTTAATAATCAAGTATAAAGTACTCATTACTAAAACGCTTACTTTTAAATAAAATTCCAAAATGAAAAAAATCTGCTGACATGGTTATATCCGGATGCCTGCGAACCTTTTTCCATGCATTGTTCATGTCTTTTGACCAATAAATGTCATCAATTATAATCATTCCGTGCTCATCCAAATAGGGAAGTATTTTATTGAAATATGTGGTTGTCGGTTCGTATTTATGGTTTGCATCGATATAGACCAATTCAGGCGCAGGATGCTCAATTAAAATATTGTCTATGGCATCATCGATATTTGCTATTATCAAATGGATATTGTTTTTGTTGAGGCTTTCAAATTGCTTGCCGGCTAATGCTGCGATGTTAGGGCTTCCTTCCACAGTTATCACGCTTACCTGTTCATTTTCAGCCATGTAAAGTGTATTGATGCCGAGGGATGTGCCCAATTCTAATATATTATGGTACGCTAAATGGTCAATAATACGATTAAGGGCTATTGAGAATTTTTTTGAGCTAAGACTCTTTTTTGCAACTGAAGCGATACTTCTTTTATCAGATAATCCCGCCCCTAAATCACTGACCTCAACGGTATCGTGATTTTTCAGATATGATTTTCTAGTTGCTTCAACCTTTTCTAAATAGTCAGAGTGGTAAGGTCTTTTTAAGCAGATTGTGAATAAATTATACAAAAATGGCGAGTGAATAGAATATTCATCTATTGCATGAAACTTATGCCTTATAAAGGAAGAGGTTCTAAAAAATAAATTATTCAATGTTAATTTAAGAGGTGCGGGGCAATCATTGTGAACTCGGGGACATAAGCTTCAAATTGCTTATCGTCCATAATCCTATTCATCAAAAATCTTCCAACCATTTTACCCATGCCTGACTTAAGATTGCATCCAGATACATATTGATGAATTTGTTTTGGTTCCAGTGTAGGTTGTTTGCCAACAACACCTTCACCCTCAACTTCCCTTATTTCGTGGGTGGCATCGTAAATAAGCCAGTGCCTCCTCAATAACTGGATGGTGTGCTCGCTTTGGTTTTCTATGGAAATCTTATAAGTAAATACATAGTGCCATTGACCAGGACTGGAATATTCCGGTTGATACTCCGTTTCCACGCTCACTTTTACTCCCTTTGTTATTTCTGTTACCATTAATACTCAGTTGTCAAATCCTGGGTAGCTATTAAATGCTAATATATTTTTTAATTTGAGAAAACATAAAAACTTTTGAATAAAATTATGTGAATATATGAACGTAAAAATTGAGGAGCGATGGAAAGAAAAGTTAAAAAAAGAATTTGAAAAACCATATTTTGAAAGTCTTACTGCCTTCGTGAGAGAGGAATATAAAAACCATGTCGTATATCCTCCGGGGAAAGAAATTTTTAGTGCATTTGATCGATGTCCATATGATAAAGTAAAAGTTGTAGTTATTGGTCAGGATCCATATCATGGAAAAGGACAGGCCCATGGGTTGTGCTTTTCTGTAAATGAAAATATAAAGATGCCACCTTCTCTGGTCAATATTTTTAAGGAGATAAAAGATGACCTTGGCGTAGAGGTTCCCATACATGGTAATTTGGAGAATTGGGCAAAACAAGGTGTACTGCTATTAAATGCTATCCTGACGGTAAGAACCAGGCAACCGGGTTCGCATCAAAACAAAGGCTGGGAAACCTTTACAGATGCCGCTATCCGATCATTATCAGAAAACAGGGAAAATCTTGTCTTTTTATTATGGGGATCATACGCTCAAAGAAAAGGAGCTGTTATAAATCAGTCCAGGCATTTAGTGCTTGAATCAGCGCACCCTTCTCCGTTCTCTGCACACCGAGGTTTTTTTGGCAACAGACATTTTAGCAAGGCTAATGCCTATCTTATGAAGCACAATATTGAACCCATTCGTTGGTAGTATTAGAAATGATAAATGACCTTACCAACAATATGATCTTCAGGCAGGAACCCCCAAATTCTTGAGTCTTCAGCAACTGGCCTGTTATCACTGATCACGAAGTAATAATCGTGAATGAATGTATATTTTGAAATGTTTTTCCCCTTGATTTTTAATTCATCAATAGCTATGATCACTTCATCGTGGCCTTCAAAGTATTTTATTACATCCCCATATTCAACCAGTCTGTACTCATTCACATTGATTGACATGTTTTTTCCAGGTACCACAATAGGCCCAAACTGGTCTCTATTCCATGGAAAATAAAGGTGGTCAGGGAAAATACCGGGATCCGGACTTAAACTATCCAGTATAACCTCTTCTATTGTAAGGTCTAATTTATTCAATGCTTTGAGCTGTTGATCATCCATATTTGCTATGAAACGGCCTTTATCGACTTTTATAAGGTTGTTTTTTTTTATTATTTCATTACTCAATTCACTGGATGATTTAATCTTGTGTAGGCGCGAAAGATTTCCGATATCATTAATTTTTTTATGATTCACATAAACATCTCCGTGTTCGATTGAGATCGTATCCCCTGGAAGGCCTAAGATGCGGCTAATCTTGGTATCCTTACTGTCAACAGGTTTATCCAACTGGTGGGGATGATTGAATACAATAACATCATTTCTTTTTATTTCGCTTACGCCCGGAATTCTTAAAATGGGTGTTTGTATCAAAGTCGAATAGGAGGGGATTTCAGTTCCCCACAGCGTGTTGTGTGTAAATGGTATTTTAAGCGGGGTGGCGGTAGTTCTGGGGCCGTAATGAATTTTGCTTAAAATAATTGCATCTCTATAATCAATCGTCCCGGCCATCTCTGCATCGAGAACTAAATTAATATCGATGAATGCCCATTTTATTATAAAAGCTAATAGCAGGGCGATAAATATTTTACGTAAAAACCATTTATTTTTCTCCCAAAAAATCATCCATTGTAAAAAACCCATTTTTATCAGAAATCCATTCAGCGACAGAAACTGCACCTTTTGCAAATCCCTTTCGGCTTAATGCGGTATGTTTAAGGTTTATTAAATCGTCTGCCGCTCTCACAATTACTTCATGAATGCCAAAAACATTTTCAATTCGGTGGGATTTGATGGAAAGCTCATTTTCATTATCGGATGCTGCTTCAATCCATTTATTTTTTTGTTGATTCACTTTTATGATTTGCTGGGCGGTGGTGATTGCCGTACCGCTTGGAGAATCTTTCTTTTGGATATGGTGTGTTTCTTCAATTTTTATATCATGATCTAGTAAATGATCGGATAGTCTGGCCAGCAATTGATTGACCTTAAAAAAAATATTTACGCCTATGCTGAAATTTGAAGCATGAAGAAAAGCCCCCCTTTGAATAGACAATTGCTTAATTTCATCCAACCGATCTAACCAGCCGGTTGTGCCGCTGATAGTTTTTATTCCGTTCTTTAAACATGTCTTTATGTTGTTAAAAGCTGCTTCAGGCTCCGTGAATTCGATGGCTACATCAACATTACCATCATTAAATTTCTTCAGATCGTCCTGGTTTGTCCAGTCAACTATGCCTGCAATATCATGCCCTTTTTCATGGCATATTCCTTCGATTGTTTTACCCATTTTTCCATAGCCAATCAGTAAAACTCTCATACTAAAAATTCAATGTCAGGGTTAATCCAGGCACACGCATAGGACCAATCATTTGATTTGATGGCTTGATGTCTATTGTGAGGTCATCATTCACTTCAAACTCATTCAAGTGGGCTGATACGTGCGCATCAACCAGATTTAAAATATAAGCGACTGCCGAAATGATTATAAGAAAATCCCGGTCACGTCTAATTCTTTGAACGTTAGCATCCAATGAGTTTTCATTAAATCTAAAACTAAAAGGATTGCTGGTATCAGCATCATCATCTCTTTCAGCAATGAGTGCATTTCGAAGGGAATTGTACAAGCGATGTTGTCTGTTTACGCCATAACCCAGACCGATACCAATACCCCAGATAATCGGCACCTTCCAGTATTGTTTGTTGTAGATTTGCCCCAAGCCTGGAATAACAGCCGATAAAACCACGGCTTTGTTGGGGTCCAGTGTTGATTGTTCTGTGAAAATCACTGTGTCTTCCTGAGGATTATCAACTGACGGGGCACTTAATTCATTCGCATCATCGGATATGTGGGTGGTATCCCTGGTGATTTTGAAGTCCTTATCCTGTGCCAGGAGGGCGTTTATATATGTAAAAAATAAGATCGAAACGCAAAAAATTCGTTCCACCATAAACATTAAACCTCAAGTATCTCCAGTATACGATTAAGATCTTCTACTGAATAATAAGGTATCTTTATTTCACCTTTATCCCTGCTGCTGGTAGCAACTTTAATTTTAGTGCCAAAATGGCTTGATAGCTTATCCTGTAATTGCTTCATTTCAGGGCTGGACTGCATTTCTGATTTTTGGGTTTCTTTCTTCTGTGGTTTTGGCTTTGCGCTTTCCCGAACCAGCTCCTCTGCTTTCCTGACTGATAATTCTTCCTCAACTATTTTGTTGAAGATATTAAGTTGAAGATCTACGTTCTCAATGTTTATTAATGTCCTTGCGTGGCCCATCGATAATTTACCATCCCTCAATGCTATTTGTATATCCGGAGGAAGTTTTAGAAGCCTTAGATAATTATTTACCGTAGCTCTATTTTTGCCCACTCTTTTTGCTAATTCCTCTTGTTTTAAATCGCATTCAGCGATTAATCGCTGGTAACTCAATGCAACTTCAATGGAGTTTAGGTTTTCCCGCTGTATATTTTCAATCAGGGCCATTTCCAGCATTTGCTGGTCATCTGCTTTTCTGATAAAAGAGGGAATCTTCTCAAGGCCTGCAATTTTTGAGGCTTGCAATCTTCTTTCACCCGATATAAGCTGGAAAGCATTATCATTTAGTTTCCTGACGGTTATGGGTTGAATAATGCCTTGTGCTTTGATGGATTCAGCCAATTCATTCAGGGCCTCCTGGTTAAAATCTGTTCTTGGCTGGAAGGGGTTAACCTCAATGATATTTATGTCAATTTCATTGACTCCATCTCTGGGAGCTGCACCTTCTCCGCTTATTCTTTCTTTTGGGGGAGTATCTTCTAATAATGCTCCCAAGCCTCTACCTAACCCGGTCTTCTTCTTCATAAGAACAAAACTGTTATTAAGCCTTTACCTCATTTTTCTCTAATATTTCCCGTGCCAAATTCAGGTAACTAACAGCACCTTTGCTTTCAGCATCATGGGCTACAACCGGCAAACCATAACTCGGGGATTCACTTAATTTTATATTTCTGGGGATTAGGGTGTTGAAAACCATATCTTTAAAATGCATTTTAACCTCTTTAACCACCTGATTAGAGAGATTAAGTCTTACATCATACATGGTAAGCAAAATCCCTTCTATTTCCAGACTAGCATTAAGTCTGGTTTGAATAATTTTGATGGTATTTAAGAGCTTACCTAATCCTTCAAGGGCGAAATATTCACACTGAACAGGAATTATTACAGAATCAGAGGCTGTTAGGGCATTTATGGTTATTAAACCCAGAGAAGGAGAGCAATCAATTAATATGTAATCATAACCATCCTTTATTTCCTGGATGGCATTCCGCATTTTCTCTTCACGGTGTTCAATATTCACCATCTCCACTTCGGCTCCAACCAGGTCAATATGAGAGGGGAGAAGATGTAAAAAATCTACCTCCGTCTTCATAATACAATCATTTGGCCTGATATCATTAACCATGCACTCATAAATACTTTTTTCTATGGATTTGGGATCAACACCTACTCCTGAGGTTGCATTTGCCTGGGGGTCTGCATCAATCACCAGGGTATTATAGTCAAGCGCCGCTAAGCTTGCTGATAAATTTATAGCTGTGGTGGTCTTTCCAACCCCGCCTTTTTGATTAGCAATACAAATAATTTTTCCCATGATACAAAATAAAAATCTAGTGGGTTTACACAAAACAAGAAAGACAAATATAGGCTATAAACCGTAACATTTATTTCACATAGACGGTATTCAAAAAATGTAATCCTTAATAATTTAATGAAGTGATCTATAGAAATGCTTATCAATCAGTGAATTATACTTTCTTAACCTGCAATGTTAAATTTTTGGATTTATTTCTTCTTAACCTTTTTCTTTTGTTCTTCCCTTGTCTTCATCGCTTCTTCTAATCTTTGCTGGAATGATGATTTCTTTTTATTTACGTTTTTCTTTCTATTCTCATCCAAAGCTTTCTTGATCTTATCCTCATCAACAAATTTTTTGAATAGTGCGATTAGTCCGAACGATGAAATGTTTGAAACGAAATAGTAAAAAGTTAAGCCTGATGAATAATTATTAAGAAAGAATAATAGCATAACCGGCATGATGTATTGCATGGTCTTCATCGGTCCCTGAATAGAGGTAACCTGACTATTTGACCAGGTGTATAAAATCGTTGACGCTGCCATCAATAAAGTAAACAGACTTACATGATCTCCATAAAACGGGATAGTAAAGGGTAAATCCATTATGCTATCGTACGTTGATAAGTCGTCTGCCCAAAGAAATGATTGCTGTCTTAGCTCAATGGAATTTGGAAAGAAATTGAACATGGCCAATAGGATAGGTATTTGTAAAACCATTGGTATACAACCACTTAGCGGATTAATGCCAACTTTTTGATAAAGTTGCATCTGTTCACTTTGTGCTTTTTGCATATCATCTCCATGTTTTTCTTTGATCACATCTAATTCCGGCTTCAAGACCTTCATCTTGGCCATGGACATGTGTGATTTGAATGTAAGAGGAGCTAGGATAATCCTGATGATGATGACCATAATCATTATTATGATCCCATAGTTTCCTATATAATTTTCCAGGAACTGGAATATCGGAATAATCAAAAATTTATTGACCCAACTAAATATACCCCAGCCCAGATAAACATTTTCGGAGAAATCGGGGGCTACTTTTTTTATGATCTGGTAATTATTGGGGCCATAGTAATATTCCAGTTGAAATCCTTGTGGGGCTTCCACTTCATTTACGGGAATTGTTAAACGAGCAAAAGCATTCTTATTATAAGATTCATCTCCTTCATTGAAATTGGTAGAAATATACCCGGAAGGGAACGATGTTTTGGCTATGATGCCACTGGAAAAAAACTTTTGCTTGAAAGTGACCCAATTTATCGACTTCTCGATATTTTCTTCTTCCAGGCCAACGCTGGTCTTGCTTAATTCATCAATATCATCATCCGTGGTTCGATATTTAATGGTCGTTCTGTTTCGGGCATCTTTGAGGTCACGCTCTAAACGCGCCAACTTATTTGACCACTGGTACTGCAAATAAGGCTCATTCGTCAAAAGATTCATGCCGGAAGTCTTAATGGTGCTTTCTATTTGATATCCTTTTCCCGGAATGGTGTAAGATTTCTGGATACTGACACCATTTACAATACTTTCATAGACCAATCTTATGGTATCACCTTTTTTTATAGTCCCGGATTTACCTGTGGTTTCAAAAAATAGGTTATTCAGATTTGTTTGACCGGCAATTAATGCAAAACTATTATCCTCCCGATGAATGAGCTGCAGCAGCTTCTTATCGTAATTTTTATGTTTTTTTAGTACTACATCCGTCACAACCCCGCCAAGATTACCAAAAGTGATTACCATATCCTCATTTTCAATGGTGAGGTATTCTTGTTCTTTCTTTTGTAGTGGGAGGCTGTCAATGGTTACGATTTTATCTGCTTCAGCAGAATCAGGTGCAGAACTGATCTTGTCCCGTGCGGTATCGGGCGCTTCCTCTTCTACTTGCTCATTGACAATCTCTTCATTAACAGGTGGCTCCGGTGCAAAGAATTGAAAGTAAACGGTTACCATCAACAACATAAGTACCAAACCTATCACTTGATTTCTATCCATTCTTTGATAATAATTTTTTAAGCTGTAACTATTTCTTTTTTATGTACAAGCGCTGCCTTAACAAAACTGATAAATAAAGGGTGTGGATTTAAGACTGTACTTTTTAGTTCCGGGTGAAATTGTGATCCAATAAACCAGGGGTGATTTTTTAATTCCATAATTTCGACGAGATTGGTTTTAGGATTTCTTCCGCTGGCTATAAAACCTACTTCTTTAAATTTTTCAAGATATTCATCATTGAATTCATAGCGATGCCTATGTCTTTCCTTAATGTTTTCGGTCTTGTATGATTGATGGGCCAGTGTACCTTTTTCCAGTTTACACTCATATGATCCCAACCTCATTGTACCTCCATAATTTTTAACTTTTTTTTGTTCTTCCATAAGATCAATAACCGGATCAGGTGTATTAGGATCAATTTCTGTTGAAGCCGCTTCGGGTAAATTGAGTAAATTCCTCGCGATTTCCACTGTAGCGCACTGCAAACCTAGACAAATTCCAAAAAAAGGAATCCTATTTTCACGGGCATATTTAATAGCAGTTATTTTACCTTCAATCCCTCTTTCTCCAAACCCTGGCGCAACCAGAATACCATCTAACTCACCAAATAGTTTATCAGACACCTCCGGGGTAACTTTTTCCGCAGGAATTAGTTTTAGGTCGACACTACAATCATTATAAGTGCCTGCGTGGGTAAAAGATTCTGCTATTGATTTATAGGCATCTTTTAACTCAACATACTTACCGACCAACCCAATTTTTATATCATCCGTTGGATTTTTTAACCGCCCCAAAAAATCTTTCCACTGTTCCAGTATTGGCTCTTCCTTAAATGGTAAGTTCAATTTTTGTAAAACCCTTTCATCAAGCTTCTCTCTTCTCATCAAGACAGGCACATCATAAATTGTTTCCGCATCAATGGCTTCAATGACAGAATTAATCGGAACATTGCAAAAAAGCGCAATCTTTCTTCTTATGTCTTTCGGAAGATGATATTCAGACCGGCATACCAGGATATCAGGTTGTATACCTGCTTCCAAAAGTTGTTTGACTGAATGCTGGGTGGGCTTTGTTTTTAATTCCCCGGCTGTTGCAATGTAAGGAACCAGCGTTAAATGAATTGCAACAACATTCTCCATACCAAGTTCCAAGCGTGCCTGTCTTACAGCTTCCACGAATGGCAGTGACTCTATATCACCTATGCATCCGCCTATCTCGGTAATTACTACATCGTATTTGCCGGTTTCTCCGAGTAAGTAAATATTGTTTTTAATTTCATCAGTGATGTGGGGAACAACCTGGACTGTTTTACCTAAAAACTCCCCTTCACGCTCCTTTTTTATGACATTGTAATAAATCCTGCCGGTGGTAAGATTATTAGCCTGACTGGTTGATATGTTCAAAAATCGCTCATAATGTCCAAGATCAAGATCAGTTTCTGCACCATCATCAGTAACAAAACACTCACCATGTTCATATGGATTTAAAGTACCTGGATCGATGTTGATGTAAGGATCAAACTTTTGAATGGTCACTCTTAAGCCTCTCCCCTGGAGTAATTTACCCAGAGAGGCGGAAATTATTCCTTTTCCAAGTGACGAGGTTACCCCTCCCGTAACAAAGATGTATTTAGCAGGCATAAAATCTTTACTTACGGGGCTCAAAGTTAAGTTAAACTTTTCAATAAAGGGGTTAAAAGGTTAATTATAAGCGCAACCCTGTAAAGTATTTCACAGGTCTTATGAGCTTAACTAATGAATGATGTTAATTTTGAACTTTTAATAATCAATACATTGATGAATTGTGCTGATAAATTGATTCCGGAGGATATATTCAGGAAAGTAGGAATAAAGGCTGATAAGCATCAAACGGACGCTTATGTGGTTGGTGGCTTTGTCAGGGATATATTTCTTAAAAGAAAATCAAAAGATATTGATTTCGTTACCATTGGCAGTGGGATTACGTTGGCAAAGGCTGTAGCAAAGGAATTGAATGGCGAGGCCAGTCTTTCAGTTTTTAAAAATTTTGGAACGGCCCAGGTTAAATATGGGTCATACGAACTCGAGTTCGTTGGAGCCAGAAAAGAATCTTATCGCAACAATTCCAGGAAACCAATTGTGGAGGATGGAACCTTGCAGGAGGATCAGCTAAGACGAGACTTTACCATCAACGCGATGGCTATTCAATTAAATGCTGCCAGTTACGGAAACCTGATTGACCCTTTTGATGGATTGAAAGATTTGAAAGCTAAAACCATCAAAACCCCTTTAGCAGCGGAAAAGACATTTTCAGACGATCCCTTAAGAATGATGCGTGCGATCCGGTTTGCAAGTCAATTGAATTTTGACATCGACCCGGAAACTTTTCAAGGTATCATCCAGCAAGCTGAAAGAATTGAAATTGTATCCGCAGAAAGGACCACAGAAGAACTAAATAAAATAATATTATCTAAAAAACCATCCTATGGGTTTAAATTACTTTATTACTCAGGTTTGCTGAAATTTATCTTCCCTGATTTAGAGGAGCTCAAAGGGGTGGAGATCATTGATAATAGAGCCCATAAAGATAATTTCTTTCACACCTTACAGGTCCTCGATAATGTAGCGGATATGTCGGATAATTTATGGCTGCGTTGGGCCGCCTTATTGCATGATATAGCGAAGCCTGTCACCAAGCGATTTGATGAAAAAAGTGGATGGACCTTTCATGGACATGAAGATAAAGGTGCACGTATGGTCCCCTCCATATTTAAAATGCTAAAGCTACCAATGAATGAGAAAATGAAATACGTCCGGAAGTTGGTGCGTCTGCATTTGCGACCCATTGCATTGGTAAATGATAATATTACCGACTCCGCACTTCGGAGGCTGCTATTTGAGGCAGGGGATGCTTTTGATGATTTAATGATACTTTGTAAAGCCGATGTAACCACCAAGAATCCTGAAAAAGCAAAAAGATACCTTTCTAATTTTGAGAAAGTAGAAAAAAAGATCATCGAAGTAGAGGAGAAAGACCAATTAAAAAATTTTCAGCCACCAATAAAGGGCGAGCTGATCATGGAGATATTTCAAATAAAGCCCTCTTACCTTGTTGGTGAAATTAAAGAGGCAATCAAAGAAGCAATCCTTGAGGGGGTAATTTCAAACAATTATGAGGAGGCCTATGACTATATGCTAAAAATGGGTGAAGAAAAAGGTTTGGTTAGAAAGAAATAGCTTATA
The DNA here is from genome assembly GCA_964429655.1 of uncultured Roseivirgaceae bacterium. Taxonomy (GTDB): domain Bacteria; phylum Bacteroidota; class Bacteroidia; order Cytophagales; family Cyclobacteriaceae; genus CAYSCZ01. Next base: position 16,443 of record CAYSCZ010000035.1, read on the forward strand.
TAGCTTTGTGCATAAAAATTATAAAATAATGAAGAAGGTCATAATCACTTGTTTAACAGCAATCTGCTTTGGAAACGTTTTTGCCCAGTCAACGGATAGCATTGATAAGCAAAAATTCATTTTTAAGAAAGCCACAAATTATAACGATCCATTCATTGCTAGAATGGCACTTTACAATATACTAGCGGAAAATCCCGGAAATATTCAGGTCCTGGATTCATTAGCAGTTTTGTATGCTCAAAATAGCGTTTGGGCATCGGCGGCACTGGTATCACAGGATGTATTAAAAATAAACAATAACGATCCTGTGGCACTTCAGATTTCAGCGGTATCATTTGAGAATCTCGGAGTAAAAAACAGGGCAATAGATAATTATGAAACCCTTTACCTTAAAAACAATAGTCTTTCTACGCTTTATAAAATTTCTTTTTTGCAATATGAATTAAAGCGGTTTGAAGAAAGCCTTACCAACTGTGACGTGATCATAGATAATAAAAAAGCTGAAGACACTCAATTGGTATTTGGTAAAAAAGACAATATCCAACAGCAAGTGTCTATGCGGGCGGCAGCCTTTCGTTTAAAAGGTATGATTGAAAAGGAGCGGGGCAATACAGAGCAGGCAAAAAAATATTACAATCAGGCACTTGAGATTAATAGTGATTTTGAATTGGCTCAAGATGAATTGAATGATTTAGGCTAACCTTTTTCGGCTTTAGTTTTTAATCGTTCCAACCAATCGATGAGCACTTTATGCAATTTGTAATGAGACATAAATAGGGTTACCATAAACCCCTGCATGGACTCCTCAACCATCACAACGGTTTGGGATTCATCTAATTTTATTAATTTCCAGAGATGGATAGCTTTATGCCATAACATTTCACCCTTCCAACTCCAGGTATGAGGTTCTTCAACCAGTGCAATCTCAGAATTGACCGTTATGTTATTTATCTTCCATTTAAACCTTTCTCCAACCTTCAATTGGCCAAGCTCAGTATCAGAAATATCTTTATTCCATTGAGGCCATTCATTGACGTTGGTTAATACCTTCCATACTTTATCTATATGTGCATAAATGATGATCTCTTGCTGGTCATGCAAGGAAGCATCTGGGTTTACTTTTCCTTTTTTTGCGATATTAAGCAGGGCATCGGTCATTCAGGATTATTTGAGTTGAAGTTTTTTTAGGTTAATAAAAAACAAGCTATCACATTTTATTTTAATTTTTAGATTTTACTTTACATTTATTTTGTTATAATACAGTCATTACTTTTATCTTCTTGCCAGATGATAACATGCATAGCCATTGACGATGATTCATTATTTCTAATAACATTGGAAGCGTTCATTGACCAAATACCTAATGTAAAACTATTAGACAAGTTTGAAAGTCCTGTAGAGGGAGCGCAGGGCATTGTAAAATTAAAGCCTGATCTGGTTTTGCTTGACTATGAAATGCCATATTTAAATGGATTTGAGACCCTGGAAATGTTGGACAAAAAACCTAAAATTATGGTGATCTCCGGTCATAACTCAATCCCCAAGGATAAAGAAATAAGCGTCGATTACTTCATGAATAAACTAGGTCTCAAAGAAGCCAAAGATCTGGAGAAGGCTATTAATGAATTATTTAGCTAGCATACTAATTCCTTCTACGCATTTCATTTCTTCGCATAGGCATACGATCAATTAAAGCATAAATTTTTTCCATGTCCACAATATTATTTTCAGAATGCTTTACACCGCCATCTTTTCCGATAAGAATCACGGTATATTCATTTTGTAGATTATACTTATTAACTAATTGTTGATAATCTTTAGAAGTTAGTTTCTGGCCGTCAGATGCAAAGGGGTCATCATTGAGCACGATGTAAATCATGTCCCGGTCAATAAAATCAGAATCAGTATCTGTGATCTTCCGGATTTGTTGATTAACCAAATCCTGTTTATTGCTTCCGGGGTAAATGAGTAATAAGCGATTTTCCCATTGGTACTGATCCAAAAAGTCACTTTGACTGGATATCAACAGGCTTAAATATATCAAGAAGGTATACATCATGCGGTGGCAACGTATTTGCCTTTTATTGTTTTATATATTTTTCTGTCGTAAAGAAATGAAATAATCCCACCAAATACATACATGATCGCGATTGCTAAGAAAACACCTTTTTCTTGGAGTAGTACTGAGCCAAAGTAAGCCAGGGGAACTCCAAATAATACCATCTGGACCATAATCAATAGCGATGCCTGTATAGGACTGTTAAGCGTGTTCAAAGCTGCATTGACGTTTTGCACAATACCCTGAAAACCTAAGCTCAGCGGAACATAAATTAGAAAATCAACTATTATCTCCTGTACCGTTTCATTATCCGTAAATATTTGTGCAATGGGTTTTCCCAACAACCAAAAAACAATTGCCATTAATAGCCCCCAACCTAAAGAAAAAACATTACTCATATCCAATCCTTTTCTAATACGATCAAAACGGATTGCGCCTAGATTCTGACCCGTGAATGGCCCCAGTGATGCTGATAAAGCAAAAAGTATTGCCGAAGCTAAAAACTCCAATCTTGTGCCTACGCCAAAGGCTGCCACTGCCAACTCACTCTGCTTGGCCAACAACGCAGTAAAAAAGCCGGCTGCAATTGGGTTTATCATTTTAGAAGCGCTGGACGGAAGGCCGATGTATAAAATTGCTTTCCAACAACCCATAACAACGGACTTGCTGGGATTAACAAATGTTATAAGCTTTTCCCTGAATATGAGTACGTAAAGCGATAGCACCATAGTCAGGGCCCTTGATATGGCGGTAGCTATCGCCGCTCCTTTTATCCCAAGTGCGGGTACAGGCCCGTAACCAAAAATGAGCAACGGATCTAATATGGCATTTATAATAACCGCAAATAGCATGATCATGGTGGGAGTTTTCGCATCTCCTGTTGCCCGTATGGCACTATTCCCAACAAAAGGCACGATGACAAAGAACAAAGCATAAAACCAGATGGTCATGTAGTCGATCACATAGGGCAATATCTCATCGCTTGCACCCAGAAGAATGAAAATAGACCGAACTGAAAGAATGCCAAGAATTATAAATAACCCTGCGATTATGATGGATAACACCAGACTGTCCGTCGTTTCCCTGGCTGATTTTTTAAAATCATTCCTTCCTATTGATCTGGAAATCAAGGCTGTAGCACCAATTCCGAGTCCCTGCATAACACTGAATACTACCAAAATAACAGGAAAGGTAAAACTTAAAGCAGCCAGTTGCTTTGCACCAAGTTGGCCAACAAAATAAGTGTCGACTAAATTGAAAGCTACCATACTTAAGATGCCAATCAGCATTGGCAAGGTGAGTCCTGTAAGCTTTTTATGGATAGGCCCTTTGGTAAGGTCTCGTTTATTCACAGATGAAATTTAGAAAGTTATCAATTATAGCTATTTTTCAGTACTTAACTCATAGGCTATTAACAACAAAAGTATGATTAGGTTAGTAAAAAAAAGACGCTAAAAACATTGCTTCGATTTATAATTATTACATAATAAACACCACTTACACTTTTGAAGTAGAGTAAATTAATGAAGCACCAATATTGATGAAAATGCAATCATTTACATTGTATTTGGTTTATGAAATTAACAATGAGATTATTGGGTACGCTTACATCTGTCCATGGAAGGCATGCCATGCTTATAAAAATCTGTAGCGATGGGCTACCATTGTATCGTCGGTGGTGTTACGCTTCCAAATGATGCCAGTGTGCGGTTACATGATAAACCTGGCTTACAACCGATAGGTATTTTCAAAGAAGTCGGTTATAAGTTTAACCTGAAATATGCAATAGAAAATCTATTCCAGACATAAAACACTTTGAAATAGGCACTTACCGTCAACTTGTTGAATCACCATAGCGGTGCTATGCCTCATCAACATAAGTACCTCTTTCTTTGCGTTTTATGCCTTCATCACGATTCCTATTGCATAATTCAGGTTTAATAAGTGGCTGGATGTTGGATACTGGCAGATCCTTAAAAAGTAAAGGCCTGAATAATGCTTACCCAGGCCTGCTCTATAAAATAAGTGGTGGTTTATTTAATCAAGATTCTTCTTGATGTAGTCTTGTTATTTGTTTTAAAACTTAATAAATATAATCCTGGATCAACCGCCGGAATGTCAAAGGTCAGGTTGTAGTTTCCTTTAAACCTATCACCATGTAATTCTTTTTTAATTAACCGTCCGTCTATGGATAAGAGACTGATTTCCAAATTGCTATTTTCCAATAGACCAAATTGGATAAAACTTGTAGCGCCGGAGGTAACCGGGTTAGGGTAAATGCTGAAAACAGAAACTTTTTCAGGTTTATCAACAGAAGTAACCACTCCCTCGAATGGTTCATCCGGTGCCAAGTCAGGAGCGCTGGTTTTTTCCACGCTCGCACTTAGGTTTTGCGTTAATCTGTTAGCGCCATCTTCCGTAAACCATCCCTGACCAAATGTTTCAGTATCATCTTCTGGATTTAGGATATCAACATAATACCAATCTGCCTGGGCCTGACCATCTTTTAAGTCGAGTAAGAAATAGCCATGTTGGTCCAGATCGTTGAATCTCATATGTGGATTTGGTATAAATCCACCGACTCCTGGAATGGTATCAGCCAATGGTGTATTAATTTGGAACTCAAGAAATGCCGTTGTTTGAGCAGCCAAAACTTCATCTCCGCCTAAAATTAGTGTGAAATTCTCATCAAAATTAGCTGAAGTGATACTAGGTGTTGCGAACTCAACAGCAAAAGATCCTGCTTGAGACTCTGGATCGTATCCAGGCAATCCGGTTTCTGCTAAAGGATCAACGAGATACAAAGGATCAGATAGACTGAAAATGGACGGGAATTTAGCTACGTCAAAGGCAAAAGTAGAGTGAAAATCACCGGTTAGTATGATCACATTATCAATCTGGTTTAAGGCAATACTGTCGATGATGCTGTTTCGCTCAAAAGGATAACCATCCCAGATATCAAGAAAACCACTTTCCACACTTTCAAAAGTCTGACCCAGGTTAGGGTCTGCTGCCCATCCCACATGAAATTCTGAAAATATCACCTGGTTGCCGATTACCTTCCATTTAGCGGTTGAATTTCTTAATTCATTGAAAAACCATGTTTTTTGTTCCTGGCCCAATAGTGTTCTTGTGGGGGCATAAAGTGCTTCATTGGTGATGTCCAGTATTTGTTCTTCACGACCTTCTATCCGGGTGTCCAGCATGATCAGAACAGCAAGGTCGCCATAGTTAATGGTTCTGTAGATTGACGCATCCTCAGATTCCCTTATCGGCATCCATTCAAAGTATACCTGCCTGGAGATTACTTTTCTTGTTTCCCAGTCGCCTTCTCCATCATTATGGTTTTCAGCCCCATCTTTGTAAGAATCATTGGCGTATTCATGATCATCCCACACAGCGATGAATGGATGCTGCTGATGTGCCCTTCTCAGGTCTGCGTCCAGCCTGTATAACGAATAGCGTGTTCTGTAATCAGCCAGCGCGAGGATCTCTGCATCCGGAATGTGGGCCCTGTCTATCCTTGAGGAATCAAATCCATAGGTGCCCGGCCCGGTTCCATATTCGTAGATGTAATCGCCAAGGTGGATCACAGCATCCAGATCTTCGCGGTCTGCTATGCGACCAAAACCATTGAAATATCCATGCTGGAAATTACTACAGGAAACCACTGCGAATCTCAGTTGATCGGCAGCAGCAGTAGGTGTCGTCCTTGTTCTCCCAATCAGTGAATTCCCTTCTAAGGCGGAGAATGCATAGTAATAAGTAGTGGCGGCATCTAAACCTTCCACATCTACTTTTACAGTGTAGTCCCGCTCAGCATTGGTGGTGAATGTTCCGGAATTAATAATGTCCGACATTTCGGGGTCAGTAGCTACAAACCACTCCACCTCGATATCAGAGCCTGTGAAGTCATCACCGGGCGTTACCCTGGTCCAGATGATCACCTGGTCAGATAATGGATCTCCCGAGGCCACTCCGTGAAAGAAAGGCTCCAGTGAAGCATCAAAAGGCAGTTCCTGATTGGTTCTGTAAGTCCTATCCACACGGGTCATGTTGATCCCGGAGGTTGGGCTAAGGCTTTGGCTCCAAATAGAAAAGGAAATCAATGATGCAAATAATAAAGTAAAGCTATGTTTCATAAAAGCAATTTTTTATGTCAAAATTACTAAAGAGGTAAAGCATGTGTCCTGAAATCCAGGTTATTAGTGGTTGAAGTTTAGATGAAGAATGGCTTGTATTTTTTACAAATAGTTAATGCAATGAAAACTTTTGATTAACAGGCTGTTAGGGTTATGGAATTAAAACGTCAAAAACTTAGACAACGAATCCAGTAAGCCGAAGAGAATGATTAATACCTTTACTTTTTTGCCTGAATATAGAAATAAAATAATTACTTTTTATATGGTCCTGGACAATCTATCCAACGCCCTGTTTAGGTCTTCAAAATAATTTTTATTGTCATCCGGGTTGGTAAAGCATTCAACAATGTAAGGCTTATCCACTGCGAACATTTTTTTTAAAAATTCACTCAACCTTTCCGAACTGTACACAGGTAAATAGGCTACCCCAATTTCTTCCGCCAGGTGTTTGGCTGATAAGCTGGTTCGGGCTTCGAAAAATTCCTCCAGTTCTGGTTGTTGATAAGGGCCTTCAATCAGCCTGAAGATACCACCTCCCCGGTTGTTGATGATAAAAACCTTAAGATACTGAGGGAAAGTATGGAGGTAAAAAGCATTTCGATCATAAAAGAATGACAAGTCGCCGGTAAGCAATACTGATTGCTTGTCACTTAAGGAAGCTGCACCTATTGTGGTACCATTGGTACCATCTATCCCGCTGGTGCCCCGGTTGCAAAATACTTCGATGCCTTGTTTTTTCAGTCCGATCATATTGGCATAACGCACGGCCATGCTATTGGCCAGATGCAAATCACATGGCCCCGGCAGATAATCCAAAATCTTTTTATAGACCTCAAATTCACTGAAGCCATTATATTTTTTATCGGATAAATATTTTTCCAAAGAAGCCTCCAGTTTTTGCCACTGGTCACAAAAGCGATTGTCTTCATGGGGTAACGAGGCATTTAATTGTTTTAGAAAATCCAGGGGATCACCATCTATTATTTCTGTCAGGGACTGGAAAGTATCTGCCTGTACGACATTGGATGAGATATGAGCATGTGAAGCTGGAGGATGAGCCCTAAGCAATTCTTTTAGTGGTTTGGAAACAACAGATTTTCCAAAAGATATTAGAAAATCCGGGGAGAACCCCGGTTTGTTTTTAAGAGTTTTTAAAAACAATTCATGATGAATGATTGCCTTTTTAGCATCATGCACATTTGAAACCACATCCCCAATTACCACTTCGCTTGAACCAAGCTGATTTAGTTGATCGATGATTTCTTTGTTATAGTCACGTTGGCCAACCAGGATCATTCTTTTTTCTGATTTTATGAATCGATCAACCAAATCATAAAAATCGATGCTGTATTCGTAAGTTTTCTTATCAATTAGCCTGACATCTTTTGAATAATTAAATGCTTCCGTTGTGTAGAAAGGCTCCCTAAAAGGAAAATTAACATGTACGGGGCCTTTATTATCTGATAGTGAAAGGTTGATTGCTTCATTGATTGATCGATGTATATGCCAGGTAATAGCTGTTGATCCATCGGACACCGGCAGATGATAACTTTTTTTCACATGATTCCCATACATATCCTGCTGGTAAATGGTTTGTCCGTCCTGCTGGCCAATCCACTCTGGCGGACGATCAGCGGTTAAAACCAATAATGGTATTTCCTGGAAAAAGGCTTCTGCTACTGAAGGAAAATAATTGGCTGCCGCTGTGCCTGAGGTACAGATTAAAACTACTGGTTTTTTACTTTTTAAGGCCATCCCCAGACCTATAAAACCAGCCGTTCTTTCATCAAAAATGACCCGGGTAATGATTTTTGGGTGCCTGGCAAAACCGATGGTTAAAGGAGCATTTCTGGAGCCAGGGGATATTATCGCATGGGTAATGCCTTTCCTGTAGCATATCTCCGCAACATCAAAGATTGGTTGTAATTCCACAATTATTCAATCAATCCTCTTAGTGTGTGCATTTTCTGTTCGGTCTCATCATATTCCGATTGAGGGTCGGAATCCTCTGTTACGCCTGCGCCGGCATAATACCTAAGATTATTTCTCATCACCTGAAGGCATCTTAAGTTCACAAAAATATGGGTATGTTTATTTATATTCACAGGGCCAAGAAATCCGCTGTAAAATTCCCTGGAATAATCTTCATTTCGGCTCAAAAATTCATAAGCTTCACGTCTTGGCATGCCGCATATAGCTGATGTTGGGTGAAGTAACTCCAGCATGGTTGTGCTTAACTCCGGAAAGTTAACCGCATTCAAATTGACCTGGAAAATCGTTTTAAGGTGCGCCAGATGCCCTGCCCTTATGGTTTTTGGTCCATATTCTTCAAACTCCCTTAACCTGATTTTTTTGAAGCAATTGATGATAAACCTGCTGACAATGGCTTGCTCTTCGATTTCTTTTTGTGTCCATGGAATAGAAGAGAGATTAGCTTCCTCACCAGGCAGTATTTTTGTTCCTGCAAGGGCAACAGTCTTAAAAATGCCATTTGGATCTTCTTCTAATAACAATTCAGGTGTTGCACCGATCCACATACCTACGTTAGGGATGTAAAATAAGTAATTGAAAGACCTGGCGTACTTGTGATTTATAGTTAGAAATACCTCAAGCGCATCAAAACCGGAAGGAATATCAACATCCAGGTGCCGGGAAGGGACAATTTTTAAAATGCCAGATGATTTAATTTCGGCTATGCATCGAGAAACGAGTGCCTTGAAATGATTTTGGCTGGTCTCTTCATCGTGAAAAACCGCAGATAGCTCGGGTGCATAGGTGTTTTTGGTATGAAGGCTGTCGACGAAATTATTGAATACTTTATTCTCACCTGATAATGAAGGGTCTATGGTTATGCCATCTTCAGTAGAAAAATGGAGGTCAGATTTAATAAAATAGTTTTTACTATTATCTAGATTATTGAATGGACTGATTACAAAGCCCGGATTTTCCTGATGAATTATGATTTTCTTTGGGTCGTTATCAAAGGAAAAGTCAGCAATAAGGTGAACTTCCCTGCTATTGGGCAACCTCCAGATAGATACCGGTAGTTTACAATAGAAAGCTGCATTTAACAGGCCATGCAAGCCATCTAATCCGTGGACTATGTTTATTAAAAAATTCTCTTTATGGGTCATTTTTTATCAATAACAGCCATTGTTAAGCGGCTTATGCTTATCAGTTCATCTTTTTCGTTGGTTATTTTTGTTTGCCAGACCTGTGTTTTTTTTCCAACATGGATTGGCTCAACCATCCCAAAAACGAAACCTTGCCTTGCGGATTTAATATGGTTCGCATTAATTTCTAACCCGACACTGTATTGTTTTGTTGGGTCTATGGTGCAAGAGGCAGCTATACTTCCCAGGCTTTCAGAAAGTACCACTGAGGCGCCTCCATGTAATAAACCAAGCGGCTGCCTGGTTCTCTCATTTACCGGCATTTTGGCTTTTATGTAATCACTGCCCAATTCGATGATTTCAATACCTACATATTCAATCATGCAGCCCTTGCAAAATGCATTGATACTTTCTTTGGTTGTCCCCGGATTGAATAGCATAAAGAATATTCCTAGTTTCGCTGCTGACAAACCAATATCAATTTCTTTTGAAAAGCAAAAAAATAATTATCGCTCGGCATGGTGAAACCGATTACAATAAAACCAAACGTGTTCAGGGATCTGGGATTGACGCGCCACTCAATGAATTAGGCTGGCAACAGGCTGAAGCATTCTGGCATGCCTATAAGGACGTAGCGTTCGATAAGGTTTACACATCAAACCTCCAAAGGACCACTCAGAGTGTCCAAAGGTTTATTGATCACGGCATAAACCATGAAGTCATTGAAGGTCTGCGCGAAATATGCTGGGGAATAAAAGAAGGGTTGCATTTTAGCCCTGAATCCCATAGTCAGTATGCAGATATGTTGGAGGCATGGCAAAAGGGTGATCTTACTAAAAAAGTAGAAGGAGGGGAGACGCCAACAGATGTTTTGTATAGATTAAAACCGGCTATGGAATATATTATCTCTCATGAAAATGAAGATTTAATACTGATATGCATGCATGGTCGTGCTATGCGGATTTTATTATGCTGGGCTTTAAGTTATCCGCTGAAATATATGGATATCTTTAAGCATACCAATATGGGTATTTATAAGCTTACTTATACAGGATCTATTTATTCATTGGATACCTGGAATGATACTTTCCATTTGAAGGGCCTATCAGCAACATGAAATTAAAAGGCTTCCCGGACATCCATGTAAAATGCAGGATTGCTGGTTCCAAAGCCAAAATCTATCCTGATGTTCACCTGCTCACTTGCTTTCGCCAAATATCTAAAGCCGATACCAAGTGAATGCTTCATGTTATTTATTGAAAAATCTGAAAGTGTTCTGGTCACATTGCCTACACCGGCAAATGCAACCATACCCCACCGGTTCCAAAAACCCAGGTCACTATCCGGATCAACAATCCAGCTTTTTCTACCTAAAGGAAAACGGAATTCAGATTGAATGGCCCATAGTCCCTGCCATCTAAACCTTCCTTCCACATGTCCCCGCATTATTTCATCATTACCGAGAAGCGCGGTTTTTTCAAAGGGCGGATTCCCCCAGTTCTGCTCTGCCCTCGCCTGAAAAGCCAACACATAGCTTTTATTGATTTCAAGAAAATGCCTTATATCCAATTCGAATTTGGTGAAATTATAATCACCGCCAAGTGCTTCACCATAAAAGGTCATTCTTGATTGTAAAAAAGGGCCGGAGGTTGGGTTGAAAATATTATCCCGTTTATCGAAGCGTATGATCACTCCAAGACCTGATGCAGTGGCACCTTTTCGTCCTCTTATGGAATTATCAGAGGCCAGCAATCCTTCTTCTTCATTTTCAATGATGTCGCTGATCAAGCCATCATATCGGGCCCCAAGAAAAATATTGTTCTTAATCTTTGCTAAATAATTGATTTCAATAATGCTACTCCTGGTAGTAAACACCTCTTCATCCGAGGCTTTTGTGTGACTACCCAGTCCATAAAACAACAATGGAAACTTTCTCCAGGTCAGTTCGCCTTCCAGATAGTGCCTGTTATCATTAAAGAAGATTTCATAAGATAATCTTGTCTGAACCTGATTTTTTAAGGTATAACTAATGGGTATTTTGATGGTAGATGGTTGGGTTCGTTTTGTGGCATTTTTAAATCTAAATAGATAAATACCAATCACCCCAAACCTAAATCCTGTTTCAGGTGCAGAAGTTAAAATAGGTAAAATAAAAGCAGTGTTTTCCTTTTTGCTTAGACTATCCGTTTCAATTTCCTGCTTCTGACTCAACAAATCATTATTAATAAGGCAAAGCAGTAATAGAAGGGCAGGTGGAATGCATTTCATAAGTTAACGCCTAATTATATTGAGGTAAACAAAATGTTTGCGTTAATTATTCAAACAATATGATATACTTGAAATAACACAATAAATATTTATTCAAGTAATTTAATTTATAATATTGATAATCAGATAATTACAGTGCTATTTTAATTTAATGGTTTAATACAGTAACCTACATATTCTAATATAATCCCAATCAAAAGCCGCTCATAAAATTAGCAATCAGGTACGAGTCACTTGTAGAGGAAGGGTGACATTGTGTCACCTCGTTTAAATTATCGAGTCAGGAAAACTAAATATTTTAGTAACAGATATTAAGAAACTAAAGCTGATTCTTGTTCGACGGGTAATGATACGCCTGGGGGAAGGTCTAATTTCGGATCATTGACCATAATACCACCATTGTCGTTGTCATCGTCATCCTTGTCATCCTTCAAGATCTCCCTGATCACACGATAGACAATGAAAATACATACTACTACAACGATGATATAGGTTGGATTAGAAACAATATATTCGCTTACGTTCATATATTAATGTTTCATGGAATGGAGATTTTGAAAAGTTGTACCTTTAATTCTAAGAAATAAATTATGTATAAATACAAATAGTTCAATAAATTGTTAGGTTGAGCAAATAGATTCATATGTTATAATTCTATTATTATGACTAGACCAGTATTATTTCTTTTATTTTGCTCATTTTCATTGGTTGTTAAAGGTCAAAGCCAAACTAAGATAGACTCATTATCTAAAATCCTTAAATCTGATATTTCTGATTCGGTAAAGGTCGTAGTATGGAACTTACTGGCCGATGAATATGATGGCTCGGATTCTGCAAAAACAGCGTTTTATGTCAATAAAGTTATCATATTGGCCAGGGAAATTAATTATTATGAAGCGATTTCTGATGCTTATTACCACTTATGTTGGGCCCTAATCAGAACGGGTCATTATTACCAGGCCGAAGAAGTTTGTAAAAAAGCGCTCACACTTGCTGATTCATTGAATTTCAAAAAAGGTCTGTCAAATGCTTATAATGGCCTTGTTGTGATCAATCGAATAACGGGAAACTTTCAGAAATCTCTTGACTATCATCTCAATTCACTGAAAATAAAGAAAGAACTGGGCGATAAAAAGGGCATGTCATCCAGCTTAAACAATATCGGCTTTATTTTCAATGTTCGTCAGGATTATAAGGAAGCACTAAACTATTATAAACAGTCTCTTGAGCTAAAAAAGGAATTGAATTATAAAAGAGGGACGGCTAACACCTACAATAATATTGGCAATATCCATTATGCGACCGAAGAATATGACAAAGCTATCGAATTTTATAAGGAGGCATTGTCAATCTATGGGCAATACGAAGATAAAAGAGGCCTTGCGAGCTGCTACAATAATCTGGGGAAAGCAAATTTGGGCAAAGGTCTTTATGATAAAGCACTAGAATACTTAGAAATTGGGTTGAGATTAAGTGAAGCAGTTAATAACAAGCAAAAAGTTGCATTAGCCAATATTTTGCTGGGGGATACGCATTTTTATCTTGGAAATTTAAATAAGGCGAGAAAGTTGATTTCTGATGGGACAAGCCTTGCCCAGGAAATTAATAACCCTTTAGGTGTTAGGTATGGCTCTGAAAGATTATCCAGGGTGGAAAGTGAGTTAGGAAATTATAAAGAGGCATATCAGGCGCTTCTCATTCACAAAGACATGCTGGATAGCCTTCGAAGCTTCGAAATAACTAAAAAACTGACCAGGGCCAAAGCAGCATTTGAATTTCAAAAAGAAAAGGATTCTGTTTTATTCGCTCAGGAAAAGGAACGGTTGGCATTCCAGGCAGATATACAAAGAAGAAAGCTTGTTCAAAATGTAACAGCAGTGATGCTTGTAATTTCTTTAATTTTGTTAGGAACTATCCTTTATTTATTCAGGTCACGGGAAAAGGCCAATAAAGAACGCGGTAAGTTGAATAAAGAAATAGAAAATCAAAGAGATAGCCTTCAACTAACTAATGAACAATTAAAGAGCACACAAAATCAGCTTATTCAATCGGAAAAAATGGCCGCTTTGGGTCGCTTACTTGCCGGAATATCCCACGAGATGAATAATCCGCTATCAGCAATAAAAGCCAACATTGAACTTGTCAATGACTTTAAAAAAAGATCTGCTTTAAACTTTATTAATATAATCAGGGTCCTGAACCCTGAACAATTTAAGGCTTACAACAGCATTTTAATTTGGTCGCTGCAGAAAAACAGAACGCATCACATTAAAAACAAAGCAGTTAGAAAATCCCTGGAAAAAGCGATTGCTGAGTTGGCTATTAATGACAGTAGAGATACCATAACGACCCTTATAGATATCAGTGTGGATACAATTAATAATGATTTAAAGCTGATTTTATCATTAAACAATCACTTGGAGATTCTAAATTCCATAAAAACCTTTAAACAGATCTATTTTGGATTGGAGGATACATCAACGGGAGTAAACAGGGCTGTGAATATGATGGGGGCCTTGAAGGCATACACCCACAATGATACGGTCAACACTAAAGAATGGATTGATGTGGCAGAGAATATAGAATTAGCACTTACCCTGTACAGTCATGAACTGAAAAAAGACGTCAAGCTCATCAAGGACTACCAAAAAGGTGTTCAATATCATGGAATACCAGATGAGCTAAAACATGTATGGGGTAATTTAATAAGCAATGCCATTCATGCTATGGATTATAATGGTACATTAATAATCAGCCTTCAAAATTCAAAAAATGAAGTAAAGGTAAGCTTTAATGATACGGGAAAAGGAATTAAACCTGATGAGAAGGATAAGATATTTGAAGCTTTCTACAGCACTAAAGAAATTGGAAAAGGAAGCGGATTAGGCTTAAATATAGCGCTGAAGTCCATCAAGAAACATAATGGCAGCATTGATGTCCAAAGTAAACTAGGGAACACCGCCTTCACGGTAAGCCTGCCTTTATGATTTTTACTTATAGATTAAAAGTTGATTATTTTTTAAATTAAATAAAAAATATTATTGGTAAATTTTTGAAGTCCGCTTCGCTCAACAACATTATGGTAAGCACACGATGAGAAAGATCTGGTTTTACATTTCAACGCTTGGGATAAAATACTCTAATGACAAACTGCTTGCCAAATCAATTAAGATGGCCAACCGGATTAATTTCATCCTCGGTTTGTTATCCCTCATATTGTTTGGGGTCACCACTTTCATAACCATAAGTAATGACCAATCTATAAACTTCTATACTTCCAGGCTATTGATACTTGCCGGTCTTAATATTCTGGCATTATTTCTAAGTTATTTGGGCAAAATAAAATTGATGCAAGTCATAACATCTTTAGGGCCTGTTATGCTCGTCATAATCATACCGATACTATTAAGATATGTGCAGACCTCAAGTTTTTTTTTTATCATGTGGTTGTTATCGGGTTCTCGTTGATACCCCAGGTTGTTTTTGTACCTAACCAGAATCGTTTCTGGTATTATTCATCGTTGTTCATCTTTCTGATCCTGATGTTCATTCTGGATGATCTGATGGTATTCTTTGTTGTTTCTGAAAAATCTATGATGGAAATGCTCAGTTACATTAGAATCTATTACAAGATAATCCCACTGGTGATATTTATTTTTTTACATCTTGCGCTGATTCTATTTAGGAATATTAATGTTGAGTATGAAGAAATATTAAAAATTTCCAATAAAACCTTAAAAGATAAGATCGATGCGCTCACCAGCGCGCAAAAGCAGTTAATTGAATCAGAAAGAATGGCTTCTTTGGGCAGACTGTTATCCGGGATTTCACACGAAATAAATTCACCTTTATCCGCCATCAAATCCAACATTGAAGTAGTCAACCAGATAAAGAAAAAAGCACTACAGGAAGTAGTTGAGTTATCGCACGAATTTGATGACCAGCAGTTTACCACATTTCAGCGTGTAATGGTAAGAGCCATAACTGAAAAGCATGAACTGGATACAGTAGAAGTAAGAGCTCTTACCAAAAAACTTACCATATCCCTTGATGAAATAAATATAAATCAACACAGAATCATAGCAAATATATTAAGTGATAT
>CAYSCZ010000036.1:0-32031 GCA_964429655.1 uncultured Roseivirgaceae bacterium
AATTAATTATTAATTAAATAAGTTTTGAATGTCTTTAGCACCGGAAGTTTATTTTCATGTAGGTCTTGGTAAAGTAGCATCTACCTATCTGCAATATCGTTTGTTCAACAAGCTAAAAAATATCCAATATATACAAAGGCCAAAATTTCATGAATTCAAAAGCGTTCTGGAAAACTCAAGTGCCAACTCATATTTTGCTTCAAGGGAGTTTGACAGACAATTAGAGGATGAAGTCCAAAAGATATCCGGCTTGGCCCCGCAAACTAAATATATTATCGTATTCAGGAAACACGGTGACTGGATCGCTTCCCAGTTTAGGAGGTATGTGAAAAATGGAGGCATAAAGCCATTTGAGGATTTTTTTGATTTAAAAGATGATTATGGCCTTTGGAAGCAAAAAGATCTTTACTATCTGCCAATGGTTGAGATTATTGAAAAATATTCAGGGGATAAACCTTTGGTATTATTCAATGAAGATTTAAAAGCAAACCCATATGGATTTTTTGATAAGCTGGTAAATTTCATTGGAGCTACCTATAATAAAGATGAAATTGTTTTAAAACCTTCCCATAAATCTTTTAATGATAAACAATTAAAATACCTTAGCCTGATCTGTAGGAAATATTTCAAAAATGAGCCAAAAGGTTATGAAAACAGGTTAAAGCATTGGTTGCTTTATCGTCCCTGGTGGGTTTTTTACCACTTAATCCTTTACACTGCGAATTTACTCCCCGAAACATGGGTTAAAGATGAAATAATAATACCCCGGGATTGTCTAAAGCAGATAAATGAATACTATCAGGAGGACTGGGATAGTCTTAGAAAATATGCCAGCATGGAACCAAATTACAATTTGACAGGAAAATGAACCTTTGTTATCAGATCATTTTCGGGGGTGTCATGCGGGCCATTAATGTATGTTTCAAAGGCATCAATCTTCTTATTGATTTTAAATTCCTTATGCTGTTTCATGTTATATCCTGTGCTCCATGCATTTCCAAGGTGCCTATAGGGACCAGTATGAGTGATGGTATAGACCGGTGTGGCTGGTATTTTTCCTGATTGCATTCCACCAGGTAGACTGCCGGGCACCTCATTGACGGGTATGCCGGATGTATAGGCTACCTGTTTTTTCACCATATCCCATTTGTGATAAATCGAAAATGGCTCAGCTGCCAGTTTTATACTGTGATTCTTAGCCCACTCATTTAAAGTATTATAGTCTTCTATCATCTTTGGTCCTATATCCTTAATACCGCACTCAGTTCTTATTCCAACAAATTCGCATCCGGGATATTTTTCATTCCCGTTGGATTCAATTTTTGAAGGGACTTTGTATGATTCTGCATAATCTTTTAACATGTATAAACCCCGCTCATAATCCATCTCAATAAAAGCCGTGATCATATTTTTCATCCAAAACATGAAGAATGGCAGTGAACTATCCATTAACCAGGTGACTTTTGTACCATTTTCTGATATTTCAAGATTAAATTGAACGTCGGCCTTAGATTTCCAGGGCTTTAAAAATGTTAAACTATACTTAATGTGTTCATTTGGATCTTCTTCAGTGATCTTCATCTCACCGGAGCCTATTCGGTTACCTTCCCAGGAATAAAACTTATTATCCTTACTCACATCAACTTTGGCTTTTGGCTCCATAATCAACCACGGAGACCAGGCTTGCCAATGGTTGAAATTATTCAGTGTATCGAATAATTTTTCTTTCGGGGCATGAATATCAATTGATTTTTCTACATGAATCGATGGCATGATGATACAGTTTAAAAAGTTAACCTAATATAATTAATAAAGCCCCATAAATAAACCGTGCGTTTAACATTATCCAATATGAAGCGACGTTGATTTTGTCGAACTAATTTAGTTGGAATAATATTTTGATATTTAAAATTTCGATATACTTTTGACCTTATGAAAATAAGATTTACATCATATTACTACTTCTTTTATTTTATTGGCTCATATAGAGCTTTGGAAAGGTAGTGGTAAGTATGATTTAAGATACAGAGCCCGGTTCCAAAGCAAGAGCCGGGCTTTTTTTATGATTATAGATGTATGATTGAAGTAGCAAAAAGATTAAAGAATGTTCAGGAGTATTACTTCTCCAGGAAATTGGAAGAAATAAGACAACGAATAAGCAAAGGTCATCCAATAATTAACCTTGGAATCGGAAATCCTGATCTACAACCGCCGGCAGATGTAATTGCTGAAGTTCAGAATGTATTAAATGATCAAATACATGGTTACCAGCCTTACAAGGGCATTCCTGAACTAAGGGCTGCAATCAAAGAATGGATGAAAAAAAACTATAATATTCATCTTGATGCCGATCAGAATATTCTTCCACTAATTGGTTCTAAAGAAGGCATATTTCATTTGTCAATGGCTTTTCTAAATCCCGGCGATAAAGTTCTAGTACCAGATCCCGGGTATCTGGCCTATGGCTCAGTTGCCCAATTATTGGGTGCTCAAGTAATAAGTTACGATTTGAAACCCGAGAATAATTGGAATCCTGACTTAGATGAGATTGACTTCGAGAATGTGAAGATTATGTGGCTGAATACACCGCTTATGCCAACGGGATCTTCGCTGGACCTACAAATTATTGATAACCTTATTCGATTGGCACGTCAACATAATTTCTTGATCATTAATGATAATCCTTACAGCTTTATTCTCAATGAAAACCCATCTAGTATTTTAGTTCATGACAATGCCTTTGAGGTGATGGTAGAGTTAAATTCATTGAGTAAATCCCATCATATGGCCGGGTGGAGGGTTGGCTGGCTGAGTGGGCGAAAAGAAGTAATCGATGCAGTAATAAAAGTGAAGAGCAATGTAGACTCAGGTATGTTCAAAGGCATACAGCTTGGAGCGGTTAAAGCACTGGAAACAAGTCGTGAATGGCACGATTTGCAAAATAAAGAATATGCCCACAGAAAAACTTTAGTTCTTCGGATGCTTCATCAATTAGGTTGTTCATATTCTGACCATCAACAAGGGATGTTTATTTGGGCGAAAATCCCTTCTGACTTTGATAATTCCAGTCAATACTCAGATTATCTACTGGATGAAATGGATTTATACATTCCACCCGGAATAATATTTGGTAAGAATGGCGAAGGATACATCAGGGTATCTTTGTGTATTGATAGATCAAAAATCAATGAAGCGCTTAACCGCACAAAATCAGTTAAGATATGATTGTATCCATAGTAGGATTGGGGTTGATAGGCGGATCAATGGCTATAAGCTTGAAGAAAAATGGCTTTGCATCCAGGATTTTTGGGGTGGACAATAATATTAATCACTGTGGTGAGGCTGTTAAATTAGGATTGGTGGAAGAGATATTGCCCCTGCAAATAGCAGTAAAAAGAGCAGATCTTATCATTTTGTCAACCCCGGTTGATGTAACAGGTGAAGTGTTGAATAGCATCTTGGATAACATTGGAGATGGAGAAAAAGTGGTCACCGATGTTGGTTCCACCAAGTGTAATATTTGTAATTCTGTAAGAAAACATCCCAGGAGGAAGCAGTATGTTGCAGGCCATCCGATTGCCGGAACCGAAAACTCCGGGCCAAAAGCGGCATTGGATTTCTTATTTTCAGGTAAAACAACCATTATTTGTGAACGGTCTCAATCCGGTAATCAGGCTTTACAGGTAGTTGAAGCGATGTACAATGCACTCGGAATGCATGTGATTGACATGGAAGCGGAGGACCACGATATACATATGGCTTATATTTCCCATTTATCACACCTGACTTCATTTTCATTGGCATTAGCTGTTCTGACAGCTGAAAAGGATGAGAAAAGAATATTTCAATTTTCAGGGAGTGGTTTTGACTCCACTGCACGTTTGGCAAAAAGTGCTCCCAGCATGTGGGTGCCTATATTTTTAGAGAATAAAAAACCGCTATTAAAGGTGCTTGACGAGTATATACATCAGTTGCAGGTTTTCAAAGAACATATCGAAAAGGAAGATAATACTTCGTTGAAGCGACAAATGGAGCATGCCAATGATATTAGACGAATACTTGAAGGGAATTTTATAGTAACAAATTAATAATCAATACATTGAATCTAATTAAATAATGAAAGCTGAATTAAAACTAGAATCCGTATTACAGTTTCTCGGTATTGAAGGCCATTTGATAATAGCAGGACCTTGTAGTGCTGAGAGTGAAGAACAGGTAATGCAAAGCTGCGAACAAATAAGTAAATCGGGTAGGGTTCATATGCTTAGGGCAGGCATATGGAAACCCAGAACCAGGCCCAACGCCTTTGAGGGAATTGGTGAAGAGGGGTTGAAATGGTTGGTACAAGCCGGAAAAAGAACCGGATTAAAGGTTACCACCGAAGTTGCCAATGCCAGGCACGTGGAACAAGCGTTGAACCAGGGAATTGATGTCCTATGGATAGGTGCACGGACCACAGTAAATCCTTTTTCTGTGCAGGAAGTAGCGGATGCGCTTAAAGGCGTGGACATTCCGGTGATGGTAAAAAACCCAATTAATCCCGATCTGGCATTGTGGATAGGGGCTTTGGAAAGGATTAACAAAGCCGGTATTACCAAGCTGGCAGCTATCCACCGCGGATTTGCTTCTACAGAACCTACACCATTTAGAAATGCTCCTTTATGGCATTTTCCTATCAAGCTAAAAACGTTGGTTCCCTCCATTGAAATTATATGTGACCCCAGCCATATCGCTGGTGATAGGGAAATTATCCCATTAATTTCCCAGAAAGCAATAGACCTGAATATGGATGGGTTGATGATAGAGAGCCATATGAATCCCAAGATAGCACTGTCTGATGTGAATCAACAGCTAAAACCCTCTGCACTTAACGAGGTGCTTAGGTCACTGGTTTTCAGAAGGCCTGAAACACAAGACCCTGTTTTCAATAATAAGCTGGATGAATTAAGGTCACAAATTGATACCATTGATGAAGATCTAATCCATCAGTTTGCCAATAGGATGAAGATTGCTTCTGAAATAGGAAAATACAAAAAAGAAAATGAGGTCACTGTATTGCAGGTAAGCAGGTGGAATGATATTATAAAAGATCGAATAAATACAGGAATTTCCATGGGATTGAGTGAAAACTTTATCAACAAATTACTTGACCTGGTTCATGAGGAGTCTATTAGGATTCAATACGACATTTTGAATGAAGGAAAGTTGAAGAATCAATTATGAAGGGATGAATGCAATGATCTTAAGAATTGATTATTAATATTATTGCATATCTTTCTCTAAAGATAAGCGGTTAAATACCATAGTAGATAAATACAAGTTTAAATATTGATCGGAGATTTGAATTGATTATATTTATTCAATAGTTACCAATCAATTTTTTTTTTCAGATGTAAACTTTTTTAATGTCTTTATACTATGAGAAAACGATGGCTGATTTTTATTATAATAATCCAATTAATCGCAATCATATATTACATATGGTATACCGATGACCTGAAACAGGAAGTAGAGGAATTAAATACTAAAATAGAAGAAGTAAGGATTCAATCAGAGCGACTTGCCGATAAAGCGAAAGAAAACGAAGCAGATGCCTTACAATATAAGAATCAAACAGAAAGAATTTCTCAACAATTAGAGGATTGCCAAAACAAATAATCACTTCACGACAAAATAGTTTACAACAAGACAATTAAACCCATTGTCTTATAAATGAATTTATTGTTAATGTATATTTGAAAAAAAAACATGTACGACATTTTTCTATCTCTTCATAGCTGGCTTCGATGGATTGTGCTGATACTGGCGCTGGTGAGTGTTATTAAATCAATTGCCGGTCTTTATAATGGAAATGCCTTTAACAAGACTGATAATATTTTATCTGTTTCATTTGTTGGTTCCATGCATGCGCAACTTGTTATTGGGCTAATTCTCTATTTTTTTCTAAGTCCGATCACTACTCAGGCGTTTAATGATTTTTCTATGGCCATGAAAAATTCTGCGATTAGGTACTGGGCTGTGGAGCATATTACCGTTATGATTATTGCGGTTTTGTTAGCGCAGATTGGTCGCTCTAAATCAAAGAAATCTGGTGATGACAAGGTTAAATTTAGGTTTCAGAGTATTTTTTATGGGTTAGCATTATTTTTGATGCTAACAAGAATTCCTTTCAACGAAGCAGCAAGGCTTTTTAGGTTTTAACTTTTTAATAGATACTGAATTCTGAACTTGGTCTCTTCCAGGGAGTGGCCAAGTTCCACGTTTGAGCTTATTGACCTGACCAGCTCATCAACGATTCTTGTATCAAACCCCAGGCGTGACGCATATTTATTACATACATAGATTTCTTTATCGTCTATTTCCCCATCAGCCATCATCATGGTGACCAGATCAAACATCTGATCGAAACGTTCTGAATCGGTATTCGGTTTAACAAAGTCAATGTTATTTGTTCTCTTTTTAATATCCTCGATCATTTTTTTCCCTGCTTTGTATCGCTTCCCAATTTTGACGAGTAATTTGTATTCTTCGCTATCAAAATGACCATCTGAGAGGGCTACTTCCAATAAATTCTTTATATGACTCTCTACTAGAGGAATGTTTTTCGGTTTCTTGTTGAATAATCCCATGACTATAAAAAAGTTAACCAAATAAATATAATCACACTTCTTTTACATAACAATAAAATATAATTTATTCCGAGAATAGATCAATTTTTCTTTAAATATGGTAATGTGATCTGATTTTTTCCGATTAGTATTTAATCATGATCAAAATTATAAGACAGGCAGTAAGTTTATTTGGATTATAAAATGCCTTTTGTGGTAGGAAGATTTTCAAGTTCCCGGAGATCTTTTTTCACTGCCATTTTCACACTCTTGGCTACGGCCTTAAAAATGGCTTCAATCTTATGATGTTCATTTTTACCTTCCGCTTTGATATTCATGTTGCAGCGTGCGGCATCAGAAAACGACTTGAAAAAATGAGGGAACATTTCTGTTGGTACATCCCCAATTTTTTCCCTGTTGAAATTAACATCCCACACTAGCCAGGGCCTTCCACTAAAATCAATGGCCACTTGTGCTAATGCATCATCCATAGGGAGTAAAAAACCATACCTATTGATGCCTCTTTTGTTTCCCAGGGCTTTATTAAATGCTTCACCAAGAGCCAGGGCGGTGTCTTCAATGGTATGATGTTCATCCACATGAAGGTCTCCATCAACTTCGATTTCGATATCACAGCCAGAATGTTTAGCCAGCTGTTCAAGCATATGATCAAAGAATCCCAACCCTGTATCTATTTCTGACTTTCCTGCCCCATCGACAAGAAGACCAAGATAGATGATTGTTTCGGTAGTCTGCCTGCGGACCTCAGCTTTTCTGTGTGGAGTGATTAAATAGTTATAGATCCTTTCCCAGTTATTTGCAGTTAATTCTGCATCAGTCTCAGTTTTTTTGGAAATGTGAATGGCTTTGCAGCCAAGGTTTTTGGCTAGCAATACATCGGTTATCCGATCACCAATCACATAAGAATTTTTCATATCATATAAAGGATTATTTAAATATTCTGACAGCATGCCAACACCCGGCTTTCTGTTGGGGTGGTTATCTTTCTCATAATGCTCATCGATATGAATATTAAAAAAATTGATACCCTCATTTTTAAGGGTTTTGATAATGAAATTGTGTACAGGCCAAAAATCTTCATTAGGTAAATCTGGTGTTCCAAGCCCGTCCTGATTTGAAACCATCACCAATTCATAATCCAGCTCAGTTGAAATCTTTCGAAGGAAATGAATAGCATGAGGAAGGAAAGTAAGCTTATCAACACTGTCAACCTTTTCATCGTCAGTTTCTGAGACTATGGTGCCGTCTCTATCTAAGAATAAAATCTTTTTCATTAATGAAATCTTTTTAAAGCCTTTATCAATTCATTATTCTCGTAGTTAGTCCCGACAGTTATCCTCAAGCAATTCTCGCATAATATTACATTAGATCTGTCTCTTACGATTATAGATTGATTTATTAAATAATTAAAAATTTTCTTGGCATCATGGAATTTCACTAATAAGAAATTGGCATCACTGGGGTAGACTTTTTGCGTGATATTTAATGCTTGTAATGCTTGCAACAGCCGTGATCGCTCCCGGTGTATTTCTTTGACCATATGTTCTTTCCGCTCTGTCTGATCCAATGCTTCGAGTATGATCTTTTGCGCAGGTTCGTTTAAATTATATGGTGGTTTTATCTTATTAAGTAAGTTTATAACTTCTGTATTTGAATAAGCCATGCCCATTCTTAATCCTGCCAATCCCCAGGCCTTACTGAAAGTTTGAAGAATTATCAGGTTGTTATATTCCCTGATCAAAGCGATTAAGCTCTCGTCATTGGAAAAATCAATATAGGCCTCATCCAGGACAACGATTTTGTTATAGCTATCAAGAATTGATTTAATGGTTTCAGTAGGTATTCTATTGCCAGATGGGTTATTTGGGCTGCATATAAAAATTAACTTAACATCTTTCAGCGACTTATTACGCAGTTCGTTTGTATTAAGCTCAAACTCAGGCGTCAGTGGTTGAGAAGTTACACCAACTTCGTTAATCTGGGCACTCACTTTATAAATTCCGTAAGTCGGAGGGAATATTAGGATTTTATCTTTTTTAGGTTCGCAGAAGGTCCTAATCAATAAATCTATGGCTTCATCGCTTCCGTTTCCTATGAAGATTTGGTTTGGGGGTACACTTTTAATATCAGATAACTTCTTTTTTATTTTTTTCTGATATGGGTCTGGATATCGGTTATAAGTTCCTACCACTGATCCAAAAGCATTTTCGTTGGCATCTAAAAAAATTTCTGCAGGCCCTTCATATTCGCTTCGCGCAGATGAGTAGGGGATCAACGATCTTAGGTGAGGTCTGGCCAGTTCATCAATATTAACTTGTTTCATTGAGGTGTTTCAACCGTATGGATACGGCTCTCTTATGTGCTTCTAAATTTTCTGCTTGCGCCATTTTTTCTACTACCGGACCAATATGCAGTAATCCTTCGGGAGTTACCTTTTGATAAGTGATTTTTTTAAAAAAACTATCTAAAGACACACCGCTGTAAGCTTTTGTCCAGCCATTGGTTGGTAGCGTATGATTAGTCCCTGAGGCGTAATCCCCGACGGATTCGGGTGTATAATTACCTAAAAAGACTGATCCTGCGTTGATAATTTTCCCAGCAACCTCTTCATCATCCTGAACAGATATAATTAAATGCTCAGGACCATAAGCATTTATAAGTTGAATGCATTTTTCCATATTTTCAAAAACAAAAGCTTTGCTATTTTTCAAAGCTTTTAGGGCTATGGACTTTCTGGGTAGATCATCAATTATCTTTGTTAGTTCACGATTGATTTCATCCACTTTATTTTGGTCATTACTAACCAGTACTACCTGACTATCGGCTCCGTGCTCGGCCTGTGAAAGAAGATCAATTGCAGCAAAGGAGGCAATGCTCGACTCATCAACCATTACAGCCACTTCCGATGGCCCAGCAGGCATGTCGATTGCTACATTTGACTGACTGGCGAATTGTTTGGCTCCTGTAACGTATTGGTTTCCAGGCCCAAATATTTTGTTCACCTTGTCCACGGATTCTGTACCCAGCGCTAAAGCGGCGATGGCCTGGGCACCACCTAGTTTTAATATTTTCTCTATTCCTAATATATGGGCAACATAGCGAATCACCGGATTTATTTCACCTTTTTGGTCAGACGGTGTTGCTACTATTATCTCTTTACATCCAGCAATTTTAGCGGGGATACCAAGCATTAGCAAGGTAGAAAAAAGCGGTGCTGATCCTCCAGGCACATAAAGACCAACTTTTTCAATAGCCACAGATCTTCTCTGACATTTTACTCCGGGCATGGTTTCTACATTTAAAGGGCCTTCCCGCTGAGCAGAATGAAATTTTTCTATGTTTTCTTTGGCAATTAAGATGCTTTTTTTAAGATCTTCCTCAATTATCCCCTGCGCATTTTCTATCTCCTTCTGTTCGACAAAAAGGGTATCCAAATTTACCTTGTCATATTTTTCAGCAAATGCTAATAATGCTTTATCGCCGTCTTTTCTAACCCGGTCAAATATTTGTTTTACAACCTCAGTAACATCTTTATTTTCGGCATATGGCCTCGATATCAGATTACTCCATTGCTCTAAGGGGGCATTTTTTATTGTCGTTAACATCAAACTTAAAGAATCATTTTTTCTATAGGTACCACTAATATTCCTTCTGCTCCTTCAGCCTTAAGGCTATGAATTATTTCCCAGAATTCATCTTCTTTTACAACCGAATGCACAGAACTCCAGCCATGACTGGCTAATGGTAACACGGTTGGGCTTCTCATACCGGGAAGGACTTTAATAATGTCGTCTAATTTTTCATTTGGGGCATTTAAAAGAATGTATTTATTGTTTTTACCGATTAATACTGAATCTATCCTGAAAAGTAACTTTTCTATGAGTTGTAGCTTTTCCTGGTTGTGTACTTTTTTGGGTCCTATTAGAACTGCTTCACTTTTAAATATAGTTTCCACCTCTTTTAATCCATTGATCAGTAGTGTGCTGCCCGAACTGACCAGGTCACAAATACCATCGGCCAGCCCTATACTGGGAGCAATCTCTACGGAACCACTTATTTCATGAATTTCAGCCCGGATGTTATATCTTTCTAAATATTTGCTTAGGATATTTGGATAGGAAGTAGCTATGCTTTTATTATGAAAAAAATTGATATCACTGTAGTCGGAGGACTTTGGTATTGCCAATGAAAGACGGCATTTTGAGAAGCCGAGCTTTTTTATGATCTCTGTTGCTTTATCCTTTTCTGCAACCTCATTCTCTCCAACTATACCCAGGTCAGCGATGCTATCTTCAACATATCCGGGTATGTCATCATCCCTTAGGAAAAGAAATTCGATGGGGTAATTGTAGGATATTGCTTTTAATTTTTTTGCCCCGTTATTAAATTTTATGCCGCATTCTTTAAAAATTTTTAAAGAATCTTCGCTTAATCTACCTGATTTCTGAATGGCGATTCGTAATGCCTCCATGTTAAATAATATAATTAAACCAGTATAATGTTATTTAATTGAGATTAACCAAAAAGATGAATTGATGTATGAAGCTTTGTTTATCTTTTTTTTGTTTTTTTATAACCTTCATTCAGAAGAATCTTTGTTATGCCGTCCCTTAAGCCCCCCTGGATTAGTATTTGATTATCTTTTGTAGACCCGCCAACCCCGCACTTATTTTTTAATAGCTTGCATAACGCTTTCAACGCATCATCTGAGCCAACAAAACCCGTAATAAGTGTCACTTGTTTACCTTTTCTACCCTTATTATCCAGACTTACGATCAATGATTGTTCCTCTTTTGTAACCGGTTCTAACGCTTCTTCAGGTTCTGAATAGTCAAAGTCCGGATCTGTGGAGTAAATGATACCACCTGAAGTTTTATTTTTTTTCTTTTGCGCCATTGATTATCCATCAAGATTCAATGTCCAAACCGGTAGTTTGGAGTGGTTTACAATATCTTCTGCAATGCTTCCACTTAAAATATGACTTATACCTTTTCTGCCATGAGTGCCCAGAGCAATTATCCCCGCTTCTTCATCTTCTGCAAAGTTTAAAATACCATCTTCTTCGGTGAGGTCACTGTATAGATCAATGGTGAAGGTGTCCAGTTCAAACTTCCCGGCAAATTCTTCCATCATATCTACTGCTGCCCGGTCACTGATGAAATTATTTGGTGTATTTATTCTTACCAGCCTAAGCTGAGCACCTAAAACATCTTGCAGCTGAATTAATTTTGGCACAAAATTTTCATCCAACATTTCAAAATCAGAAGCAAAAACAATGTCTTCAACGAAATCCACATTTACTTCTTCCTTCAGAGTGATAACCGGGCATTTAGCGTGCCTGACGACTTTTTCTGCATTTGAACCAACAAATAGTTCATCCAACCCTTCTGATCCCTCAGTGCCCATGACCACCAGGTCAACTTCTTCTTCGACAATCTCGCTGGTTATTTCAATAAAAGGATTTCCAATCACAATCTTATATCGAAGTGTAATGTCTGAGTAGGTTTCATCATTTATTATATTATCCATCCTTTCCTGTATAGACTCAACCATTTTTGCTATGTAGACATTCTCGGTAGGGTCATAGTCTACAATACCCATGGTGTTAAAAGATGTGTCTGTGGGATGCTCAATAACATAAAACAAAACAACATCACTATCTTCCACTTTAGCAGCCAACGAATGTGCAAAATGAAGCGCGTTTTTCGCAACTTCTGAAAAATCATAGGGAACTAAAATACTTTTCATGGGTATTAAATCTTATTTGTTAGGTGGTAAATTTATTGTGCTTTAAAGGTCAATTTTTTCAGAAAATTATTCAATTGTATAGTGAATATATAAATCTTAATCAAAATAATAAACCTTTAACGTGATAATGTAAGTAAATAATTGGTAGTCAATCGATTAATAAGCGATTACGATTTTAAATTAATAATGCGATCCCAAATATCAGGATAAAAATTAATGTAGATACAGCCATTTGCTTTAAGTAAGGGTCAATCTTCATGCTGTTGGGAGAAGAAACACCTTTATAATTTTTATATAATAAGGGGATCACAGCAAGGTATCCAAGCTCATGCCATTGCCAGGTCTTCGAAAAAGTATAAACACAAGCCGCTAAAAGACCAAATGTCAATAAAAAAGTATGATAGATGAGTGCTTTTTGCTTACCCAGCCGAACAGGTATGGATAATTTTCCTGCCATTTTATCAGATTCGATATCACGAATGTTGTTTACATTTAATACGGCCACCGAAAAAAAACCAACAGAACTGGCAGGTAATAAAATATTTAAACTTAAGCGATGGGTATGCAAAAAATAGGTGCCCAATACAGCACAAATGCCAAAAAAAATAAAAACCGCAAGGTCACCCAGACCTACATATCCATAGGGTTTTTTCCCATTCGTATAAGCAATGGCTGAAAGGATAGCCAGCATTCCGACTATTAAAAAAAGTAAATAATAATCCAACCTGTTGCTAAAGGCTATTTGAAGCAGGAATAGGCCACTAATCAATGAAAGAATGGCCATTACTTTTATTCCTTTTTTCATATCAAGGTGGTTAATAACACCGGATTGCACACTTCTGACAGGCCCTTTTCTGTTTTCACCATCAACACCCGACCTGAAGTCGCCATAATCATTGGCAAGATTGGATAATATTTGAAGGAGAGTGGCTGTTAATAAACTTAATACAGTCACATCCCATGCTATAGAAACCTTAGTGGCAGCCAGGAATGTACCCATGCCTATTCCTGCCAGAGCGAGTGGTATTGTCCTTGGGCGAGCTGCAACAATCCATGCACTTGTTTTATTCATGACTCACATTTTATCAGGCACATTTATGCCTAGACAATTCATAGATAAGTTAATTATACGTGCGGTTACACTGGAGAGTAAAACCCTGAATGAAATAATGTGTTTATCCTGGATACTGAATATGGGTAGTTCCTGGTAAAAGCGATTATATTCTTTGGCAACATCATAAGCATATTGGGCAATGATTGAGGGGCTATAATCAGCGGCTGCTGCATGGATTTTTCCAGGCAATTGAGACAAAAGGAAAATAATTTCTTTTTCAACTTGGCTTACACGGAAACCTGCGTGGTTTGTTAAGACAGGTTCAATATTCAGAGCCTTTGATTTTCTTAATATTGCTGATATTCTGGCATGAGTATACTGGATAAAAGGCCCTGTGTTCCCCTGAAATTCTATTGAAGCTTCGGGGTCAAATAGTATTCTTTTTTTAGGATCAACCTTAAGTAAGAAATATTTTAAAGCACCTACGCCTAATGTTTGGTATAAAACTTCTGCTTCTGCACTATCAAAACCATCAATCTTTCCAAGTTCCTGTGTTCTTACCCTCGCGGTTTTTATCATTTCATCAATAAGATCATCAGCATCAACCACTGTACCTTCTCTGGATTTCATTTTTCCTGTTGGCAGATCAACCATGCCATAGGATAAATGATGAAGACCACCTGCATAAGTTCTGCCAATCTTTTCCAGTATTTTAAAAAGTACGGCAAAATGATAATCCTGCTCATTTCCTACTACATAAATCGATTGATCGAATGGGAAATCTTTGAATTTTAAATCAGCAGTTCCAAGGTCCTGTGTCATGTAGACTGAAGTTCCATCCGAACGGAGGAGGATTTTCTCATCATAGCCATCTTCTGTTAAATCAGCCCATACTGAACCATCTCCCTTTTTGAAAAAAACTGATTTTTCAAGTCCTTCTTTAACCAGGTCCTTTCCTAACAAGTAAGTATCGGATTCATGGTAAATGGTGTCAAAGGAGATGCCTATTTTCTTATAGGTTTTATCAAATCCATCATATACCCATTGGTTCATTTTTTCCCATAACCTGACTGTCTTTTCATCGCCCGCTTCCCATTTTTTAAGCATTTCCTGTGCCTCCAGCATAATAGGTGCTGTTTTTTTTGCTTCTTCTACTGATTTACCGTCTGCTCTTAGTGCTTCAATTTCTTTTTTGTAAGCTTTATCGAATTCGACATAATACTTACCCACAAGATGATCACCTTTCATGTTTTCTGAGGGTTGTTCATCATTGCCAAATTTTTGGTAGGCCACCATGGATTTACAAATATGTATCCCCCGATCGTTGACCAGATTTGTTCTCAGGACTTCATAACCGGCCTTTTCCATTATCCTGAAGACGGCATCTCCCAAAAAATTATTTCTAAGATGGCCCAAATGAAGCGGTTTATTCGTGTTGGGTGAGGAAAATTCCACCATCACTTTTTTGCCGTTATCAGGTAATGTCCCAAAAGAAGTGTTCTGACCAATGGTATTTAATGTGTCGATAAAAGCATTGTCGGATAACTCCAGGTTTAAAAAACCTTTTACCACGTTGTAGTCGTCGATACTATTCAGTTTTTCTTTTAAAAATGATCCGATATCCTCTGCGCTTTCCTGAGGTTTCTTTTTCGTCAGTTTACCAAAAGGAAAGGTTACAAATGTATAAGTCCCTTTGAAGTCTTTTTTGGTAGGTTGAAGTATAATTTCCTGATCCGAAAGGTCTGACTGATATATTTCTTTAAATGCCTGTTTTATAGTATCCTGAATTTTGACTTCAGTTTCCATGTGTGTAAGGTTTGAATTTTATATATGTGGTAAAAATATTTCCGCCATCATGCATCGGGAACTACCCCCACCAAGTTTTTCAATTGTACTAACATCGCAATGGATGATTCTGTCATTATGTTTTAACAAAGACACTTCTTGTTGTTTTGACAGTGCATCATATGCATTACTTGACATAAATACCATTCTTTGTCCTTCACTATTTAGTATTTGCAAGGTATTTCCCACGAAATGATGAATTTGTTCTTCCGTTATAGGAATGATCTCTTTACCGGAACCTGAGAGCCTGTCTATAATATTTTTTCGTTCAGCGCCATCATCTATAGCTTGCAGGCATATTAATGCATACGTTTCACCTATTGACATCATCACATTCGTGTGGTAAATGGGAACACGTTCGTTATGATGTGTTTGATTGGCGTGAAAACAAAAACAATCATAATTAAAACTGGCGGCAAACATTTTTACTGCACTTTCATGTGTCCTCTCGGAAATAGCTGCATATCCTATTTTATGCTGTCTGTCCAATACCAGGCTTCCGGTCCCCTCGATAAAGATGTCGTCATTTTCCAATGAAGATAGGTCGATCACATTGTTAACGATAAAATTATTTTTTGAAAGCAGTTTTTTTACATCCAGTTTTCTTTCCAGGCGTCGGTTGGGTGCAAACATTGGGTAGGTGATCATGGTTCCGTTTTCATGAAATGAAACCCAATTATTTGGGAATACAGCATCAGGAGTATCCGTAGAGGATATGTCAAACCCTACAATCACTTTGACGCCAGATGACGCCAGTAAATAAACCATTCCGTCAAATTCCTCCTGTGCCGATTGCTCAATGGTTTTTTTGTTTTGATCTTTTGCCCGGTTCATAAAAAAATTATCCTTAGCGGTTTGCTCATTGTATCGAAAATGTGCGGGCCTTACCATCAGGATGGTGTTTGTGATCTGTTTATCCATAAAAAATTATGTCCTTTCCAGCGGTAGTGTTGAACACCTTAATAGTCCTTCCATTTTTGCAGTTTCACTAAAACTTACTTTTTCTACAGTAAAACCCCTTTTTTCCAGCTCTTGATTCAATCGAGTAAAGTTTATTTCAGAGACAATTACATCGGGTGAGATCGAAAAAATATTCGAATACATTTGATACATTTCCTCAGCATTAATTTCAATAATATTCTCCTTATCAAAAAAATGTACCAAATTTTTATAATCATCCTCTTTTTTGAACCCGGGTTTATGAATTATAGCCTGTTCTTTGCCAATTGGTTGAAAACAACAATCCAAATGTAAGGCGTTTTTATGTGCATCCTCATCGGATTTATTGAGTTCGATAGATATTATCTCGAAATCCTTAAATATCGATTGAAGGTATTCAATACCTGCCGGATTAGTACGGCTTACTTGTAACAAGTTAAAATCTTTTTCTTCTGAATATCCACAAAATATCTTACCATTCCAGGGCATAACATCTCCACCTTCAATTCTTACTTTTTTCGGGGGCCTTAAAACCTTTTTCTTTGGTAATTGGTGGATAATGTAATCAATACCTTCCTGTTCCACTTTGCGATATACTATGATGTTTGGAAGGATGAAGTAGTCATCAATTACAAATCCAATGTCCCTGGTAAATATCTGATTGTAATCATGAATTGATTCAGGTCTGTAAACATTCACGTCATATTTCATCAGGATATCCCTGAAGGATTTCAATTCCGGAATGAGGTCATCCTCTTCAGGATATGTGCCCGCCAGTATGTGTTCTTTGCTTTTGGGATCAAAAGCTTCCTTATAGTAGGGTTTACCCCCAAAACTTTCGGCTGTTCCCAACACCACTGAAATTAAAGGCGAGGTTTCATTCTGAATATTTAGTTTAATCATACTTGCATTGTTGTTAAGACCAAAAATATATAGTTAAGTTTAATCCCACTATTAGCATTTTAAGAATGCAATTCTTAAAATTATTTTTTTTATCCTTTGAATTGAAGGAAGCAAATGTATTTTCGAGTTTTGTTAATTAATCGATGAAAAGTTATTTCGACCTGGTAGATCAGACTTTTGATTTTCCAACGCAGGAATTCAATGTGAAAAACAATAGGCTTCATTTCCATGAGGTTAACCTTATGGAGATCATCAAACAATATGGGACGCCGTTAAAACTTAGCTACCTGCCCAAAATTAGTAGCAACATTCAGTATGCTAAAAAGATCTTTGATGATGCCATTCATAAATATGGATATAAAGGTTCTTACACTTATTGTTACTGTACTAAATCTTCGCATTTCAGCTTTGTAATTAAAGAGGCATTAAAGAACAAAGTTCATCTGGAGACCTCCTCCGGTTTCGACCTGGCGATAATAGACAAACTTCATGAACAAGGATTAATTGGTAATGATATTTACATCATTTGTAATGGTTTCAAAAGAAACGAATATAAAAAACACATCGTCGATGTTATAAAAAAAGGTTTTATTAACTGTGTTCCAATTCTGGATAACCTCAAAGAGCTGGATTATTATGATGAACAAATTGACGGTGAATATAAAATTGGTATTCGTATAGCTGCGGACGAAGAGCCTAACTTTTCTTTCTACACTTCCCGGCTGGGTATTCGATATAGTGATGTTATCGACTTTTACAGAGAGCGCATAAGTGAATCATCGATGGGAAAGCTGAAAATGCTACATTTCTTCATCAATACCGGCATTAAGGACACTGCTTACTATTGGAGCGAGCTCAGTCGATTTGTTTATAAATATTGTGAGCTAAAAAAGATTTGCCCCGATTTGGACTCAATAGATATTGGAGGGGGGTTCCCAATAAAAAACTCGTTGCAATTTGCGTTTGATTATCAGTACATTACCGAACAGATAATAGAAAACATCAAATGGATTTGTGATAAGAATAATGTTCCTGTCCCACATATTTACACTGAATTCGGTTCATACACGGTAGGAGAGAGCGGTGCAACCATATATTCAGTGTTAGATCAGAAGTTACAGAATGATAAAGAATTGTGGTACATGATGGATGGTTCATTCATCACACAGATGCCTGATGTTTGGGGGCTTAATGAAAAATTTATTTTACTGCCAATTAATCACTGGGACAATAACTTCCATAAAGTAAACATTGGAGGGCTAACCTGTGATAGTATGGACTACTATGACTCTGAGGCGCATATTTCAGAGGTTTTTTTACCGGTAATTGATGATGACGAATCATTATATTTCGGTTTTTTCCATACCGGAGCCTATCAGGAGTCCATTGGAGGATATGGCGGTATTCAGCATTGCTTGATTCCCTCACCTAAGCATGTGATAATTAAGCATGATGAGAATACTGGCGAGTTGGTCTCCGAGTTATTTGCAGAAGAGCAAACCAGTGATTCTATGTTGCACATTCTTGGATTCAATCATTTAGGTCAAAATAATCATCAACGGATGATTGTTAATAGCTCTAAGATTGATGCTATCCGATAGTCTGCGATTGTTACTTCGCTCCCATTGTTTAGTAATACCGTGTTAATGCCAAGACTTTTTGCCGGGATCATATCTTTTTCCCGGTCACCAATCATCCAGGATTGGGCTGGATTAATCGAATATTTGTAAATCGCTTTTTCAAACATTAAAGTGTTGGGTTTTCTGGACAGTGATTCCGTGATTGTAGGATGGTAAGGACAATAATAAAAGGCATCGATAAGGTTATCACTTTTATTTTGGAAAAAATTATGGCAAGCCTTCATGTCTTCCCTTGTGTAAAGTCCCCTGGAGATACCAGCCTGATTTGTAACCACAATAAGAAGGAAATCTTTTTGTTTTAGGGCGGTTAGCACTTCAATAAGGTTTTCAGGTATTATGAAATCTGAAACTTTATATGTGTAAGCACCTCGTTCATGATTTATTACTCCATCCCTGTCTAAAAAAATACAATCCATGGTAGAATGACTTGTTATAAATGGTTAAATACAAGTTTATAATATTTTTTATATGTTAAGTTTTGCTATTTTAGTAATTTATTATTCTCATTATCCCACACAACATTCTGAAATAAAATTGAGCCAGGCACTTGTAATAATTCCTACATATAAAGAAATAGAGAATATTGCTTCTATTTTGGAGGCAGTATTGGATTTATCCGTGAAGATAGATGTTTTGGTGGTAGATGATAACTCTCCCGACGGAACTGCACAAATCGTAAAAAATTACAAATTGTCCAATCCGGGACGGATTCATATACTTGAACGTGAGAAGAAATTAGGACTGGGCACCGCCTATATCGCAGGTTTTCAATTTGCACTGGACAATAACTATCAGTACATATTTGAAATGGATGCAGATTTTTCACACAATCCCAATGACCTGGTCAAACTACTGGAAGCATGTGTGGATCAGGGTGCTGATGTGGCCGTAGGATCAAGGTATATCAATGGCGTTAATGTAGTCAATTGGCCAATGATCAGAGTGCTCATGTCATTTTTTGCCAGTAAATATGTAAGATTGGTAACAGGATTACCAGTAATGGATGCAACAGCGGGCTTTAAATGCTACAAGAGAAAAGTGTTAGAGACCATGGAGCTGAATAAAATTCATTTTATTGGATATGCTTTTCAGATTGAAATGAAGTTTAATGCCTGGAAGCACGGGTTCAATATTGTCGAAGTACCCATTATCTTTACCGACAGAACCAGAGGACAATCCAAAATGTCTTTAAATATTTTCAGGGAAGCGCTCCTCGGTGTTATTGAACTTAAGATTCGCAGTTTTTTTAAAAAATATCCTCCGGCGGTATTATCAATCGAACCGGATAACCTTGATGGGATTAATACGACTGATGATGGAGAGTGGAATGAACAGCGTAAGGCCTATAATTAGTAGGGTAATCAAGTTAACAAAGACTATCCAAAACAAATCAAAATCGATAGGCACGGATTCCATGTAATAATTAGCAGGATCTAGCGGAATAACTTTGAACCGTTTTTGAATCCATCCCAACAATAAAGCCATACCGTTACCAATTATCAAACCCCTCAGGATCAGTTGTAAACCATTATAAAAAAATATCTTTCTTAACAGGCCGTCTGCTGCACCGATCGTTTTAAAAATCCCAATCATTTGTGTGCGTTCCATGATCAGAATCAATAGGATTGAGACCATACTAAAAGAGGCTACGATCAGGATCAGGGTAAGGAATATCAGAAGGTTCCTGTTTAGCAGCGATAACCAATCAAATATCTGGAGGTAACGGTCACTGATTTTTTGAATGTACAGATCATAATCAAGATCTTCAGATATTTGATCATATGCTTCATTAATGGGATAGTTTTTATCGAGGTAGATCTCATATCCCCCGATTAAGCTGTCAGGCCAATTATTGATCCTTTGAATAAGGCCAATGTCTGTGAGTATAAACCGTTCATCAAATTCATGCATCCCACTATTGAATAGTCCGACAACCTTTAATTTCCTGTATCTGGGAGGGTCTTGTAAAAAAAAAATCAACACCTCATCCTCTAGTTTTAGCCTAAGATTTTTGGCGATGCTTTCACTGATTATGGCTTCTTTGGAATAATCATTTTCGGGAATGTCGATAAACCTGCCTTGATTGATAATGCCATTATATTTTTCTATATCGTAATCTTTCTCCAGACCTTTCACAATGATACCCTGGACCTCATCATTAGCCTTAAGCAGACCAGCTTTATATGCCACTTTATCTACAGATTGGATGAATTGATACTCCTTGATTTTCTGATCAAAGTTTGAGTGAGTATTTATTGGGGACCTTTCGGAACTACTCAGCTGATATTTTGAGATAGTCATATGTCCGACAAACTTGTAAACCTTGTTTTTTATTTCTTCCTGAAACCCGTTAAGGACC
Organism: uncultured Roseivirgaceae bacterium; assembly: GCA_964429655.1. Taxonomy (GTDB): domain Bacteria; phylum Bacteroidota; class Bacteroidia; order Cytophagales; family Cyclobacteriaceae; genus CAYSCZ01. The sequence continues at coordinate 21,118 of CAYSCZ010000036.1, forward strand.
ATTGCCGAAATAATCATGCTGGTCAATCCCAGGGAAATAGTCACTACTGCGATTTTATTTATGGTATTGGTAAAAGTACCTCTGGCATTTTTTGCTAAACGACTTGCAATAAAAAGGTGAAGCTTCAATGATGATGGATTTTAGTTATCTTATTCTTAAATGATTAATAATGAATAAATTGACGCTATGATTGTCCCCAAATATAAAAGAATTGTGATCACATTATTGCTGGCAGCAACTATTAAGCCCACATTTTCACAGGAAATAATAGTGGGTGCTGAAAGAATGGATCAATATCTTCAGATGCTTAAAGGCAAAAGCATAGGGCTATTGGTGAACCACACATCTCTGATTAAAGATGTTCATTTATTGGATACACTGTTAAAGCTTGATGTAGGGGTTAAAAAAATATTTAGCCCGGAACATGGATTTAGAGGGGATGTTGATGCCGGAAAACATATCGATTCAGGCATTGATGAAAGAACAGGATTACCCATCGTTTCATTATATGGCAAAAACCTTAAACCCAAACCAAAGCAGCTGGAAGGTATAGATCTTGTGATTTTTGATATACAGGATGTTGGCACAAGATTTTACACTTACATATCTACCATGCACTATATGATGGAGCTGTGTGCTAAAATGGATGTACCCTTCATGGTTTTGGACCGGCCTAATCCAAATGGTGATTATGTTGATGGCCCCGTGCTCGATCTTAACTATCAAACTTTTGCAGGAACACATCCTATCCCTATTGTGCATGGCCTGACAGTAGGGGAACTGGCAAGAATGATCAATGGTGAAAAGTGGTTGGAAGATAACCTAACCTGTGATCTTGAAGTTATCAAAATGCAAAACTGGAACCACAATACCAAATACAGTCTCCCTGTAAAACCATCCCCAAACTTACCCAACCGGGTGTCCATTCGATGGTACCCTTCCCTTTGTTTATTTGAAGGTACAGTTGTGTCCGTTGGGAGAGGGACGGAATATCCTTTTCAAATCATAGGTCACCCGCAGTTCAGAAAAGGAGATTATACGTTCTTGCCAAAACCGACAAGAGGAGCACAACATCCAAAATTGCAAGGTGAGGTTTGTAACGGGTATTTGTTTGAAAATGAACCGCCAAAAGGCATCAATCTTCAGTATTTAATTGATTTTTATGAAAATCTTGATGGAAGAATTGATGGGGGTTTTTTTACTAATTACTTTAACAATCTGGCCGGCAATGCTACTTTGAAGCATAAGATCAGGCAGGGATGGAGTGCATCAGAAATTAAGGAAAGCTGGCAAGATGATTTGACAGAATACAATGAAATGCGGAAAAAATATTTGCTATATCCTGATTTCAAATAACTAAATCAATGCCACTCATTGTCAGGGAACATTACAATGCGTCTGTAGATTGTCTTTGATCCACCGGATACAAGGAAATTTACCAGTTCTACAATTTCTTCAGGTTTAATCAAATGGTTTTCGAGAGGGTATGGGTTATCTTCGTTCCATAGTGGCGTGTCAATTCCACCGGGACAGATGCAATGAACTTTCACATTATGGTCCTTAAGTTCCTGTGTAAGCACATCGCTAAAGCCGTTAACACCATGTTTTGAGGCGCCATATATCGATTGATCGGGAAGTCCATGGATACCGGAAACAGAACTTATGTTAATGATGTGTCCTGATTTTCTTGCTTTCATCTTGCCGGATACCTGCAACGTGCAATACATGTATCCCTTTAAATTTGTATCAATTACCCGATCAATGGTCTCAATATCACATTCGCTGAAGGGCCCGCCACAGAAAATGCCCGCATTGTTTATTAGAACATCAGCTACGCCAAAGTCTTCCTCAATTTTACAGAATGCTTCTGTAACCTGTTTTGGATCTGATATATCACAATCGAAGCAGTGGATATTTAAAGGGTACTTATCTTGGAGGTCTTTTATTTTATAGGTGTTTCTGGATATAGCAAATAAGCTATGGTCCATTTTGGCGAAATATTCTACAAATGCTCTTCCTAATCCGCTGGAGGCTCCGGTTATAATGATTTTTTTCATACAATAATTTTTTATCCGTTGGTGATCAGCAGCGAAAAACCAGGACTTCCTAATTCAAACCTAATCTATTTTGCGAATAACTGGTTAATGTCTTTAAACGACTTGAACTCTAGCGCATTGCCGCTAGGGTCTTTAAAAAGCATGGTGGCTTGCTCTCCAGGTTGACCCTCAAAGCGGATGTAAGGCTCAATGATAAAGGCTATTCCACGGGATTTCAGTTTTTGTGATAATTCTTCCCACACATTCCATTCAAGCACAACTCCAAAGTGGGGTACCGGCACCTCATGGCCATCTACAGGGTTTGATTTGTGATCTTGTTTATCTTCTGCCTTATGAATCACAAGCTGATGTCCATAGCAATTGAAATCCACCCAATTTTCGCTGCTACGCCCTTCTTCGAATCCAAGCACTTCCCTGTAAAAATTTCTTGTTTCCCTAATATCTTTGACGGGTATAGCCAGATGGAAAGGATTTAAAGGTTTTTTCATTATAAGTATCGATGTTTTTATTATTGAAAGCTTTTTAAGTTTTCTACCCTATTTACTCTTCGACAACGGGTAACTAACAGACTTAAAATCTATTTAAGGGTTTTTGATGTTTCAAAGAAAAAAACTTAAAATATATTTAGAGATATATCAAAATTTATAGGACTATCAAACAACAAATTATTTATAAACATAGATTTAATTTAGAAAATAAAATAAAAGAATTGCATGGATTGAACCGCAAAAATCATTTGTTCCTGTGAATGTATTAAGCTTTCCAAAAATATTGTACTCCGCTTCTCAATACATCTTTTTATAAATTCTGGGTTAATTCTATTTCTAAAAAAATAGCGGAAGTTCAAAGATCAACCGCTATTTCATTCAGTTATCAGCTATGGAAAATTACTACTAGGATTGGCTTTTAAGCAAATGGTTTAATTGAAAGGCCATGGAATCTTATAATATTTCTAGAATAAAATCTGTAGCTTTTTTTACTCCTGTACCGGCATTTTCTTCAAATAATACGGTATTCCGCAGATGATTAACAGGAGGAAGTTTCGGATCAACAACAATTTTTGGGATATCAGCCGCATAGTCTATTAAGCTCGCCGCAGGATAAACCAATAGTGAGGTGCCCACCACCATAAAGATGTCTGCTGATAGGGTTTCATGGGCAGCAACTTCGATCATGGGTACCATCTCGCCGAACCAAACGATGTGTGGTCTTAGTTGAGAACCTTTTTCACATTTATCTCCAGGCTTCAGTTCCCATCCCTCAATATCGTAAATGATGTTTGGATCTAACGTACTGCGCGATTTGAAAAGCTCCCCATGCAGATGAATTACCTTTGATGATCCGGCTTGCTCGTGCAGGTTGTCAACGTTTTGGGTGATGACCACTACTTGCGCATGTTTTTCAAGTTCAGCAATACCCAGATGCCCTGCATTTGGTTTGGCATTTAATGCCTGCTTTCTTCTCTCGTTGTAGAAATCAAGGACAAGCTTTTTATCTCTTTGCCATGCTTCAGGGGTGGCCACGTCCATCACATCATGCCCTTCCCACAGCCCATCGGAATCCCTGAACGTTTTCAAGCCACTTTCTGCACTTACGCCGGCACCGGTAAGAACAACGATTTTTTTCTTAGTCATAATTATATTTTCAGTAATTAATCGTAGGGTAAATATTTGGAAACATCTTTTGTTAATTCTTTGGGATATTTTTCAATTCATCTGTTCAACAAATTGAAACAATTGATATTTATGATATCTTAATATTTTAATTATTAATCAGTTAATACTAATATTGTCTTAACATTATTGTATTATTTCTAGTTATAATCAATTTAATATCATCCTATGGAATTCCCTATTCAAGAAGCCATTAAGTTCATCTATCCAATTTTGATTGGTTTTATGGTTATCGAGTTTCTTACCGCTCGCCATAATTATTTACTCAAAGATACATTGGCCGGTTTTGGAATAGCAATCGGTGCTACAGTGGTTGTCACATTTACAAAGGTATTTACTGTATTTGTAGTCTTTCAGTTTGTTTTTGATCTTTTTGAACCATTAAGGCAGAGTATTTTTGGATACGCTACTGTAGGATTTGCATGGTGGGCGTGGGTTATTGCTATTATTTGTGATGATTTCAATTTTTACTGGCATCATCGCCTAAGTCATACTATACGATTGTTGTGGGCAGCCCATGTACCACATCACTCGTCTAATCAGTTTAATTTAAGCGTTTCTATTAGGAATGGTTGGTTTATCACTTTATATAAGCCCATTTTTTGGTTATGGATGCCCGCGGTTGGTTTTGAGCCTGTGATGATTGGTTCGGTTTTAATAATTAACGCTACGTATCAATACTTCCTTCATACCCAAACGGTTAAATCCCTTGGCTGGTATGAAAAGATATTCAATACGCCCTGGATACATCAGGTACATCATTCCAGCAATGAACAATACCTTGACAAAAACCATGGGGGTATATTGATCATATGGGATAAGCTATTTGGAACCTACCAGGATGTGATCAAAGGTGTGAAGTTTAAGTATGGTATCTTAAAAGATCCCGGTACTTACAATCCCATTAGACTGAATACACACGTATTTGAAGATATCTGGCATGATGTCAGGCATGCAAAATCATTCAAAGAAGCTTTGATGTATATCTTTGGCCCTCCGGGCTGGAGCCCTGATGGTTCTTCACTCACTGCAAGGCAAATACAAAGAGCTATAAAAGAAGGTAATATCGAACCGGCGATAGTAGAGCAAGCAGTACCTGCTAAGCAGCAGCAACCAGTAGAGGTATAATCTTAATAATTATATCCCCCGGGGTCTTTTTCTAAATTGACGTCTAAGGCAAGAACGATCCTGTTAACAAAATTAAAATAAGAAATCACCAGGGTAGCATCCAGGATTGCCCTGTCTGACAGTTCTTGCGCTTTTAATTGGTCGATATAAGTTGATCGGGTATGATCTTCGGGATTAAGTGTTAAGCTATGCGCATAATCACACAATAGCTTATCAATACCATTCAGATTAGCCCTCTTATAGTCATCAAGGAATTGAGCAATTCGTTCCTGATCTTTCCAATAGTTTTTTAATGCCTCCAGGTGGTGATTTTCACAGTATTTACATTGGTTAGCCATCGAAACCACTACCGCCATCATTTCCCTTTGATATCGTTTTAATGGTGAACTGCCAAACATAATGGTCAGGTACAGGTCCATGTGATTAATAATTGACTTAGGATTGAGGCTTTGTATTTTATGAACTTCTGCTATCTTTCCCCTGCTTTTCTTTAGCCCTTCATATATTCCCTTAAGTTGTCCTTCCGCATTTTCCGGTTCTATAACATTAATTCTGGGCATAGCTAAACTGGGTTTTCAATCATACGCCCCACCTCTGAAAATTTCACCAAACCTTCCTGATTGACGTTATCGAGTATAACTTTTTGTAACTGATTTATCTTTAATGGGTCATAGTTGCAAGCTACCCGTACGTAATTTTCAGTAAATCCATACATCATTTTTTTTGAGCTTGAGCCCTCTTCAAAAAGCACGGTTGCCTCTTTGCCTAGTTGGGATTTATAGAAAGCCATTCTTTTTTTATGCGATAATGACCGCAGTATATTGGATCGCTCTTTTCGTATGTGCTGCGCAACAACTCCGTTTAGTTCCGGGGCTATAGTGTTTGCTCTTTCAGAATATGGAAAAACATGTAAGTAAGCGATTTCCAGGCCTCTGATAAAGTCATGGGTCGCTATAAAATCCTCTTCTAATTCCCCGGGAAATCCAACGATCACATCTGCACCGACGCAGGCCTCTGGCATCAATTGCTTGATCTTATTGACCCGCTCCCTGTATAGTTCTTTTCGATAGCGCCTGTTCATCAATTTCAGGATCTTATCACTACCCGATTGCATAGGAATATGAAAATGCGGAACGAATCTTTTTGATGTGGCTATGAACTCGATGATCTCATTGGATAATAGATTAGGTTCTATACTGGAAATTCTATACCTGGAGATGTTATCAACATCATCCAGTGCTTTTAATAAATCGATAAGTTGCTCCTTTCTTCTGCCATTTTGAATTCCAAAATCCCCAACATTGATCCCAGAAACCACGACCTCTTTAACTTCTGTAGAAGCAATCTCTTCAGCTTTTGCAATAATATCAGCTATAGGAGCACTTCGGCTTTTTCCTCTTGCCAGGGGAATAGTACAAAATGCACAACCGTAATTACATCCATCCTGGACTTTCAAAAATGAACGGGTCCGGTCAGCATAGGAGTAGGAGGGAATGAATACACTAACCTCCTGGATGTCCGAAACAAATACCTGTGGTTCAAGGTGATCCAGTTTATTTAAATAAGCGAGTAAATTGAATTTTTCTGCTGCACCAAGTACCGCGTTAACACCCTGGATATTTATAATTTCGTAAGGCTTCAATTGCGCATAGCATCCAACAATGATCACGAAAGAACCAGGAGAAATTTTTTTAGCATCATTTACTACCTTCTTGCATTTCTTATCCGCATTTTCGGTTACTGAGCAAGTGTTTATCACATAAATATCCGGGGTATCAGTAAAATCTACTTTTTGATATCCCGCATCAGCAAACTGGCGTGCTATGGTAGAGGTTTCCGCATAATTCAGTTTACATCCTAAAGTATAGAAAGCCACTTTTTTCATAACCTGCAAAATTATATAATTTATAAAAGGGACGCCCACGGCATCGATTAAAATCTAACTAACCAGTGGTGAGTACATGTCTTTAAAAACACCTTTTTCATACACCCTGCAGGTCATCGAATCACGCAGGACTGTTGGCTTCAATATTGATTTTTTGAATAGCATTCTAACACACTCCTGAATACCTTCTATAATAGAAGGGTGGGGGTGAATCAATTCAGCTAATACTTCGATTCCTTTGTCCATTGAAATTAATAATGCTACCGCTTCAATGGCGCTGGAAGCGTGTTCACCTACTACCCGCATCCCTAAAATTTTCATTTCATCATCATTGGTAACCAAAACTTTGATAAAACCCTGGGTGTTTCGCATAGCTATGGCCCGGGAAATGCACCCATAATCCAGGCTCACTACTTTATAGTCAATACCTTTTTCCCTTGCTTTAATTTCATTCATTCCAACACCTGCAACCTCCGGTGAAAGAAACATAATCGTGGAGATATTTTCATATACCAAAGGACGCTTGGGTTCACCATAAATTCTTTCAACTGCATATCTTCCTTCCAGTTCCCCAACATTCACCAGGGAGATGTCAGCAGTTATGTCTCCTACAGCAAAGATGTTTGGGATACTGGTCTGGGTATGGTTGTCAATGATGCCTCGCCGGTCTATTTTGATAGGTAAGGATTCATCGAAGAGGTTATTATAATTCGGGATCCTACCTACCGAGACCAACGCTTTTTCTACATGAAATACTTCCTGGCACCCATCATGATATTCTAAAACATAAGCCACACGTCCATCTTCATAGGTCATGCTGATTAATTTTGAATTCCGATGAATATGAACATTTTTGGATTCAAGGTTTCTTTCTATCACTCTTACCACATCTTCGTCTTCGAATGGTAGTATTCGATCCCCTTTATCAATTAAGTAGACTTTTGTCTCACCAAAATTTGCAAAAATGGTAGCAAATTCACAACCTATTACCCCGGCACCAAGCACAACCATGCTATCCGGAAAGTCTTCAAGGTTATCGATGCCTTCGCTGGTAAATATATTGCGTTCATCGATGGGAATATTTGGTAATTTTCTGGGTGCGCTTCCGGTGGCTAGTATGATATAGTCGGCTTCGATGGTGTCGTCACCACTGGTGGTGGATATCATTACCTGGTGCTCTGTCACCACTTTTGCATTACCGGAGCGGTAGGTGAATAAATCTTTGCCCAGTGAGAGATTTATGTTCCTCATATGATGGTCCAGGAGGTCACTTCTCTCGAGTGTGGCTTCCCTTACCTGACGTTTTATTTTCTGGAAGTTGAATTTGGAATCATGAATGTTGAAGGCCTCTCCATTCTCACGAAGTGTATAAGCTTTTCTGGAGATCTCCCACCAGGTTTTACTGGAAAGGGCCCCCCGGTGTATGCCTGCTCCCCCTAGATTTTTTTTCTCTACCAGTAATACTTTTTTATCAAAGTCAATAGCCCGCATGGCAGCCGCATAACCTGCCGGGCCTGCGCCAATCACACACAAATCATATTTTTCCATAAGGATCTGATATTCTGCTTAAATGTAAGAAAAAATTTCAGTTAGTTTAAATAGTTGAGGATTAGAGACTTCCAAAAGAATTAATTATGTCTTTTTCCAAGAATCTCATTAACGTGTTGTAGACTGAAGTTACGATCTTCAAGAAGGATCATCAAGTGGAATAATAAATCTGCCGCCTCCTCGAGAAAGCGTTCATCATCGTTATTCATGGCCTCAATCACTAGTTCAACAGCCTCTTCACCCACTTTTTGCGCGATTTTATTTTTCCCGTTCTGGAATAACGATGTGGTGTAGGAGCTTGTGGATGGATTATCTTTTCTTTCTTTAATTATTCCGGTAAGTTTAGATAAGAACTTTAAATCCAGCGCATCATTTTTTTCATTGAAGCAGGTATCCGTTCCGGTGTGGCATACAGGTCCGTCCGGCATAGCTTTGATTAATAGCGTATCCTGATCACAATCAGGTAAAACCTCAGCTACGTGCAAGTAATTTCCGGATGTTTCTCCTTTTACCCATAAGGATTGGCGTGAGCGGCTGTAAAATGTAACCAAACCAGACTCAGTTGTTTTGCGATAAGCTTCTTTATTCATAAAACCAACCATGAGTACTTTATCGGATCTAGCGTCCTGGATAACAGCAGGTATTAAACCATTATGTTTTTCAAAGTCTAACATTTATCGCTTAAAGTTTAAGTCCTGATTGATAATCCGGTTGAAAATAATTCATTCTTCAAGTTACTGATAGGTATTTCGTTATAGTGAAAGATACTTGCAGCTAATGCCGCATCAGCTTTACCCTTTTCAAAGACATCTATGAAATGGGCAATCTTTCCACCGCCACCCGAGGCAATTACAGGTATGCTCACAAGGGAAGCGATCATGCTGGTCAACTCATTAGCAAATCCGTTCCTGGTTCCATCATGATCCATCGAGGTTAGTAGTATTTCGCCCGCTCCCCTGAGCTCAGCCTCCTGCGCCCATTCGATGGTATCAATATCCGTTGGCTTACCACCACCGTGGGTGTGTACTAAATGATTTCCATCAATAAATTTGGAATCTATAGCCACCACGATGCACTGACTGCCAAATTCGGCACTCAAAGCATTGATCAGGCCTGGATTTTTGACCGCAGCTGAGTTTATGGAGACTTTATCGGCACCAGCTGCCAGCACAGTACTTACATCCTCCCTTGAGCTGATGCCACCACCAACGGTAAATGGTATGTTGATATTAGCCGCTATCCTTTTTACCAATTCAGCCAGGGTTTTTCTTTTTTCATTAGTAGCAGATATGTCTAAAAATACCAACTCATCGATATGTTCTTTTGCATATCTGGAACCTAGTTCTACCGGGTCTCCCGCATCCCGTATGGACACAAAATTGATTCCTTTCACGGTTCGACCGTCTTTGATGTCCAGGCAGGCAATTATCCTTTTAGTCAACATAAGCAGACAATTCTGTTAGCGTAATTTTTTGCTCGTACAATGCTTTACCAATGATCGCACCATAGCACCCAATTTTCTTTAACGCATGGAGGTCTTCCAATGATGATACCCCTCCACTGGCAATAAGCCTGGTATCGAAATTTTCCAGTATCTTTTTATACAAATCTATAGAAGGGCCAGAAAGTAAGCCATCTTTAGAGATATCGGTGCAAGCCACATATTGAAGGCCATGAGGCTTATGCTTTTCAATCACATGGTAAATGTGGTCTCCGGTCGTTTCCTGCCAGCCATTCACCGCTATGGTTTCATTCCTCACATCTGCACTGAGAATTATTCTTTCTCCTGAATAAATCATGAGTAAGTCCTTAAATAAATCAGGATTGTGAATGGCCAGACTTCCAATATTCACTTTGTCAACACCTTTATTAAGCAATATATCCACATCTTCTTTTGTTGATATACCGCCTCCATAGTCCACAGAAAGCGTGGTTTTCTTGCAGATGTCTTCAACAATGTTGGTGTGCATCAAACGTTTGGATTTTGCCGCATCCAGGTCCACCAGATGAAGATGCTTTATGCCGTGGTCCTGATAGGTCAGAGCGGTATTCAACGGATCGGAATTATAGCTTTTTATCCTATTGAAATCACCTTGTTCCAACCGCACACACTTTCCATCAATTATATCGATTGCAGGAATTATTATCATCGAATGATCAAATCATTAAAATCAACAAAGCCGAAAGATAGTATATTTTACCTTCTTAGAATTTGATAATGTTATGTTTTCCACACTGCCTTCTCACAGGCCTGCCCACCATGATCTGCCGCCGGCCAAGCCAGCCATCCCTCAATCCTACTTTGGTCTTGGCCCGGCTCCTTTGGAGCACTGCACGAATCTGGCAGCCATCATCATCATTGTCTTGTCTGGATGACCTTATGTTCTCAAGCATTGATCTCGCCTGAGCACAGATGCTGCATTAATAATTTTATCAGAAAAGCTAAAAATTCATGAAGTGGCCTCTATAAATTCCGATTTTTACATCTACAAGAATATTCGAAATCAATACCTTACCAATATTTACATTGACTAGTTGCCTGTAGTGGTTGCCCCTACACTCACCTGGTTTTAACCCAGATTTGTCATTGGAATTTTGTCATGAAGGGTTAAAGCCCAAAAAA
>CAYSCZ010000037.1:0-31636 GCA_964429655.1 uncultured Roseivirgaceae bacterium
TATTCGCCCATTCAGTTTTTTTAGTGAACCTAATAAATTATTGATGATTGGCTGGCTCAGAAGAACGTAACACCCAGCTTGCCTTGGCGTGTAACACGGGTGACGAAACATTCCCCAGAAAATATATTTATCTCCTAATTTATTTGAGACCGGATGGTAATTACCAGATCAACGCTGACGTCTGCCAAGTCGGCAATTTCTTCAATGGTTAGTTTTTTCTTTGTTAAAGCTTTTTTTATTATGATTATTTTCTCCCTCTCAATACCTTTTTCAATCCCTTGTTGAATTCCCTTTTCAACTCCTTTTTTAATTCCTCTTTCAATTCCCCTTTCAATTCCTTTATTGTACAGGTAATCGGTTTCTATGTCATATGTGATGGGCATGGCTGCTATTTGTTTTTCTGTTTGTCCCTCTAATTTACGAATACGACTTAATGTTACCAACTGTTGAAGACTCCGCTTAAACCCAGAATTGTCATTAGACTTTCTATTACATGGTTAAATCACTTCAAATCAGACACTTAACATGTTATTGGCTCGTCACCATAGCGATGCTATGCCTCCTCGACCTAAGTGACTGATTTTTTGGGCTTTAACCCTTCATGACAAAATTCCAATGACAAATCTGGGTTAAGGATAAAGAATAGTTATCCACACAAAACCTGTAAAAGTATTTCATGAGAATCCATATCATCTACTTGAAGGGTATCTGGCCTTTCAGCCAGGGCTGATAATGGCCATGCTGGTTAATTGGACAACAACCCTTACTTTTGCCTATTCATATTAAACAATGACATGAAAGTATTAGGTATTGATGTCGGTGGTAGTGGCATAAAAGGAGCGCTTGTTGACACTAAAAAAGGGAAACTACTGACCGATAGGAAACGCATATCAACGCCCCAACCAGCCACGCCTGAATCTGTAATTGGAACCGTATGTGAGCTGGTGAAATTTTTCAAGTGGGAGGGAATAATCGGATGTGGGGTGCCATCAGCGGTAAGGCACGGCATAGTGAAAACTGCCAGTAATGTTGATGATTCATGGATAGGAGTAGATGCTCCAAAAATAATAACCAGGGAAACAGGATGCCCAACTTATGTGCTGAATGATGTGGATGCCGCAGGCCTGGCTGAGATGAAGTTTGGGGCAGGTAAAAAAGCCAGAGGTGTAACCATGGTTGTGGCCGCGGGGACAGGCATCGGCACGGCATTGTTTATTGGTAAGAAGTTGGTTCCCAACACCGAATTGGGTCATGTGAAAATAGACGATATGGTGGGAGAAAATTATGCTGCTAACTCAGTACGCGAGGAAAATGACTTGGACTGGGAGGAATGGGCCACGAGGTTTAACAGATACCTGAATCGATTGGAGGCACTATTTTGGCCTGACTTGTTTATCTTAGGTGGAGGTGTATGTAAAAAATTTGATAGATATGCACATTGCTTTAAATTGGAGGCAAAGGTTGTTCCTGCTGAGAATAGAAACCATGCCGGGATAATTGGTGCTGCATTATCCGCAAAGAAAAAGCTGAAGTAAGAAAAAGGATAGCGATCCATCAGGGGTTTAACCAGAAAACCTCTTTCACTTTCCGACCAACTGTAATGGTGCTACTATAAGCCCCGGGCTCGTGTTTGATCTTCAATTTATTCTTAGAGGGCCTCAAAAAATACCTGTTTAAAACGTTGATAGCGTCTCTTTTGTGATAGACTACCACAATCTCTCCCTCTAACCTGCCTTTGAGCTTAAACTTTTTTTTGGACGTTTTGACCTGCTGTACTTTTGATTTCACATCTTCTCCTTTTAGTTGACGCAATACTTTTTTGCAATCCGGTATCCCATAGCCCAGATAGTTGTTCCCAAAGGGATAAAGATGTGCCGATTTTACGATGATATCTTTAATTTCAAAATTTGTTATTGTCGGATCATATTGTTTGATGCAAGCTGCTAATCCGGTGATCACGGGCGCAGAAAAAGATGTACCGGTTGTCGCAAAACATGAGATATCAGGTTTCACATAATTAAGTTTATGATATCCAACAGAACTGTAGGGCATTTTATCAGCCACTTTGAGTTTGGTTGCTCCCACTGTCAAAGCATGTTTGGCATCACCCGGCGCAGACACCACCCTCCAGTTGGACTTTTGTCCATCATTTCCAGCAGCAACTATTACCAGCATGCCATGTTTTTCTGCGGCAATATTTACTGCCCTGGTAACAGCGGTATAACTTCCATCCATATGCTTTGGGAGATAATTTTCAGCTTTATTGTCATAACCATCGGTATATCCTAATGAAATATTTACAATTTTTACATCTTCTGAGGCCATCCATTCTAATGCAGCAATCAAATAGTCCTCTTCAATTCTTCTTTCACTGATGCCATGATCAGTTCGGGCCAGGTAATATTCTGCGCCCATAGCAAATCCATACTGAATATATTTTTCTGGGTGATAACCTCCTATCAGTTCCCACACCTGTTTCCCATGCTCATCATGCAATCTGGCAGATCCTTCATAAGGTTCAAGGTCAGGTGTGATATAATCTTTGTAGCCCAGCACCTTTTTTTGCCTGAAGAAATGACTCAAAGCCGGATCTTGGTCAGCGTCTAAAAACCCTCCGTCAATAATTCCAATTTTAACATCTTTACCATTCAGTCCTTCATCTATCAGACATTGCCCATTGATCTGTTCCAATGCGAACCCCAGGTTACCATAATATTCTGATGAATATCCTTTGTATTGGGTTAAATGGATCTTATCATAGACCCTGACAATATCCTTTACCTGAGGCAGATCACCTATTGAATCAAGTTGTTCATGGGGAACATGTGCTGAAATAGCGTGCAACCATTTTGAATAAAAAGATTTCTTGATTAATTCGTGTTTGATTTCTATTGGCGTTGCATCTTTATCAAGATAAATCCAATATTTATCAGCTTTCGCGACGAAAGAAAGGAATGCGTAAAGAAGTATTAACTTTAGAGACTTTCTCATTATATCAAAAATAAAAAACCTATATGAGATACCAGAAATTAAGTAGTCAGCAATTCATAGAAAATAGAATTAAGTTAAAAGAACAATTATTGCCCAGTTCAGTAGCTATTTTTAATTCCAACGATATCTTACCTACCAATGCTGACGGAGTCATGCCCTTTAAGCAGAATGCCAATGTGTTTTATTTATCTAACATCGATCAGGAAGAAACCATTCTTTTGATTGCCCCCGATTTTCCAGATGAAGAATACAGGGAAGTATTATTTATTCGGGAAACTAACGATGAGATTAAAACCTGGGAAGGCAAAAAGGTTACTAAAGAAGAAGCTAAAAAAACTTCTGGGATAGAAAATGTACAATGGGTTGCCGAATTTAAAAAGATATTTTATAAAGTCCTGAGTGAAACGGAAAACATATACCTGGATAAAAATGAACATTTAAGAAATGCCAACCAGGTAAAAACCAGAAATGACCGATTTATTAAATGGTGCATGGAAAATTACCCGCTATACAATTACTACAGGGTTAATCCAATAGTTTCTGCATTGAGACTGGTTAAATCTGATGAAGAGGTCGAGACTATAAGAAAAGCCTGCGATATAACAAAAACCGGTTACCTCGAAGTATTAGAAACCATGCAGCCTGATGACTACGAGTTTGAGATCGAAGCGAGATATGCTTATCAATTTCTGAAAAACAGATCTAGAGGCTTTGCATATCAACCAATTGTAGCTGGTGGTAAGAATGCCTGTATACTTCATTATATCCAGAATGAATGTAAGATAAATGATGGTGATCTGGTGCTAATGGATGTAGGGGCCGAGTATGGGAATTATCATGCCGATATGACACGAACCATCCCTGCCAATGGCAGGTATACTGATCGTCAAAAACAGATATATGCTTCGGTCCTAAAGGTGAAAGATTTTGCAATGAGTGTTTTAAAACCTGGTAACTCCATAAAAGACTATCACAAAGCCGTTGGTGAAACAATGGAAAAGGAACTTGTAGATTTGGGCTTATTAACCATGAATGAAATTAAAAACCAGGATAAGGACAAGCCTGCCTATAAGAAATACTATATGCATGGAACTTCACATCATCTTGGATTGGACGTTCATGATGTAGGGAGTATTTACGAAAGTTTTAAACCGGGAATGGTTTTAACGGTCGAACCGGGCATATATGTAGGGGATGAAGGCATTGGTATTCGTTTGGAAGATGATGTAGTGATCACAGAGGATGGATTAATCAACTTATTGGCCGAAGCGCCAATAAATCCGGATGAAATAGAAGAAATAATGAATGGCAACTAAGATTCGATACGGAAGCATCGATGAAGTCGAACAACTGACCATGGATATCCCTGAGTTTGGGGATTCCTATGGCTTCATTGACTACCTGAACCGTTTAGATGAAAAGGAACACCTGATTCTTGTGGCTGAGCGTGACAACCAGTTGGTAGGTTTTAAGGTCGCCTATGATGAAGATAGGAATGGCCGGGACTTTTATAGCTGGATCGGTGGTGTGCTGCCAGATCATAGAAGATTGAAGGTTGCAAGCTTACTTTTAAACAAAACGGAGATGTGGTGTCGGCTGAAAGGATATGAACGAATATATTTTAAAACTTATAACATGCACACTTCTATGATCATTTTTGCGCTAAAGCATGGTTTTTTTCTTTATGACTTTCAACCGGATATAGAAGACAGGGCATTTCATAAACTATATATGGAGAAACACCTTTAGTATACTTTAACCCAGAATTGTCATTAGACTTTCTATTACATGGTTAAATCACTTCAAATCAGACCCTTAACATGTTGTTGGCTCGTCACCATAGCGATGCTATGCCTCCTCGACCTAAGTGCCTGATTTTTTGGGCTTTAACCCTTCATGACAAAATTCCAATGACAAATCTGGGTTTAATCTACATTTCAATACTGTTCATTACAGTTTTCCAGGGCTACACGTACTGAATCCGGGCTTATCATACCATAATCATTACCCCATGCATTGTACACATAATTTAGTATTTCTGTTATTTCCAAGACCGTAAGTTTCTCAATTCCGGGCATGGGCTGATTGTACTCTTCCGAGTTAACCACAATCGGTTTTTCTATGCCATATTTACTGATACAAGCTGATCTTCGGACTTCCCGAAGCAAATAATCGGATTTTGCTAAAGGGGGATATAGCTTGCCCAGGCCTTGCCCATTTTCCTGATGACAATTCTGGCAATGCACTGCGTAAAGCTTTTTCCCTTTGACATAGTATTGCTTAAACCGCATGTTTCTCTGATTCTCTTTGAAGGTACAGGAATGAACCAGACACATAAGGAATATACCTGCAAAGATAAAGACCTTAGGAACTTTGTTTTTTATCATATGCTTTCAACAGTCTTTTGATGTCCTTAATGAGGATATCAATGCTATTCTTCTGGGTGCCGTCATATATGCCTCTGATTCTTCTTTTTTTATCAACAAGTATAAAAGCCCCGCTGTGGATAAAACCACCGGGCTGATCAGGATCTTCGTTCGCCACCACCATGTAGCTTTCTTCACCGATATCATATATTTCATCTTTGTCGCCTGTTAGAAACTGCCATTGTTTTGTATCAACACCCAGGTTTTGAGCGAATTGTTTTAATAATGCCACAGTATCATGCTCAGGATCGATGGTATGTGATAGGATTGCAACCTCTTCATTTCCTTTATAAACTTCGTATACCCGGAGCATTTCTTTTTTCATTATGGGACAAATCGTAGGGCAGGTAGTAAAAAAGAAATCAGCGACATAGATTTTACCTTTTAAATCTTCATTGGTAACTACAGCGCTATCTTGATTTACAAAACTAAAGTCAGCTATGGTGTGTGGCACTGTATCTTTCACCATTTTTCCATCCACAATTTTTTCTACTACCTTTTCCCTTCCCAGGACAGGCAACTCAAAATGAGATTCAACATCCACGCATGCTGTGAAGCCAAATATCAGAAAAATGTTGATTATTATATATTTTTTCATATAACCTTCCTTTTGTTTTCTCTTATCCTCTTAATCAATTTTACGATCATCATTAAAAATACGGAAAATATAAAAATACCCAGTAGCCCCCATATCCAACTGAACGTGTTTTTTAGCACTACAATAAAAACAATGGATACCAGGAAGATTGTTGCCACCTCGTTCCAAATTCTTAATTGAATGCCAGTGTATTTATAAATACCTTTTTTCATGTTACCGTAAGCCATGCCACACATAAAATGGTACAAATATAGCCCCAGGATGAACCCAAATTTTAGTAACATCCATGGTTGGGTCCAATAATTTTGAATGATAACCAACCAAATACCAAATACCAGGGTAAGAATAGCGGAAGGCCAGGTGATACCATACCATAGTGGCCTTTGGATTCTTTTGTATTCTTTGGTCAGGATAGATTTTTCGGGTTCTTCTTTCTTTTGTGCCTCCGTATCATAAACCAGCAACCTTACCATGTAAAACAGGCCGGCAAACCAGGTGACCACAAAAATTATATGCAAAGATTTTATGACAAGATATTCCATTGACCTATGGTTTTATTATTTCAATTTCATCACCACAATTTATCTCACGCCCACCTTCTAAAATACAATTCATACCAAAATTGATTTCATTATGATGTCTGCGATAGCTGTTCAATGTTTTTAAAGGTTCTTTTCCAAATGTCCCTTTTATGAGGTCAACGGTTGGCACCTGACATCGGCTGCATTTCTTCACTGCTCGGAATAAGGCATTACCAATTCTAAAATGGTTCCACTCATCTTCATCATGGGCTAAACCACCCTCAAAAACCAGATTGGGCCTAAACCTTAACATCTCTACCGGCTCTTCCAGCTTACCATTTAGTTTGATCAGCGCACTTTCACCGATAATAAGATAAGGATAGCCATCAGATAGGTTCACCGGTACATTTGCCTCAACATAATTTTTATCCACAAGTCGGGTTGAATCCTCGGGAAGATAGACTAGCGTACATTCTTTGTTTAAATGCTTTCGAAACCAATTGCTGATCTCAAAAGATGCTGCTAAGGTCTGAACTTTATCGTTCCAGATTTTGACTTCAAGCCCGGCTCCATTTTTAATAGATAAAGGTATCTTCACTTCATCTCCATCAAAAGTTACTTTTAAATTATCCTCATCGATAAAGCACCTGAAAAGGGTCAATGTTGGTAATTCACGTTGGGAAATAAATTTTTTATTTTTATCCACCAACATGAATCTCCTGTCGTATAATAAACCACTTTCGGTTAGTCCCGAAGCGGTCAAATGAACAGCTCCCAAACTTTTTATTGGGTAAATAAAAATTTGAGATAACGTATATTTGGACATAAGCTGAAAAATTGATTTTATAAATTAGTACATTTAAACAAATTATTATAAAAATTATCGTACAGCTATGAATGACAAGTCCAACTTGTGGTATTTTGAAGATGTATATTTATATGATTTACTATGTCCTCATAAGTCACCCAGTATGAGGGATAGACATGACCGTAAGTATGGGAAAGATCAATTCATTTATTTCCCTAATGATTTATCCAAGCATATTTATATGGTTGCTGAGGGCCGGGTGAAAATTGGCTCATTTACTGATGATCAGAAAGAAATTATCAATGCGATACTTACAAAAGGCGAGCTTTTTGGTGAGATGGCACTTGCAGGGGAAAACAAACGGACTGACTTTGCCCAGGCCATGGATGAAAATACTACCGTTTGCCCCATGACCATCAATGACCTGAAAGAGCTAATGAAGGATAATGAAACCCTTAGCCTAAAAATCCTGAAACTGATGGGTAGCCGTATCAAAAAAGTAGAGAGACGCATTGAAGGCCTGGTTTTTAAGGATGCCAGAAGCAGAATTATTGATTTTCTTAAAGAAATGGGCATGGAAAAAGGGCAGAAAGTAGGCTTTGAAACTATGATAAAAAGTCACTATACCCACAAAGACATCGCCAGCTTAACGGGGACATCACGGCAAACCGTTACCACTATTTTGAATGACCTTAAAGAGAAAAACCTAATAAACTTCGATAGACGCAGGATATTGATCAGGGATATGGAGCGATTATCATAATTTAAGAAATATTATTTAACCAAATATTTCACTATTCAATCTACGCCAAATATAAGATATATTTAGTAATTTTGTTTAAAATAAAATTTTGTTTCAATATATCAATTAAATATGGCTTCTAAACCCAAGCTAGATCAAATAGATAGAAAGATTTTAGAAATTCTTCAAAAGAACGCTAAAATTACCAACGCGCAACTTTCAAAAGATATCGGTTTGTCACCTGCGCCAACGCTAGAGCGCGTTAAAAAATTAGAGGCGATGGGTATTATAAAAAGTTATCATGCAAAATTAGACACAGAGCGCATCGGTTTGGGCGTCAATACATTCGTCCATGTAACGTTAAAAGGCCACAATAAAACCAACATCGACAAATTCATAAATGAAATCAATAAAATTGATGAGGTTATAGAATGTCACCATATTACCGGTTCCGGTGATTTTATATTAAAGGTAATAGCAAAAGATATTGTTTCATATCAAAAATTAATGCTTGAACAGGTAAGTGATATTGATATTGTCGATAGTCTACAATCAATGGTTATCCTGTCAACATTTAAAGATAGTAAGGTACTTCCAATCCCATAATGCTTTGGATCAGATACTAAATGATCATCAGGTAAGACAAAAATTAAGAAGGATAGCCTTTGAAATCTACGAGAATAACTACCAGAATGAGGAGTTGGTGCTGGCCGGGATCAAAGGAAAAGGATATCACCTGGCTAAATTGATTTTGAAGGAGTTGCGTTCAATATCCAAATTGAAAATAGTAGTGGTCGAGGTAAATATTGATAAACAAGATCCGCTGCGCTCGGATGTATCTATTGATGTGGATCCTAAACAGATCAACAACAAAGTAGTGGTATTGGTTGACGATGTGATGAATACAGGCAGGACCCTCGCTTATGGTTTAAAAGCTTTTCTTAATAATTCTGTAAAAAAGATAGAAATAGCTGTCCTTGTAAACAGGGAGCACAAAGCTTTCCCCCTATCAGCAACCTATAAAGGCTATGAACTGGCCACCTCTATCAATAACTATGTGAAAGTGGTTGCCGAAGATGAATTAACCGTCTTTATTGATTAATAATATTATTCATATCGGCATTGATTATGGCAGCAAGCTTTCTGGAAATACATCCATAGCTTATTACATTGACTGCTTAAAACTATTAAAATGCCCAAAAAACCACGACGCTGACGCATTTATCCTTGAATTCGTAAAACGTCATGAATTTCAAAACCCCATTTATATTGATGCTCCGCTATCCTTGCCCTTAGCATACTTTGGGGTTGGTGATGATTACTTCTATCGTGAAGTGGATAGATACTTAAATGCTATGTCACCAATGTTCATCGGAGGATTAACAGCCAGGGCGATGAGATTGAAAAAAATCCTTAAGAATATTGGCCATGAACTGAGAGAGACTTATCCGAAAGCCCAGGCAAAAAGAATTGGTATAATTGATAAAGGATATAAAAAGGATCGATTACAGATGCATGGTTTACTAGATACGGTTATTCAACATGCAGGTCTGCATGTTGACCGGGATGTTATAAAATCATGGCATGATTTCGATGCGGTTCTTGCATTGTTGGCTTCAATAAACCAACAATACGGTAAAGGTTATATCTATGGAAATATAAAAGAAGGTATGATTTATTTGTAGATTATTCTTTTGTCAAATGGTAATTTTATAATGCAATTCAACGCGAAAATAAATACCTTACTTCCAATTGGGCGAGAAAAAAATACCAGCTACATTTGCTTTATGGCCTTATTAAAATATACTCACTATACTACAGTCTATTTAAAATTTTATCAATTAATTTATTTTATGAAAAACCTAAAAATTTTAACGCTGTGGAGTCTTATTGCAATTCTTGCCATAACAATTGTTTCTTGTGGTGATGATGATGACGACGCTACTGATAGTTTTACAATTATTGGCACCTGGACTGCCACAGGGCTGGAAATACTAATAGATGGAGTAGAAACTGATCCTGCTGGTTTGGACCTTCCCGTTGTGGAAGGCGAAACTATTACTTTTAAAGAAGATGGAACTTATGAGGGGGATGGGGAAACCGGCACTTACAGTATAAATAATAGCAATACTACATTAACAATTGATGGAGAAACTACATGGGATATTGTTGAGGTGAATGACGCAAACACTTCATTTGAATTATTATTAAATGAGCAGATAGAAGTAGATGGCGATATGGTATCTTTTACAGTGAGGCTTTCATTGACAAGATAGATGGCTCCTCCTTCCTGTTAGCGAGACGCTAAGACCAGTTTGTGGTGCACTTAAAAAACCCCTAAGGAAAAATGAGGTGTTACAAAAGTGTTACAATTATCTCATCGATGAGTAATCTGTCTGATTCAAAACAACGAACGACTGAGTTATATTCACTACCAATTTGGGCTCGCTCTTGTATAGGAAAGGTGGATATTGTATAGGAAAGGTGGAATAGTACACTGTCCTGTCCTTGAAGAAATTCTGCTTGGCCTTTTGCATCTCTACAATGAAGCGTTCGCCTTTTTCATTCTGGCAGCATATGTCAAAAATGGCCTTTCGGTTTAGGTCGCTGTCCAGGTGCTCGTTCTTCATTCTTCTTGTATTCAAGCGTGTTTTGCATCCTTCCTTTTCCTTAGACACACGTTAAAAAAATCCAGTAGAATATCCTTATTTGGCTCTTCTCCAAACAGCCGCTTGAAACCGTAATCGGTGAAGGGGTTAATGTATTTTTCTAGGAACTCTGCCATCTTAATTTTACCACAAAAATAATGACTTATGGTTTTTGGGAAGTGGGCGAAAATGAGGGGTAACAATAGAATACGTGACAACCTGTCACAAGTATCGCTACAACCAGTTGTTGTTACTGCTATGTGGGTTTTAGTTGACCTTTCAAGCCATCCTACACAAATTTATCTTTATAGCTCATGTGCTTACCTGAATGTCCGCTTCAAAGTTCTCTTATTGTCAGGAACATAAAATATGACCGATCGTTAAGGTAAGGTATGGAGTCAAAAGATGTTACTTTAGTGGAAAATGCCATTCACAGTGAAAAAGATCCAAGGCATTTCATGCGTATTAAAAATGTTTCCAATCGCGCAACAATTACTTACGAGGACAATTTTCTGGCAAGTTCTAACAGGGCATTGAAGCTTCTGGAGGTTGGATTTGATTTATACGATCCGGTTTACTATTTCCCAAGAGAGGATGTGAGTATGGCACAATTGGAAAAAACCGACAAAAAAACACATTGTCCCCTTAAAGGAGATGCAACCGCTTATCATGTAAAGATTGGTGATTTAATGTTAGAATATGCGGCCTGGATATATGATGAAACTTATTTACATGCCAGTCAACTAAAAGGGTACGTTGCTTTTGATCAAACCAAACTACAGGTGACCGAGCACCTATTCACTACGGCTGATAGTGAGTAAATTTCAGTGGGGATAGCTTATTTTTTCATTTTTGTTTAAGATATGATCAATAATAATGTTGGCATGTGCCCGTGAATTTTCAATAAACCATTTATTGGTTTTTAGTCCACCGCATATGACGCCTGCTAAGTAGATCCCTTCAACGTTAGTTTCCATGGTTTCAGGATTATGATGTGGGGTTTTCATAGCATCATTGCTTATTTCCACATTCATTGATCTAAGCATTGTGAAATCAGGCTGATACCCTGTCATGGCCAGAACAAAATCATTTTTTATTGTTAAGGAGCCATCGGGAGTTGATACATCAACTTCATACTCACGTATTTCGGTGATGTATGAATTGAAATAAGCTTTGATTGATGACTCTTTGATCCTGTTTTCAAGATCCGGCTTTACCCAGTATTTTACACTGTTGCTTAATGCTGTTTCCCTTATGATCATGGTAACATTAGCCCCCTTTCGATACGTTTCCAGTGCCACATCCACAGCTGAATTGGCTGCTCCGACCACCACAATATTCTGATAGAAATACGGATGAGGTTCATCATAGTAGTGTTTAACTTTAGACAGGTTTTCTCCTTTTACATCTAATAAAAAAGGGAGGTCATAAAACCCACTGGCTATCACGACATTATTTGCGTGATATAATCCTTTCTCTGTTAGTATCTGAAATTCATCACCTTCTTTTGTGGTGTTAAGCACCCGCTCATAAAGGTTTATTTTAAGCTTCCAGGAAGAGGCAACCCGCCTGTAATATTCAAGGGCTTCAACCCTGTTGGGTTTTGGGCCATGGGATATGAAAGGGACATCACCAATCTCCAATCGGTCTGATGTGGAAAAAAATGTCATGTTCCGGGGATAATTATAAATGGAATTGACCAGGCAACCTTTGTCAATAATTAGGTACGAAAGCCCTTTTTTCTTTGCTTCTATTCCGCAAGCCAGTCCGATAGGCCCGGCTCCTATTATAACTATGTCGTATGTTGTATTCATATATGGTTAAAATTATAAACGCCTAGATGCGTTACGGCATAATCAAGTTTAACGTCGAAATCTTCAAGGTAGTCGATTTTATCTACAGGAGGTAAAAGGCTTAACCCTATTTTAATAGTAGATGACCTGCATTTACTTAAGAAACTGTCATAATAACCTTTGCCATAGCCAATCCTTCCCCCATTTTTGTCAAATATTACTAAAGGCACAAGTACAGAATCGATTACATCTGGAGTAACCTCCATACCATTTTCAGGCTCCGGAATGCCCCATTTATTGGTAGTAAACTCAATATTATCTTCAAAAAGATAATGGTTCATGGTATTATCTTTTAAGCTGCTTTTGGATATCATCAAACGATATCTACCTTTTATTTCATCAATGATAGCCCAGGTATTTATTTCACGATTTTTAATAATGGGTAAAAAGATGTGAACAGATTGGATGTTTAACGAGCCCAATAGTTTAGTCACATAATTTTTGATTAGCGAATTTCGCCTTTGGTATTCCTTTTCTGTTAACTGTTTTCTTTTTCTTAGATAAACTTCTCTTAGCGCTTCTTTATTCACGAGGCTCCTCGGTCAAAATATTGAATTTGAAATCAAAGGGATCAAACGCGTCCAGCAGCTGATCAATCAATTCTGGGTTATTGATATAAAAATTTAAAAAATTATCATGTCTTTCTTGTAGTTTACCATCAGGAAATAGCTTTTCCTGTACCTTTTCTATCCTTCCTATTGCTGATTCATGGTTTTTTTCCTCAGATTTCCTTAATCGCTTCTCGATGCTATCAACACTTTTCATTGTTTTGTTTTCTTCAGCACCAATAAAACCGATCAGTGATTTATCTATTGCCTCCGCTCTTTTTTTCAGGTCTTTGAATGCGCCCTCTATCTTTTCTCTCTCAGCATCTAACACAACGGATTCTTCAGCAAACTTTTTAAGGAATTTGGCTTTCAGATCTTGGATCGGTAGAAAGAAATCACCAGGTAACAGACCGATTTTGTTTATTTTTTCAGCAGTGGTAAGGTTAACGATGGTTGCGAAGTTTCGTGGAAATAAGATCGGGAATGGTATTTGATATAGATCGAATATTGATTTGAGCTGAAGCCAGTAAGCCAACTCAGCCGGACCTCCAACGTATGCCAGATTAGGCAAAATCACCTCTTGGTAGAGCGGTCGCATCACAACATTGGGACTGAATTTTTCAGGGTTGCTTTCCAGTAAATCCAGGATCTCTTCCTCCGTAAATTTGTGATCAGTATTTAATATTTTGTATTTTCCATCCTCCCGGGTTATTCTTTCACGAAGATTATTGATGTAGAAAAAATTTATTTCCCGCGGGTTAATCTGGGTTTTGTATCCGCTGTTATTTAGCTCTTCGTTTGTTTTGGCAGCCAATGAAAATGCCTTTTGTTCAAGTATATCATCCTTTATGCACGGTTTAAATAAGGCTTTTAAATCTCTATTGTCCCCGTCAATTGCTATTAAACCATACCTACCAAAAAGTTCATTTATGTAATATCGAACGGAATCGGTTAATGATGATTGGTCAAGATACGCTTGCTCAAAGACAGGCACCTCTTCTGGAAGTTGGTTAATCAGCTCATTAAGGGATTGGGGAAGAAAGCGCCCAACTGGTCCTGTCTGATCGGTGTGCCATTTATAGGTTTTGTTAAATAGATTAAACTGTGATATCTCCTCAAAGTCATGATCCTCACTGGCCATCCAATAAGCCGGTACAAATTGATGTTCAGGATATAATTTGGTGAGTTTCCTGCTAATATTTATTACGGTTATGATCTTATAAATAAAATAAAGGGGGCCGGTGAAAATATTTAGTTGGTGGCCTGTCGTTATGGTGAAGCAATTATCGTCTTGCAACGCATGAATATTAATAAGCACTTCGGGTCTGGTCTCCAACGGGCCATATTGATGCGCCAACACCTCATGGAGGATGATCCTTTTTTTATTATCAAATTTCTTCAGCTTTATTTGTTCCTCGAAGCTTTCTGGCTTTGGATCAAGGTTGTAGTACTTCTTTAATTCTTTTTTTTGTGATAAGTAATCGAGAAATATTGAAGAGAAATTATTAGTATCCTCGAAATTTAGCTTGTCGATTTTCATGATTGTGGATATCCGTGAAGGTCAAATGCTGATGCATTTAATATTTTAATATTACAAAAATCTCCGATTCTTAAAAAATGGTCTTTGGCAGGTATTATCACTTCGTTGTCTACCTCAGGAGAGTCATGTTCCGTTCTTCCATAGTAGTAACCTCCCTCTAACCTATCGATTAATACTTTGATAGATTGACCGATTTTTTCTTGATTCAGTTGATGGGATATTTCTTCCTGAATAGTCATCAATGCTTCGGCGCGCTTGCTTTTCAGTTGCTCAGGAATATCATCTGCCATACTGTACGAATGTGTTTTTTCTTCGTGGGAATAGGCGAATACTCCAAGCCGCTCGAATTTCATTTTATCAATAAACGCTGTAAGTTCTTGAAAGTCTTCTGCGTCCTCGCCGGGATGACCAACAATCATGGTTGTTCTCACAGCAATGTCGGGTACTTGATTTCTAACCTCCTGGATCAATGCCTCTGTTTTTTCCCTGGTTATGCCCCTGCGCATCAGCTTAAGCATTTTGGTTGAGGCATGTTGAAGCGGTATATCCAGATAATTACATATGTTCTCCCGCTCAGACATCACTTCAAGTATATCCATTGGGAAACCTGTTGGAAAAGCATAGTGAAGCCTGATCCATTCAAGTCCATCGATATCCGATAACCTTTTCAGCAGATCAGACAGGTTCCTTTTTTTATAAATATCCGATCCATAATAAGTTGAATCCTGGGCAATAAGTAAAATTTCTTTGGTACCATTTTTTACCAGACCTTTAGTTTCTTTTACCAGGTCCTCAATTGGCCTGGAAACATGCTTTCCACGCATCAAGGGAATGGCACAAAAAGCGCAGGGCCTGTCACATCCTTCGGAGACTTTGAGATAAGCAAAATGATTTTCTGTAGTGGTTAACCTTTCACCCAATAATTCATGCTTGTAATCAGCATTAAATTTTTTTAGTAAAAGGGGAAGTTCCATTGTTCCAAACCATGCATCCACATCTGGGATCTCAGTTTTTAATTCCTCCCTGTATCTTTGGGATAAGCAGCCCGTAACATATAATTTTTTGATTTGTCCCTGCCCTTTAGCGTCAGCATACCTCAGGATAGTATCAATCGATTCTTGTTTTGCATTATCAATAAAGCCACACGTGTTTATGATAATGACATCTGAGTTATCGGCGGTGGATTCATGTGTTGTTTTTATTCCATTACCTCTAAGTTGGGTCATTATTACTTCTGAGTCGACAAGATTTTTTGAACAACCCAGGGTAACTATGTTGACTTTATCATTTTTTAAAGACTTTGTCTTCAAGTTATATTGTTTACTTGATTGGCTACTATCTACACACCTTCTGCCTCAACCTCCTGAACTTCGGGAACCATCCTTTTAAGGAGGTTTTCAATACCCGCTTTTAAGGTCAATGTAGAAGATGGACATCCACTGCATGACCCCTGTAGCAACACCTTTACTTTTCCATCTTCAAACGAGTCGAAGGCGATAGCACCGCCGTCTTGTTCTACGGCAGGCTTGACATACTCTTCAAGGATTTGCTTGATTTTATTTTCAATTTCAGATGCTGATGATGAGTCATCTTTCTTGTTTTCCTCATGGAGCAGAAGTGGTTTCCCTTCAGCCAGGTAATCGGTTATAAATTTTTTAAGCTCGTTTTGAATATCACTCCATTCAACCTTTTCATCTTTTGTAACTGTAATGAAATTGCTCATGTAGAAAACCCTTCTTACATAAGGGAAAAGAAAGAGTTGTTGAGCTAATGGTGCATTGGATGTGCTTTCAATGGAGGGGTAATCCCTGTTTTCACCCTCAGGTAGCAACATGTAATTTGCTACAAATTTTAATGAATTGGGGTTGGGGTTTGATTCCAGGTATATTGTAGTAAATCGTTTGTTATCGTTATCCATAATTTTTTTCTATTTACTTTCTATAACTTGTGTTTGGGGTGGATAGTTTAACTCACCTTCTGAAGCTGCCACTAAAGTTGAAACCGTTGCATCCCCGGTGACATTTACTACGGTTCTGCACATATCAAGGATTCTGTCAACAGGAAAAATAATTGCAATCCATGCAGGATTTAATCCAACAGATTGCAATACTATAATCATCATTACCAGGCCTGCACTGGGGACTGCTGCAGAGCCTATAGAAGCTAAGGTGGCGGTTAGGACAATAGTCAATTGTTGGCCTAGTGATAGGTCCACCAGATGCATTTGCGCCATAAAGACCACTGCAACCGCCTGATAAAGGCTTGTACCATCCATATTCACCGTTGCGCCTATAGGGAGCACAAAGCTGGTTATATTCCTTGAGACGCCTAAATTTTCTTCCACACATTCCATGGTAACCGGAAGCGTGGCCGCACTTGAACTGGTAGAGAAAGCGAGGAACTGGGCAGGGCTCATATCTCTAAAGAAGTTTTTATAACTTAATTTTTTTACAAAGGTGGTTATTATAAGCGGATAAACTACAAATATCATGATGGCTAAACCTCCAAAAAGCGTCAGTGAATATGATCCTAGTCCTTTAAAAATTTCAAATACTTCGGCCGGACTATCGGCCATTTTAGCGATGACACCTGCAAGTAGGGCAAACACAAAAAATGGGGCAGCCTTCATCACCAGCTCAACCATTTTTAGAAATACCTGATTGATACTTTTTATAAGTTCAACGACGGGCCTTGAGGTTTCTTCGGGTATCAATACCAATGTGATGCCAAAAAAAATCGCAAAGAAAATTACCTGAAGCATCAAGCTGTTATTAGAAATTGAAAGGATAATATTTTCAGGAACCATATCTACGAAAAACTGGAGGGGCCCGGAGTCTTTGGCTTTCTCGGCACTATCCATTTTTTCTTTAATCGCTTCATCCTCAGCTGCATCTTTTAAAGCTTCGGTATCAAGATATTGCTTGTATCGTGGATCACTTAGAAAGTTTTTCCCATCTTTTAGCTCAACACCATCAGTGGTTGAAACCCAGTATTCGTATTGGATTCTATTTTTAACTTTTTGTTCTTCATCAATGTACCTGCCTGGTTTAATTGTATTTACAATCAATAATCCTAAACTAACCGCTATTACAGTAGATAAAAGATAAAGCAGTAATGTTTTCCCTCCCATCTTTCCAAGCCGACTCACATCTGTAAGCCCGGATATACCACTGATAATTGAAAAAAGGACCAAAGGGACAGCGATAAATTTTAATAGCCTGATAAATATTGTTCCAAAAGGATCGATCCAATTGATCGTAAACTCATTCCAGCCAAGGTAACTTGATATAAAAGCATACAGTATACCAGCAACAAGTCCGATAATTATTTTAATGTGTAGTGGCAGTTTACTCATCTCGATTCAAAGGTATTTTCTTCTAATATTCTGTTTAACCGTGATGACATATTTCTTAAATAACAGTCAGCGATCACCAATGCAGCCATTGCTTCAACGATCGGAACAGCACGGGGAACAACACATGGATCATGTCTGCCTTTACCCTTTACAGTTATTTTGTTACCGTCTTTGTCGATACTTTCCTGATCTTTCATGATGGTTGCCACAGGCTTGAAAGCAATGCGAAAATTGATATCCTGGCCATTCGATATACCGCCCTGTACTCCACCAGAATGATTTGTTTTAGTAACGATATGTCCTTCAACATTTTCAAATAAGTCGTTATGTTGAGACCCCGGCATTGTTACACCTTCAAATCCACTACCATATTCAAACCCTTTCACAGCATTTATGCTGAGCATAGCTTTTCCTAATTCAGCATGTAATTTGTCGAATACTGGTTCACCTAAACCAACGGGAACGCCCTTAATGATACCTGTAATAACTCCTCCTATGGTATCCTGATTTTTTCTGGTTTGATTGATTAAAGCGATCATTTCTTGGGCTATTTCAGGGTCGGGGCATCGTACGATATTGTCATCAACGACTAACAAATTCAAGTGCTGGTATGGTGTTTTAAGTTTTAAGCTACCAACTTGAGAGACATAGGCAAAGACTTCAATCCCAAGCATCTTTAACAATTGCTTTGCAATTGCGCCGGATGCTACCCTGGCAGCTGTTTCCCTTGCTGAACTGCGTCCCCCACCCCTGTAATCACGAATACCATATTTTTCCTGATAGGTAAAATCCGCGTGCGAGGGCCTATATTTATCTGCAATGTGGCTATAATCCTTGCTTTTAGCGTCCTTGTTCCATATGATCATGGAAATTGGTGTCCCTGTAGTTATTCCTTCAAATATCCCGGAAACGATATCTACATGGTCATCTTCTTTTCTTTGGGTTGTAATTTTCGATTGGCCAGGCTTTCTCCTGGATAGCTCCTTAAGGATAAAGTCCTCGTCAATTTTTAATCCTGCAGGGCATCCGTCGATTACAACGCCAATAGCCTTACCATGTGATTCACCAAAAGTTGTGATCTTGAATATCTGCCCATATGAATTACTCATGGATCATTTTCTGATAACAAAATAAAATGAGAGCACAATCATAATGAAAATAAGCACGTTAGCAAAGAGCCTGCTGTAATTAACAGAATCTATTGACTTAAGGGTGTTGCCCTGGAACTCGATCATGTCATAAAAGCTTCCCATGTCGTTAGATTGAATGAAATCATTTTTTTTACTTTCACCGGTAACCTTCAAGACATATTCTGATGCCAGGGTATCATAATCATCTATTTTTGTATTGAAATAAACCCATGAGAAATAATCCTTGAGTTTAAAGGTGCCTGGTTCTTTGGGTATACCATAATAATTAAACGCCTTGGAACCGCTTACCACATTTGATGACCTGACAATATCTTGTGTGATGTTGGGCGGATAGAAATCAAAATTTTCACTGCTGGATACATCTGGATTTTTAATGGCTGAAATATTCCCTAAACCTTCCACCTTAAAGGTGTAATTAAAACTTTCACCCGTGTTAAGTGCTTCAGCGCTTATTTGTTCGTTCAAGCGGTAATTTCCTACTGATACCGACTCTTTTAATGGATGATCAGGCAATTCTTTCACAACGATAGTTTTAGGTTTGGAATAAAACGTTTTATAATCTTCCTGACGATTACGACCAAAAAACGAGGGGTTTTTGGCAACTTTATATTTAATAAGTTCCAGTCCGACAGATGGAAATTGAATAGTATCCATATTTAATGGATAAAAAGCAGCCTGATAAATTTTATATTGTGTGTAAGGCTCATTATTGATATTGATAGGAGCACCTCTGATGTTGTCAATACTAAAATTTTCTTCCCAGCAATTTTCTGGTTTTATTTTTTTAACAATATCTGCAATCTGATTACCCAGATTGTAAAACCTCATATCTGCTCTGTTTTTTTTTGAGACATAAAAAGCTAGTGTAGTAATTAATCCCTCTCCTGCATATATTTCATCTTCGTTTGTGGTCAATGCCAGAAATGCATTCGCTTTGACATCCACAAACTCATTTCTTTTAGGTTCGTCAAAAAATTCCTGGAAAGGGTCCATATTAAATAAGTTCTTTCTTTGACTCCTCCTGGCCTTGACCGGTGGACCCACTTTAAGGACTTTTCCGGGAGACTTATATTGTTTATTGTTAACTATCATTATAAATGGTCTTATGGTTATCTGACCTTGATTTCTCGCCTGATAATTTTGAATGATGCTTTGACTGGATGTTACTTTTCCGTTAACAATATTTGTCGAGGAAGAGGATGACGTACCTCTTTTTACTAAACCGGGTATGTCAGGAAAACCTTTATAATTTCTTAGTTTATCATTTCTTACTGTCAGGGTGATTCGATACATCTCGTTTTGAGCTATCCCATCAGGGCCTAAATCAATAATTACTTTCTGTGCGCTTGATTTATAATTTACAATTAATAAGCTCGTTATTAAGATGAGTTTAAAATAATTTAACATTTTGTTCAATATTAGTCAAATAGCAAACGTTTGCGATTAAAATATCAGTTGATAATTTCCTTGATCATTATTATCTTAGAAATCGTAAAAAACGTCAATAAAGACGTTACAATAGTAATTAAGTTATCACCTTTAACATTTTTTCACATATGCTGGAATATTTTAAAACTATCTTAAGAAAAGTGAGTTTTGATGTCTATTTATTTGAAAGAGAGCTCGTGAAAGCTATGAAAGTTCTTGTTGCTGACGAAGTTGTTCAATTACGAGATTGGTGTTATCATCATTTTGGTAACGTTCATCAAGCGATTCTTAACAAACATTTTAACCCATTAGCGGTGGCTTAAATACTTTCCGGTATTCATTTGCCGGGTACCGGTTTTCACAAAATCAATATTTCTTTTTAATCCTTGGAATTTAGCCCTTTTTAAAGGGGATCCTTCGAATAAATTGTTAAATATCTCTTCAGTCATTTCTACCCAGTCTTCTTTCTTTAAAATGGTTAATTGTTCAGGAGGTGAAAAGGATGGTTCATTATGAGGCAAGGAATGCCTGTTCCAGGGACAAACATCCTGGCATATGTCGCATCCAAAAATCCAGTCTTCAAACTTCCCTGTGAAATTTGCAGGGATTTCTTTTTTTAGCTCAATTGTAAAATAAGAAATACACCTGGAACCGTCAATGACATAGGGTGCTGGTATGGCATCGGTGGGGCACGCATCAATACAGCGGGTACAAGATCCACAATAATCTTTTATGATTTTATCATCATACTCAAATTCAAGGTCAGAGATAATTTCAGCCAGAAAAAAGAAGCTTCCCATTTTTCTATTTAGTAGTAAACTATTCTTCCCAACCCATCCTAAGCCAGACTTTTTAGCCCAGGCACGTTCATGGACTGGGGCACTATCGACAAAAATCCGGGCATGGAAATCCCCAAATTCCTGCTTAAGCTCTTGTACCAGCTGTTTCATTTTTTTTTTGATCACTTTATGATAGTCTTTACCATAAGCATATTTTGCGATCTTGAATGAACCGTTTTGCTGAAAAGGTTTTTGCGGGTAATAGTTATAAATCAAAGAAATAACAGATTCTGAACCGGGCACTAATTTTCTAGGATCAAGTCTTTTATCAAAATTTCTTGACAAATAAGACATTTCCCCCTGATAGTTGTGCTTTAGCCATTCATCGTACCTTGGCGCTTCTTCTTTAAGAAATTCTGCTTTTGAGATACCACAAAAGTCAAATCCTAATTCATTTGCTTTTAACTTTAGAAATGTCGATCGATGGCACTTTTTTTGAGAACTCATTCAAAAAGGCTTCTTTGTCTTACTGAGGGCACGATATTCAAGTGCTTATAAGCCATCTCTGTTGCCTGGCGGCCCCGGGCTGTCCTTTTGATATACCCTTCCTGGATCAGAAATGGCTCATAAACCTCTTCGATTGTTTCGGCTTCCTCGCTGCATGCGGTAGCGATGGTAGAGATACCAACCGGTCCTCCACCAAATTTATTGATTATAGTATTTAGTATCCTGTTGTCCATGTCATCGAGCCCGTTATCATCTACATCCAAGGCATTCAGTGCCATTTTTGCGATATCCTTATCAATTTTACCATTACCTTTTATCTGGGCAAAGTCACGGGTTCTTC
This sequence comes from uncultured Roseivirgaceae bacterium, assembly GCA_964429655.1. Classification (GTDB taxonomy): domain Bacteria; phylum Bacteroidota; class Bacteroidia; order Cytophagales; family Cyclobacteriaceae; genus CAYSCZ01. Next base: position 22,236 of record CAYSCZ010000037.1, read on the forward strand.
TAAGCAGGTTATTTGCGATACGAGGTGTTCCCCTGCTTCTTCTAGCAATCTCTTTTGCTGCTTCACCTTTTATTTCTGTGTTTAATATCCCTGCAGATCGCGTGATTATTTTGGTTAACAAGTCAGATGTGTAGTATTCAAGCCGGGCATTAATTCCGAATCTCGCCCTTAGTGGAGCGGTAAGCAATCCTGATCGTGTAGTGGCACCAATTAGTGTAAATGGGTTGATACCAATTTGCACTGATCTGGCATTTGGCCCGGAATCTAACACTATATCAATACGAAAATCTTCCATAGCCGAGTACAGATATTCCTCAACGATCGGATTAAGACGGTGTATTTCATCAATAAATAAAACATCAAACACTTCCAGGTTAGTTAGCAAACCGGCCAGATCACTTGGTTTGTCCAGTACTGGGCCAGAGCTGATCTTGATACTTGTATTTAGTTCATTGGCAATGATATGGGATAGTGTGGTTTTCCCAAGCCCCGGGGGCCCATGCAATAAAACATGATCCAGCGCTTCCCCCCTTTTCTTTGCGGCTTTTACAAACACACTGATATTATCAATGACTTTTTGCTGGCCGGTAAAGTCTGAAAAACTCAGTGGCCTAAGTGCTTTTTCAACCTCTTTATCCGATTGGTTTAGTGAATTTGGTTCTCCACTTAGATAATCCTCTCTCATAGCATCTTCTTAGATAACAAATATAAGTTTAAAGATATTAAGTATATGCCTTTAATTATTATTGCGGAAATTCTATAAATCATGTCATTCCCAAATCTTTTGAAGAATAGACTATTCTGGATACTTATCGTTACAGCTTCGGTCATCCTACTCGTAAGATATATCAACCTAAATAAGGAACTGGAGCCGGTGAAAGTTGAGGGTATTACCATGGGTAATATCGCTTACAAAGCTTTATATATAGATGATCAAAGGCGATACTTCAAAAATGAAATGGATTCTATCCTGGAGGCATTTAATCAATCCCTTTCCACCTACATTCCGTCATCAGAAATATCAAGGCTGAACCAAACGCAGGCTTTAACTTTTGCGAGTGATTTTTTTCTCCCCGTACTGAAAGTGAGTGAAACGGTTTACCGGCAATCCAAAGGTGCATTTGATCCAACCGTTGGCCCGCTGGTAAATGCATGGGGTTTTGGCCCTGAAGAACCCATCCTGAAAATGGATAGTGCTTCTGTGGATTCATTATTGCAACTCGTTGGATTCAATCAGGTCATATTTAATGATTCATCTGTATCGATAGATGAGGACATGAAATTAGATTTTAGCGCTATTGCTAAAGGCTATGCGGTGGATGTCTTGGGCGATTACCTTGAGCAAAATGATATCTCCAATTTTCTTGTTGAAATAGGTGGTGAAGTAAAGTGCAGCGGAACAAAAAATGGTAAAAACTGGGTGGTCGGTATCGATGATCCATTTGTGCAAAAAAATGAACGGCGATTGTTTACTACGATCGAGCTTAAAGATAAAGCGACAGCAACCTCCGGAAATTATCGCAAATATTATGTCCGGGATGGTAAAAGGTATTCTCACACAATAGATCCGAAAACAGGATACCCGGTAGATCATAATTTGATGAGCGCCAGCGTCTTTACAGAAACGTGCATGGAGGCCGATGCTTACGCTACCGCCTTTATGGTGATGGGGCTGAATAAATCGAAATTGCTGATCGATGAGATAAAAGACATCGAAGCTTTTTTGATTTATAGTGATGAAAACGGTGCGCTTAAAACTTATGCCTCCCCGGGAATTAAAGAATTTATTAAGGTTCAACAAGAAAATTAATGAAAAACGAGTGGTTTGGTAGTTGGTTTAACACACCGTATTATCATATTTTATACAAAAACAGGGATGATTCAGAGGCAGCGAAATTTATAGATAAGCTTTGCGATCATTTAAAGCTTTGCCAGGTGGATAAGCATATCCTCGATCTTGCCTGCGGTAAAGGCAGGCATTCGATATATATGAACAAGAAGGGCGTAAGCGTCACAGGGATCGATTACTCCATAAAAAATATCGAATTGGCCAAGCCATTTGAAAATGATACACTTCATTTTTACCATCATGACATGAGGAAGGTTTTTGCTGTAAACAAATTCGATTATGTGTTGAACTTATTTACCAGTTTTGGATACTTCGAAACCAAAGAAGAAAATCTTCTTACCATAAAAGCAGTTCACGACGCTTTAATACCAGGAGGAAGATTTTTACTTGACTTTTTAAATCCGGTGACAACCAAAAAGGCATTGATCAAACAGGAACGAAGGAAATCTAGTGATATTATTTTTGACATAAGCAGAGAACTCAATGATGGCTTTTTTGTGAAAAACATTTCAGTCAGCGATAATGGCGTTACACATAGCTTCCAGGAGAAAGTCAAGGCCATTGATTATGAAGAATTCATGGAATATTTTCAATGGGCTAACTTATCGCTTGTCGAAAGTTTTGGTGATTACAGTCTAAATAATTATAATCCTGAAACCTCAGAGCGTTTAATATTTTTGACAGAAAAGAATGCTTCTTGAAATAATTTCACTTTTTTTTATTCCTTTATTTTCTGGGTTATCCATTTTATTCTTTCCATCCTTCAAAAAGTCCAGATTAAGGAATTTATTGGTATTTGCAGGGTCTTATCTTTTTGCTATTACCACCATTCACATTCTACCTGAAATATTTCATTTGTCTAATGAACCACACCGGATAGGAATTTTTATTTTATTGGGTTTTTTATTTCAACATGTCCTTGAACTCTTTACTTCCGGTGTTGAACATGGTCATTTTCATAAGTCTGCGAGTGTACAATCAGGCAATAAAGCTTTAGTCATACTAATTGCATTATGCATTCATGCTTTTTTGGAAGGTAGTTTATTGATCCATGATTCACCTTTTAGGGAGGAACACAGTTCAGCATCCATCTTGAATGGAATCATATTACATAAAATTCCGGCAGCTATTTCATTAATGTCAATCATACTATGGATGTATAAAAAAAAAATCATTCCTATAATTTTTTTGACCATCTTCTGTATGGCTTCTCCCGCAGGTCTGATCATAGGAAATTATGCAATTGATATTTCTGAAAGCTCCTTCAATGATTTATTTGGTTTTGTCTCTGGTAATTTTTTGCATATTTCAACAACTATTTTTATTGAATCAAATCCCGAGCATCAATCAAGTCTTCGCAAAACATTGATCATTTTTTTAGGGGTAGCTGTTGCAATGATCATTGAGTTCATCGTTTCATAAATTGTCGTAAGATTGACAATACGATTAAACCGAATCAATATAAAATGCTTTTAATACCACTAAGTTGAACATTTACAGGGAATGTGCGTCTAATCATTTTTAATAAAAATTCTCAAAAAATTTTTATTGTGATTCTTTATGATACTTTTGTTACACAAATGATTAAAAACTATATATACCGCCATTTAATTGATTGTTGCTGCTGTTGCTCTGTCAACAATGTAGAATGGAAAGGCTATATATCATCGTAGATGTAAATAATACCAAAACTCAAAACCAAAGGGCCTTTCCAAAAATGGAAGGCCCTTTTTATTTATATGGATCATGCAAAGCTTTAGAACAGAATTAGAAAACCTTCAGAATCCAATAGTCGAGAAAGATATAATCGATCTTGAACGAAGGATCAGACTTCATAATGAAGGAAAGATTGATGATGAAAAGTTCAGGAGTCTAAGACTTGCCAGAGGCGTATATGGCCAAAGGCAACCCGGGGTACAAATGGTAAGAATCAAGTTACCATTTGGTAAATTAAATACAAATCAGCTGAGGAAGATTGCGGATATTTCTGATGAATATGCCAGCAGCAATTTACATGCAACGACCCGCCAGGATATTCAAATTCATTATGTAAGCCTTGAGCGAACGCCAGAGTTATGGGCCAAACTTGAGCAAGAAAACGTGACCCTTAGAGAGGCCTGCGGCAACACCGTAAGAAACATAACTGCATCACCGTATGCAGGAATTGATCCGGATGAGCCGTTTGATGTTTCGCCATATGCTTACGAAATGTTTCATGCTTTCCTGAGAAATCCTATCTGCCAGGACATGGGTAGAAAGTTTAAGATTTCGTTCTCATCCAGTGATAAAGATACAGCTTATTCATACATACATGATATTGGATTTATCCCTAAAACTCAAGGAAAAAATCATCAAAAAGGGTTTAAAATAATGATTGGTGGGGGTCTTGGTGCCCAACCTTTTTTAGCAAAAAAACTTTATGATTTCCTCCCCGCTGATCAAATCATTCCACTGACTGAGGCTATTTTGAGAATTTTTGATCGGTACGGGGAAAGAAAAAGAAGGGTTAAAGCAAGGTTTAAGTTTTTACTTGATGATATTGGCCTGGAGGAGCTCAGAAAGAGAATTGTTGAAGTCTGGCCATCGTTACAGTATAAATCTTACACAGTTGATAAAAATATACTGGGACCTGTAAATTTTCCAGCAAAGAAAAGGGTAAATGAAGACCCTCAGGACAAGCAGAAATTCTTGGACTGGATGCGAACCAATGTTAAGGAGCAAAAGCAAAAGGGTTATTATTCCGTTGGAATTAAACTCACAAATGGTGATCTGGATTCAAACCGAGCAAGACGATTGGCAGATATTGTAGAGGAATTTGCAGATAATGATATACGGATATCTGCTAATCAAGGATATTTGCTCAGGTTCATTCGGTCAAATGTTTTTGGAGCACTGTTTAATGCTTTAAATAAAATCAATTTAGCTGAACCTGGATTTGATAGTCTGGCAGATGTTACAGCCTGCCCGGGAACTGACTCTTGTAATCTTGGAATTTCCAATAGCACTGCTGTTTCAAGGGCTTTCGAAGGATTAATAACTGAAGCTTATGCTGAGTTTATTGATAATAAGGATTTGAAAATAAAGATAAGTGGCTGTCCGAATTCATGTGGCCAGCATGGTTTGGCTTCAATAGGCTTTCATGGTAGCTCCATAAAAAATAAGGCCAATAAAAAAGTGCTTCCGGCATTGCAAATAGTGCTTGGAGGAGGAACAGTAGGAGATGGAGTCGGGCACCTGGCAGAAAAAGTTATTAAAATTCCCAGTAAAAAAGGTCCTGATGCTTTAAGAAGGTTATTAGATGATTTTAAGGAGAATAGTTACAGTGGAGAATATTTTTTTAATTATTACCGCAGGCAGGGAAAAGACTATTTTTATCAGATTTTAAAGGATTTAAAAGATTTAAATTATTTGAAAACAAGTGATTATATCGATTGGGGCCAAAGTGCCAATTTTAATGTTCAAACTGAAGTTGGGGAATGTGCAGGCGTGATAATAGATCTGGTTTCAACCCTCCTATTTGAAACTGAAGAAAAATTAGGGCTTTCAAGTGATGCCATTAGCAAAGGCATGTACGCGGATTCCATTTATCATAGTTACAACGCAATGGTTAATGGTGCTAAAGCTTTATTACTTAAGGAAGATATAGTGGTAAACACCCAGCACAAAATATTAGGTGATTTTGAAAACAAGTTTGGCTGGATATCAGCATTTCAATTTCCAAATGGTTTTAAAAATTATGTGCTAAGAATAAATACGCATGATCCGGGTGAAACTTTTGCCAAGGAATATTTAAATGACGCCACAGGTTTTGTGAAAAGTGTCAAAGCTTATGTTGAAGATGAAAATGTGATTGAGAAAAATCAACCGGTATGAGACTTTATCCAAAACTTACGCTGGTTGGGGCCGGCCCCGGGGATCCGGAGTTGATTAGTATTAAGGCTATAAAAACTTTAGCATCAGCTGATATCGTGCTATATGATGCGCTTGTAGATACAGAATTATTGAATTATGCACCTGCTGAGGTTCCGAAAATCTTTGTTGGTAAAAGACCAGGTAAACATTTCATGAAGCAGATGGAAATCAATGAATTAATTATTTCATCAGCCTTCCGGTTTGGTCATGTGGTCCGGTTAAAAGGAGGTGATCCAATGATTTTTGGCCGTGGAAGAGAAGAACTTGAATATGTGGATTCTTATGGAGTCGAGGTAAATATCATACCGGGAATAAGCAGTGTAACCTGTTTAACCGCATTGCAGGGCATTCCCTTAACAAAAAGAGGTTTGGCTGAAAGCTTTTGGGTTGTTACAGGTACTACTAAAGACAACACCATCTCTGAGGATATAAAACTAGCAGCAGAATCCACATCAACAATTGTAATTGTTATGGGAATGAAAAGGATTGCTGAAATCATGGAAATTTTTAAACAATATAAAAAACATTCCATACCAGTGATGGTCATAGAAAATGGAAGTAAACCCATGGAACGTATTGGCTACGGTACGGTAGCTAATATTCAAACCGTGGTCAAAGAAAGTGGGTTATCCTCACCTGCCATCATTATAGTTGGTAAAGTTGCCGGGTTGCATAAGGTAAATCCACTCAAACAAAGTCGCTGGTCTAATGTGGAGCAATCAATAGCAATATGACAAATGGCAATAACTTATTCCCAATTTTTATAAAGCTTGACAAGTTGAAACTACTGTTAGTAGGAGGAGGCAATGTAGGCCTGGAGAAGTTAACTGCTCTGTTAAGCAACGATTCAAATGCAAATATCAAAGTAGTCGCTGATCACATTAAATCAGAAGTTTTTGATATTGCAGATATTTATCCGAATGTGGAATTAGCATTTAGAAAATTTCTTCCGGAGGATCTTAATGATAAAGACCTGGTGTTTCTAGCCACAGACGACCATAAGCTACATGGAAGAATAAAATCAATGGCTAAAAATCAAAATATAATTGTAAACGTGGCTGATACTCCTGATTTGTGCGATTTTTATCTTGGGTCGATCGTTAAAAAAGGAGACCTTAAAATTGGAATATCTACCAATGGCAAATCTCCAACAATAGCAAAGCGATTAAAAGAATTTTTAAATGATATTTTACCTGAAAATATTCACGAGACCTTGTGGAATATGAAAAAAATTAGAGATCATTTGAAAGGCGATTTTGAATATAAAGTTCAATATTTGAATGGAATTACCAAAAATTGGCTAAATAATAGGGAATAAAGATGGATGGCTTTAATAAAAAATCAATACGGTCTCAAACTATTAGAACATCACAGAGAGAACATTCAACGCCTTTATTTCTTACCTCAAGTTTCGTATTTGATAGTGCTGAACATGCTGTTAATCTTTTTAATGATGATGTTCCAGGTAATATATACAGTCGATACTCCAATCCGAATAATGATGAATTTATCAAAAAACTATGTTTATTAGAAAATACAGAGGATGGGTTTGCCACCGCTACAGGCATGGCTGCAATGTTTTTAAGTATGGCATCATTTCTGGAGGCTGGTGACCATCTTTTGGCATGCCGTTCATTGTTCGGGTCAACGCATCAGATTATCACAAAGCTTTTTCCAAGATGGGGTATTGAGCATACCTATTTGGATATAGATAAACAAGAACGATGGCATGAAGAAGTTCAAGCCAACACAAAATTGATTTTCATTGAAACACCATCCAATCCTTCATTAGATATCGTAGACCTCAGTCTCATAAATGATATTGCCAAGGCGAATGATTTAATCTACATTGTGGATAACTGCTTTGCCACCCCTTATTTACAAAGACCAACAGATTTTGGAGCAGATATCATAACGCACTCCGCAACAAAATTCATTGATGGACAGGGCAGGGTTTTAGGAGGAGCTATATTAGGCTCAAATGCACTTATTGAAAAAGTAAGGTTTATGGGGCGTCATACCGGGCCTGCTATGTCCCCTTTTAACGGTTGGGTGCTATCAAAGAGCCTCGAAACGCTTGCCGTTAGAATGGATAGACATTGCAAGAGTGCTGAAGAAATAGCCGACCGGCTTTGTGAACATCCGGAGATCAATTGGGTTAAATATCCATTTCACCCTTCGCATCCAAACCATGGACTAGCAAAAAGACAAATGACCAAAGGCGGTGGGGTTGTATCTTTTGAAGTAAAAGGAGGTTTGTCCAGGGCGCATAAGTTATTGAATGCCATTCAGTGGTTGACATTATCTTCTAACCTTGGGGATTCAAGAACCATAATTACCCATCCCGCCTCGACAACCCATTCAAAACTTACTGATCAGGAAAGAAATTTAGTGGGTATAACCGATGGAATGTTAAGGTTATCTATAGGGTTGGAAGAAGTAGTACTTATTTATGAAGACCTTAATCAGGCTATAGATAAGACTAAATAAAAAACCCTGCCAAAAAGCAGGGTCTTAATATTGTTAGAGTGCTGTGAACTCTTTTAACCTTCTGTTTTTAGATGGTTCTCTGAGTTTTTGTAAAGCTTTTTCCCTGATTTGTCTTACCCTTTCTCTTGTTAATCCCATAGCATCACCAATTTCTTCAAGTGTGAAAGGATTATCACAACCAATACCAAAGCTCAACTGAATTACTTCTCTTTCTCTGGCAGTAAGTGTGGATAAAGCCCTCAAGGTTTCTTTTTTCAACGAATCATTAAATACCATCTGTCCATCAGTAGGTCCGGATGTTTCATTTTCTAACACATCCAATAAAGAACCAGACTCATCCTCGCCAAAAGGAGCATCCATAGACATTTGCTTAACTTCAGCGCCCAGTGTATTTCTCACTTCATTAGGTTTCATGTCAAGGATATCAGATAGCTCCTCTTCTGTTGGTTCTCTTTCATATTTCTGTTCCAACTCCGCATAAGCTCTTCTGATTTGGTTAATTGCACCTGATTTGTTCATTGGAAGCCTAACAATCCTAGATTGTTCAGCAAGAGCTTGCATGATTGATTGTCTAATCCACCATACAGCGTAAGAGATAAACTTGAAACCCTTGGTTTCATCAAATTTCTTAGCGGCCTTAATAAGACCGAGGTTACCCTCATTAATTAAATCATTGAGTGGTAAACTCCTGTTTTGGTACTGTTTAGCAACGGAAACGACAAATCTTAAATTGGCCTGAACAAGTTTTTCTAATGCCAGCTCATCCCCCTCTCTGATTCTTTTAGCTAGCTCAACTTCCTCGTCTGGTGTAATCATTGGTACGTTACTAACCTCAGTAAAATACTTTTCTAAAGTGTGGCTCTCTCGCCGATTCGTAATTGATTGTGTAATTTTTAATTGTCGCATATCCTTATTTACAAAGTGAATGAAGTTTAAGTTTTGATAAAAGCCAAAATATCATTTAAAAATTAATTGCAAGCTATTTTGGCGAATAATAATATAAATAACCGCGAATTTATACACTAAGTATACTCTGAACAAACTTAATTATACGTTTACTTGGGTTTTAGTTGCATAAAAAGTATAAATAAATTCAAATCAATAGCGTCCTAAACGATTGAAAAAGGAGGTGTGTATTAAGTATCCCAAA
>CAYSCZ010000038.1:0-30451 GCA_964429655.1 uncultured Roseivirgaceae bacterium
AGTGCTTCATTTCTTGACGATAAAATTGCCTGGTATGAAAATGATGGCAGCCAGGGCTTCACCGAGCAGGTGATCAGCACCAATGCCGATGCTGCATTTTCCGTCTATGCGGCGGATGTGGATGGCGACGGCGACCTGGACGTGTTGAGTGCCTCTGCAGGTGACGATAAAATTGCCTGGTATGAGCAGGGGGCTCAGCCCATCACTTTCACTGGTGCCACCCCTTCCAATAATGCTTTAATCGCTACCGATGGCACCATCACCTTAGACTTTGATGCCATGCCGGCAGGGGGCGGGGTAATCCTGCGTGGTTCGGTGTCCGGGCCCATACAAACACTCGGTGGTATCACCGGAAACAGCCTGGATATTGATCCTTTACTCCTTGACGGCTATCATCCGGGAGAGGAAATCACCCTCACCCTGACCGATGCTTTCCTTAGCGATAACGGCGGCGAGCTTACCAACCCGCAAAGCCTGACCTTCCGGGTAGAACCGGACCTTCCTTCTTTAAACTTCGATGAAGTGATGTCCGCTACCGGGGTGGATGATTATGACAGCGGAGTAGCCTTTGACTGGGGAGACTATAATAAAGACGGGTTGCCGGATCTGTTGATCACAGGAAATAATACGAATACCGGAATAATTGAAGCCCAGGTTTATCGCAACGATGGCAACTTCACCTTCACCAATGTAGCAAACCTTACCGGTGTAGAAGGTGGGGCAGCCCGCTTTGCAGACTGGGACAATGATAACGACTTAGATATTTACATTTCAGGTGATGATAACAGTGCGTTGCCATCAACATTCCTGTATGAACAAGACGGTACCGACCAGTTTTCCCTGTTATCCGGCAGCATTACCGGGTTACGCGAGAGTGCGGTAGATTTTGGTGACCTGGATTTGGATGGCGACCTGGATTTTGTGCAGATTGGTAATGAAGGAATCGATCCGCTGACGGAGATCTATGAAAACGACGGGCTGGGAGTCTTTACCAGTGGGACTTTTAGCGGTTCTTTTACTGATTTTGAGCGGGGGGATGTGGCCCTGGCAGATTTTAGTAATGATGGTTTACTGGATATTGCCATCATCGCCAATGACGGCGTGGACCGTAACATAAACTTCGCCACCAATAACGGGGATGGAACGTTTACTAATGACATACCCGGGCTGGATGGCGCTTTTGCCACGGATGAGACCGCTTTGGACTGGGCCGACTATGATGAAGACGGCGACCTGGATTTATTATGGTCAGGAAATGAAGGCAGTGATTTCCAGACAGTGATCCTTTCCAATGATGGTTCTTCGGGTACTTCTTATACAGATATCGAAGCCCCGTTCCCGTTACTTGGCGGAGGTTCCGTACAATGGGTAGATTATGATTCGGATGGTGATCTGGATGCTGTCTCCACAGGTTTTGATTTTGGTTTGGGCACCATCTCCAGGATATTGGATAATCAGGGCAGTGACGTTTTTACCGACTCAGGAATTGATGTCAAAGGCTTTGAAGATGGTGGCTTACAATTGGTGGACATCAATGGTGATGGCGTACTGGATATATTTGGTGCAGGTTTTAATGATGGTGGTTCGGGTACCTTCTTTTATGCAGGTAGTAGTGTTGATCCGGCTGTCGCCCTCCGCGAAGCGGATTCCCTGGCCCTGGTAGCTCTCTACGACTCTACCGGAGGCCCCGGCTGGACCAACTCCACCAACTGGCTCACCGGGCCCATCGATACCTGGTTTGGGGTGACCGTAAGCGGGGATAGGGTAACAGAAATTAGTTTAGATGATGATGGAACAAATTCTTTTAATGGAAATAATTTAGTTGGCACCATCCCCCCAGAACTAGGCGACCTGACCAGTCTTGAATTTCTTTTATTAGGGAATAATCAATTAACCGGCGCCATACCAATGGAACTAGGCGACCTGACCAGTCTTGAAATTCTTCTATTAAATAATAACCAATTAACCGGCGCCATACCAATGGAACTAGGCGACCTGACCAGTCTTGAATTTCTTTTATTAGGGAATAATCAATTAACCGGCGCCATACCAATGGAACTAGGCGACCTGACCAGTCTTACTCAACTTAGTTTGGGTAATAATGAATTAAACGATTCCATACCTGCTACCTTTGCCAGCTTAATTGATTTGAATGTTTTGGAAATCCAAAACAACCGCCTGACGGCCCTGCCGGACCTTACCGGGCTGCCGCTTACCGATTTTAGGGTGTCCGACAACTTTTTATCACCTCAGGACATCACCCTTAATGCTTCAGTGATTACTGAAAATACCGGCCAAAAAGGGTATGATGAGGTGAGCCGGGATATAATCGCTGAGGTTGCGTTGTCCACCAATGTCATTGATGGCAGTGACGGCACCGGTGAGATACCTGTAGGGACAATCATTGTTTATGAAACCGATCAGGGGAATTTGGGTAAGTTCCAGATCCTGGATTATGATACCGCCAATAACTTTGCCCTAACCATACGCCATGAAACCTTTGACACTAACAGCGATATCCTTTCCGACTCCCGCAACCTTGAAATCAATGGGACATTGTTTGCAGAGCTGGATACCGGTACCGAAAACAACACGGATGGTGATTTTCTATGGCAGATCATTAACGGTACGGCAAGACAAATTACACCTTTGAATGGTGCGCAGTTTGCCATCTTACAAACAGGCGACGGCACAGCAAGGGTAGATAACTTCCCAATGGATGCGCCGGCACCCAATGAATTTGTACAATTAAGCTTCCTGGGCAGGTTTGACAGCGGGGCCGGGGCCGGGGCTTCCGAGATATCTGCTTATGACCCGGCAACTCAACGGTTGTTTATACTAAATGATGAAGCGGAAACCATTGATGTGGTAGACCTCTCAGACCCTGCCAACCCAATGGAAATAGATTCCTTAGAGATAAATGTTTCTACCCTGGGTGGTGGTGTGAACCACATAGAAATTAAAGATGGATTGGTTGCTTTGGCCGTGGAAAATAACGATCCTGTAGATCCCGGATTTGTGTTCTTATTCGATACCGAAGGCGTTGAGCTGGCAAACTACACGGTAGGGGCTTTACCGGATATGTTGACTTTCACGCCGGATGGTGGACAAATTGTTGTCGCCAATGAAGGAGAGCCAAACAATGATTACACTATAGACCCTGAAGGATCAATTTCTATTGTAGACCTTCGTCAGGGGATAACCAATGCGGAAGTCAGGACCATAGACTTTACCGCTTTTATTGGCCTGGAAGACCAGCTGCGGGCAGAAGGCATCAGAATCTTCGGCCCTAATGCCAATGTAGCCCAGGACCTGGAGCCTGAATTTATCACCATCAATGATGCGGGCACCTTTGCATATGTCGCCTGCCAGGAAAACAACGCCCTGGCTGTCGTTGACATCCTGCAAAAAACCGTGGTGGATATCGTGCCGCTGGGCTTTAAAGACTGGAGCAACCTGCTGATCGACGCCAGCAATGAGGATGGCATCATCAACCTGGTTAATTATGATGTGCCACTCTTTGGCATGTACCAGCCGGATGGTATCGCCAGCTTCACCGCTTCAGATGGCAAGACCTATATTGTAACCGCCAATGAAGGCGAAGCCAGGGATTATGATGGTAATCCTGGTTTCGAAGAGGAAGCCAGGATAGCTGATGTGATGCTTGATACCCTGGCATTCCCGGATTCGCTGGACCTTCAGCTTGATGAGGCACTGGGCAGGTTAAAAATTACCAATACCCTGGGTGATACGGATGATGATGGTTCATTCGAAGCCTTGTATGCCTTTGGTGGACGGTCCTTCTCCATCTGGGATGAGGAGGGTAACCTGGTATGGGATAGTGACGATGAATTTGCCCGCATCAGTGCCAACCAGACACCGGATATCTTTAACGCAGACGATGGGGGTGTGCCCGCAACGTTTGACCAGCGCAGTGATGTCAAAGGGTCGGAGCCGGAAGGTGTGGTCGTTGGCAGTGTTGATGACAGGACCTTTGCTATCGTTGGCCTGGAAAGGCAGGGTGGATTTATGATCTATGATGTTACTGATCCTTTAAACCCGCAATTCCAGCAGTATGTGCCGCAGGAAACAGACATGAATGGTGATCCCATTGATGCCAGCCCCGAAGGATTGTTGTTTATCGATGGCTTTGACAGCCCGAATGGAAACCCATTGTTGGTTGCTTCTCATGAAGAAAGCGGAACGGTTGCTGTCTATGAGTTTAAAGGAGGCCCTACACCCGAAGAAAGGGATTCGACAGCGCTGGTTGCCTTGTATGAGGCAACAGATGGTGACAACTGGACAAATAATAACAATTGGCTAACCGGCCCGATAGACAGCTGGTTTGGGGTGACGGTTGACAATGGCCGGGTAACCGTCCTTGAGCTACAGTTTAATGGTCTTGATGGCGGGTTGCCGCCGGAGATTGGTGATCTCACCGAATTGGTGGACTTGCAGTTGTCTGAAAATGATTTGACAGGAACTATACCCAGTGAGATAGGCAACCTCACCAGGCTTCAGCTTTTTGACCTTTCTGATAATTCTTTGAACGGGCCTCTGCCCGAAGCAATCGGAGGCCTTGAAGATTTACTCGTAATTGACCTGGATTCAAATCAACTCTCGGGATCAATCCCCGAAACGTTAGGCAACCTATCAAACCTGGAGTTTTTAATATTAAACAATAACTTATTCAATGGAGCACTTCCTGAATCACTGGGTAGTTTGAGTGAGCTGGAGGTTTTAACCCTTTCAGAAAATAAATTATCCGGAAGCATACCCGAAACATTAGCGGACCTTGATAGTCTGCTGGAATTGAGCATCAGCCACAATCTTTTCACTGAGCTGCCAGACCTTTCAGACTTTACATTGGATGTATTCGACGTTACCAATAACTTTTTCACTTTTGAAGACCTTCAACCCAATAGCACAGCAATCACTGATGCTATCCCTCAAGGGCAATTTGGTGACAAACAGACATTTATTTTATTAGAAGCTGATTCTGCTGTTGCAGATAATATTTTCTTAGTTGGGGATACTGTTATACTTGATCCTCAACTGCCGGGCTCCGGGACGCTTGACAACTATCAATGGCTGATCGATGGAACACCGGTTACAGGAACTAATTCGCCAACATTGGAGATCGTTAATATAAATGGCGATGATGTGGGGGAATATGTACTGGAGGTAATGAATGATTCCTTCCCGGGTCAATCCATAATTAGTAAACCAATAGTGATCAGTGATTTTGGTTTGCTGGATACAGATTTTACCGATGTACAGAAAGTGGCTACAGCGCATCGTTTCTTTTTAGAATTTTCCAAAGCATTAGATGCACAATCATTAGAAAATATTAAAGTTGTTGGAAATCAATCCGGCATCCTGACCCTTGATATTGACACTTCCCTCGTAGCAGATGGAATTGTTGACATTGAGATCACCTCACCTTTTGCTAATGAAGTTATTAGTCTTACTATACCGGGTAATGTATTGAGTGTTGCAGCGGATTCCTTATCAAATCCCGGGACACTGGGAATAAGAAATCCAACACCAAATGCTGCCGGTTTTTATAGTCCGATTACATTTGGCGGTTCCGGTATAGAGGCGTTGGATAATGCTTCCTTTGCCTGGGGTGACTATGACAATGATGGTGATCTTGACCTTGCGGTAGCTGGAAGAAGCATAGCACTGGATGAACCCTTATCCATTATTTATGAAAATGAAGGGGATGATGTATTTATGGATATCGGTGCCTCCCTGACCGGTATACAGGGATCCTTTGCACAGGATCCCCAGGTTGAATGGTTTGATTTTGATATGGATGGGAACCTTGATCTATTGCTTGCCGGATTAGATAATAATTTATTACCGGTTACTGAGCTGTATGAAGGTGATGGTGCCGGTGGTTTTACATTTGTAAGCACCGGACTGGATGCTATTTTCGGGTCTTTAGCCATTGGGGACTATGATAATGATGGTGACCCTGATATAGCGCTTACCGGTCAGGACGCTGGATCCGGTCTTTCTGGCGATATCTATAAAAACGTAGGGGGAAGTTATATTCCTACTTTCTCTATGCCTGTTCCCCTTCAGCAGGGTTCTGTAACATGGGTTGATTTTGATAACGATGGAGACCTTGACCTGGAAACAAGTGGATCAGACGGAGTAAATGCCCGTATTATCTTTTTTGAGAATAGAGGTTATGATCAATTCAGGATATTTACGCCCGAAGGTATACCCGGTATCTTTGAGAGCAGTACCGCCTGGGCCGATGTAGATGAAGATGGCGCCATGGATGTTGCTGTTTTAGGTGCTGTAGAACCTGGTGTATTTCTTTCTGAAGTCTATTTAAATGACGGGGATGGTAAGACATTTTCTGCACTGGGTGCCGGGTTGTTTGAATTAACCAATGGATCTATTCAGTGGGGTGATTATGATGCTGATAGTGACTTAGACTTATTGGTTTCCGGCTTTGGTGGCCCTGATTTTACTACTACCACTGAAATATTTAAAAATAAGGGTGACGGCCTTTTTGAATCCATCAATGCAAAAATCACAGGTTTCTCCGATGGCATGGTTGAATGGGCTGACTGGGACAATGATAAGGACCTGGACATCTTCGCCAGTGGCTTTAGCTTTGAAGGTTTGTTCAATTTGCCATTAGTATCTGACACTTTAAGGGCGTATGATGTGCTGCCAACGACCTTTGATTTAGATACTTTTAATAACTCTACTGAAGTCTTCATCAATGAGGATGAATTGGTCGGTCCTGAGCCTATTGGATTTGAATTTGAATTCTTTGGGGAAAAATATGAGGAAGTGTATATTGGCGATAATGGTTTTATCACATTCTTACCAGCGCAGGACCCGGCACGTACGCCGGATACCATTCCTGACCCGGCATCACCAAATGCTATCGTTGCAGGCTACTGGGAGGACTTAACCAGTACATTAAGTGCTACGATACGCTATGAAACCATAGGAGATACTACTTCCAACAAGGTTTTTTTAGTTGAATACATGGATTTAGAGCATTTCGATAACCAGACGGGCAATCCGGATGGAAACATTGTGACCATGCAGATCAAGCTCTTTGAAGGCACCAATAACATAGAGGTTCACTGTGCCGATTGTCAAAGCAATGGCGATCCACACGTTCAGGGTATAGAAAATTCCACAGGAACTTCGGCATTCTTTGTAGAGGGTAGAAATTTTGTTGATTTCTCCCTAACCAATGATGCGGTTTTATTCAGGTATAATAAAGACCTGAGTGATTCCCTGGTCATGGTTGAATTTTATCAGCAACTGGATGGTGATAACTGGGTAAATAATGACGGTTGGTTAAGTGGACCTATTGATACATGGTTTGGCTTAGGTGTAGATCAGTTTGGAAGGGTTGATTCCATCACTCTGGAGAATAATGGTCTTTCGGGTACCATTACCGATGAATTGGCTAATCTGGATAGACTTGAATTTATTGACCTGAGCGGTAATAACATCATCGGTGATGCGGATGTGCTGGTGCTTGAGGGTCTGCCGGATTCAATTGTAGTTGATCTGTCTGATAATTTTATTGTAGGTGCACCTGACTTAAGTGGTTTACCGTTTGATACCATAGACCTCAGCCTGAACCGGTTGAACTTTTTTAGTCTTGCACCAAATATTGAGGTTGAACGTTTGTCATTATTGCCAACCAGACCATTAACAGACGATGTTACCATATTCTTTGAGACCCCGGATGATCCTGATGCCCCATTCGTATCCCAGGATACCATAATTCTGGATGCTACCCTGGCCGGTGATAGCTTAACGCAATATCAATGGTTTAAAGATTCGGTTCCGTTACCTGGAGGTACCAATCAGATTCTTCAGTTAGCGGGTAGGTCTGCCAACAATGGGGTGTACTTTGCTGAAATAACTAATCTGGCTGTGGGAGAGGGAGAAATCGTATTGACCACCGGCTTATTCACATTGAATGAGCGACCATTCGCAGATGAAAATGAAGTAGAGGTCAGGACACCTAAGTTTACCTTTAACAGTATCCCCGGATTCTTAATGTCAGTTAACCTGAGGGATATGAACATGGATGGTAATGAAGACCTGGGGATACTGACCAACCACGAATTGCTGATATACAATCAAGGGTTTAATCAATTTCCATCAAAAGCTGTATTGGCTGAGAATGGACAGTTTTTCAGGGAAGTAAGGACAGGAGACTTTAATGGTGATGGCATGATAGACTTTGCCATTAATTCAGATCGGGATATAGAGGGCACGCAACAAATAGATTTTTATTTATGTGTATCCGGTGATACAACCATGCAGGTTGATGCTACAATATTTGCAGAGGATATACTTTCATTAGATGACCTTGAGGCTGTTGAAAGTACCAGTCAGATATTTAATGTACCCGGGGATATTAACAATGATAGTATTGATGATATTGCCATAATTCTGGAAGGTACTGACCAGGTCAATATTTACTTTGGAAAGAATAACATTGATGTTGATGGTTTTGGGTCACCGGATGTAGTGCTAAACGAATATTCAGAATTGATCGGACTGGGTGTGGGGGATGTTTTTACTGGTAATGTTCGAATCAATGGTTTAGGCGATATTAATGGGGACAACATTGATGACTTTGCCATATCAGACCTGAACAGAACAATAGTAACGGATAATATCGATTCATTAGCAGCGGGCGCCGTTTACATCCACTTTGGAGACACTATAAGTACTGTTGAAAAAGATGAACAGCGTGTACAGATTTTTACCTCTGTCCGGCCGGATACTGTGCTTTACCTTGATGATGACAGAGTAGTTGCTGAACAGATCAAAGGCTTTGGATTTAATGTAAAAGGAGTCGACCTGAATGGTGACCTTATCAATGATGTACTGGTTTCAGCAGTTCAGTCTTTTGATCCGGGCTCTATAACCGGTGAAGGTGGTACCAAACTATTTGTTTATGATGGATCAACAGATTTTGATATTGAAATAGATGCTGAAGTTAAATTACCGACCACCTTCTTTGGTAAGGAAAATGGTTTGTTTAATCCATTGTATGCCGGTGAGATATTAACGGTTCAGGATTTTAACAGGGATATGGCAGAAGAATTAATCTTTGCCAGTACTGGTTTGGAAAGTTTAGGCTTAGATACCCTTACCAATGCATTCCTTATTGAAAGCGATGGCATGTTCAATGAAAGGGATATTCCGACAGTGTTATTTGAGGCACCGGACCAGTCCTCGGGGTTAGGTATTGATGGTTTTTCAGGAATGGCAGATATTGAAAGTATAAGATCCACAGATACTTACGAAGTGCGGCCTGTGGATTTTGATATTGAAACACTCAACAATCCGACAGAAGTTGTTGAAGTGTCCGATATCGATGACATTGTAACCGAAGATCCTATTCCAATAGGTTTTGATTTCGAATTCTTTGAGGAAGTCTATGATAGCGTGTTCGTCAGTAGTAATGGTTTCATTACATTCTTACCTGGTCAGGGTAATGGCTGTTGTCAGGGGGCACCAATTCCGAATCAGGATATTATAAATGGTTTTATAGCGGCTTTCTGGGAAGATCCTGACCCATCCGTCGGTGGTCAGATTATCTTTGAGACGGTTGGTACGGCACCAAACAGGGTATTTTTACTTGACTACATGGACGTGCCATTGTTTGGAAATAATAACATTGAGATAATCTTCCAGATCAAGTTATTTGAGGGCTCTAATAATATTGAGATCCATTGTGCCCAGTGTCTGGATGATAATGATGGATTACCAGCTACCCAGGGCATAGAGAATCAGGATGGAACGGTTGGGTTTTTTGCGGAAGGCAGAAGTGCAGAAGAATTTGAACTAATCGAAGATGCCATTTTGTTTGAACCGGGTATTGGTGATATATTCACTCAGACGAGCTTCCAGTTGGAGTCAGCAGTTGGTAATTTTAATGGGGATGCCTCCCTTGAGGTGATTTTACCGCAACCATTTGCTCCGGGTAGCCCGGCCTATGCTTACGAAGTGGGCCCTGCGTTCTTTATCCCGGTGGATGAGCGTAATACTCAAGCCCTGGTTGATTTCTACAATGCAGCAGGTGGCCCGGGATGGGCAAATAATTCCGGTTGGCTGATAGAAGAAGATGTGAGGGATTGGTTTGGTGTTGAAGTAACCCAGTTTGGCGATGTCACTGGATTGTCTCTGTCGGACAATTTATTAGATGGTTTTATCTCTCCATCTATTAACAGACTTACCTCATTAGAAAGTATTGATCTTTCTGACAATAACCTGACTGATGAAGTTCCGATTTTTACAGGTCTGAGAAACCTTAATTTACTTGACCTGAGTTCAAACAATTTAACAGGCTCCATTGATTTCATTCAAACCTTAAGCGGAGACATTCGATTAGATAGCAACCGATTTGATGCATTTGGTAACATTGACTTTTTCGGTTTTTCGGAAGATTTTGAGGAAAATGATAATGTAGTGCTTGAAGGAGGCTCAAGGCTTTTTGTAGCAACTAAAGATTCAATAGACCAAATTCAGGAGTTAGATCCTTCGACCGGAGATACAATCAATTCATTTGCAACACCTGAGCCAATCACCGGTGATTTTAACGGATTAGCATTTGATGGTCAATTCCTATATTATATTGACGGTAGCGGCACTAACACACTTTATCAGCTTGATGTAAATACGGGAGCTATAAATGACCAAAGAAACCCGAATATCTCAAGTGTAAATGGTTTGGCACATTCAGGGGAACTTATTTACGCAACCAATGGAATCGGTATTTTTGTACTGGACTTTGAAACAGGGATAGTTGACACGCTAACTTCCATAGGTTTTACAGGTGATGATGCGGCAATTACTTATGCAGGTACCAGAAATACTTTATTTGTTGGCACGACCTCAGGATTAGTATCTGAAATTGATCCTTTCAATGACCAGATCATAAATCAGTTCACCATAGGTAGCATAGGTATTTTTGGATTGGGCTACTCATCAACAACGGATTTATTGTATGTTGGAGATGTTAACCCCGACAGTGATATTTTGATCGTAGACCCTGACGACGGAAATATACTGGATACCTTAATCCAAAAAAATGTGGTAGCGATGGCAGCTGATGAAAGCGGTAGTTTTGGCCCTTTCATGTCCAACGCACTTACCTTAGAGAACAACCGATTTGACTTCGGGGATTTTGAGCCGGTCATTAATAATATTGATACATCCAGAATATCTTTCGTGCCCCAGCTACCGCTAACAGACAGTGTAAGGATATTGGTCGAACTAGGTACAGACACTTCGTTCACTGTATTTTCTGAAGGGTCAGCAAATGAATACCAGTGGATTTTTAATGATACATTGGCTTTGGTAGATGAAACCGATTCAGTGATTACATTTATCGATATAGATACGGATATTGAAGGTACCTACAAAGTGGAGATTACTAACGAAAATGTTCCTCAGTTGACCCTTGAGAGTGGTATATTCAATCTAATACCATCTTCACTGGAAAGAGACAGGGCAGCGCTTACTGCGTTATACAATTCAACAGGCGGCCCTGAAGGTGGATGGATCGATGATGATAACTGGATAGAAAATGAAGATGTCAGCACCTGGTTTGGTGTTACGGTTGCCAATAACAGGGTGGTTAATGTATTGCTTCCAGATAACAACCTGGTAGGCGTAGTTCCAGATCAGGCAGCGGAAATTGGTGGTTTGATCTTCCTGGATCTGTCCGGCAATGAATTAACGCGTCTTCCTTCATTCGAGATTATTCGTAATCTAGAAACCTTGAATATAAGTAATAACCGCTTATTAATTGCGGATATTGAAAATAACCTGGATATTGATAGCCTGGCTTTCAAGCCTCAGAAGATTCGAAGAAGACTGGACCAGATAGATACCTTAAGGGCCGGAACCAGCCGTACATTGTTATCAACAGCGAGGGGAACCAACAATACTTTCAGTTGGTACTTCCAATCTTACCTAACTACACTTAATGATTCCGTTTACCTTTCTTTGCCCAATGCTTCGGATAACTTATCACTCTTACAGCGTAGGTTGAATTTCTTTAGTGAATCGGTTTTTGAATCACAGGAAGTAAGAAATAATACCGACCTGCCTCCGGATTCCCTTCTTATAGCAAAAACAAGGGATTTTACCATTACTAGTGTTAGCCTGGAAAGTATGGGAACCTATAAAGTATTTATAGGCAGCAAGGATCCTAGATTGGCTGGTTTCACGGTTGAAGTAGAGCCACAAACAATCATAGGATTTACAGATATTGCGGGTACTGTACGGGTTGTGGACCAGGAATTTGAGGGATTTATTGATTTAAATTTTTTGGGTAATGTAATATTAAACCAGGTACCATCCAGACCATTGGAAAGAGCTGTGGACATTGATGATGATGGTGTGGCAGACACCACGTTACTTACATTCCTTGGGGGCTATGATTCATTACGGGCAACACCAATTGTTAATTCAAGTTATTCACTTGATTCAGTGATATTAGGAACTTATGTATTAAGTGCAAATGATGTTGATGATATGCCGGAGGATGTTGTGAATAATCGTGATTTGAGTTTGACCTATTTGGGTAATCCGGATAATGAGAACCTGATTAATACCGATGGGGTTGTTACTGCCGAGTTTTGGGAAAGTGCAAGGATATTGTCTATCTCAAGTAATCTTTCGGACATTAATTTGGGTATACTGTTAGCACCTACACCCTTTGACTCTACAACCGGTAATAACCAGGCAGGTGGTCGGTTGATACTTGATGATGGAAGGGATAACGGAAGGATTCAACGAAGAAGAGGTGGACGACGTGTAAGGGTATCCTTAAGAAGGCGGAGAAGAGGTAGAAGACCTCAACAGGATGAAGGGACATTTGTAACTGTTGCGAATACTGAAACTGATGATGATGGTCGATACAATTTTGACTTTATTCCAAAAGAAGATAGTGTTGGTTTGTTTGAATATAGAATAAGGTTTGAAATACCCGGATTCCTGAATCTTATCGAAAGACCATTTGTATTTACTTCCAGTGGTCAGGGTGCAAGATTAAATGCGGTAGGGTTTGAACAATTGGGATATATTGGTTTGTTGGGCCCTGAAATGGTTACCGGAATTGAAAATACTTTTATCAGAGACTTCAGCATGTATCCTAACCCTGTAACGGGAAATAAGGTGTTCGTTCACTATAATATAACCAAAGCGGTGAATAGCATGCAACTGGAAATATATACCGCTTCCGGAAATAGAATTTTAAATCAGTCCCTGGATTCTAGTTATGGTAGTCATCTGGAAGAGTTAAACGTTGAAGAACTCCGGAATGGAATGTATATCCTAATGCTCAGCAGTCCCGATAATACATTTAAAGAACATTTTAGATTTATAATTAAATAGAAACTATAAAAGCCCTTCTGACGAAGGGTTTTTTTATTTGAATTTATCTGGCAACTTTTTTTAAAGTTCCTTGTTTGTTTTTGTATGAATGAGCAAGAGAATTCAATCGTCAGCAATGGTGAAACCAAACTTAAGCTTCTCAAAGCTTTTAAGCACCATTATTTGCTTCATAGCAATTTACCGCCCTCCATATATGCATTCGTTAAAGACCAGGATGTAGAGGAAGATGAGTTTTTCAAACACTTCAATTCATTTAAGGACCTGGAGCGTGAGCTATGGCTGAATTATTTTATTGCCGTGGAGGAGCGTTTGGAGAAGGATGATTCATATCTCAATTTTTCCGTTCGTGAGAAATTGTTAGCTTTTTATTTTACTTTTTATGAGGTGTTCCAGCCCGACAGAAGTTTTATACTTACAGCCTATGAGAAAAACTTAACAAGAAATATGGATACATATTTCCTTAAACGCTTCAAAGAACATTTTAAAAACTATGTTGAGGAACTTTTACTCGAAGGTAAAGAGACTGATGAAGTCGCTGAAAGGCCCTACATAGACAAAAACTACCATAAGGGTTTTTGGACACAATTCATATTTGTGCTCAATTTTTGGTTAAAAGATGAAAGCAGGGGATTTGAAAAGACTGATGAAGCAATCGAGAAAGCGGTTCATTTATCATTTGACTTCATTGCCAGGGGGCCGCTGGATTCACTGGTTGATTTTGCAAAATTTGTTTACCAAAACAGAGGATAAGCCATTTCTATGAAAGAACAGAAAAATATACCTACGTCAAAGGTGCGTAGAGCTTCCAGGTTTGTGAAAACAGGGGTAAAGGTTGGAAGAAATTTTATGAAGCACTACTCAAACAAATTTATTAATGGTGATCACTCCCGGGACGAACTTGATAGAAGCAATGCAGCGGATATTTATGATTCACTGAGTGAACTCAAAGGCAGTGCACTGAAGGTTGCGCAAATGTTGGCTATGGATAAAAGCGTGCTGCCACAAGCCTATCAGGACAGGTTTGCCATGGGCCAGTACTCAGCGCCTCCCTTATCATATCCGCTGGTCGTTAAGACTTTTCATAAATATTTTAACAAAAGCCCCCAGGATATCTTCGATAGTTTTACGCATAAAGCAGTTAATGCTGCTTCAATCGGGCAGGTACATCAAGCGACACTGAAAGGAAAAAAATTAGCAGTGAAAATACAGTATCCAGGTGTTGCTGAGAGTATAAGGTCGGATTTAAAATTGGTTAAACCTTTTGCCTTACGATTATTCAACTTAAACGAGGCAGATTTAGATCAGTACCTGATGGAAGTTCAGGATAAATTAATAGAGGAGACAGATTATGAGTTAGAGTTAAGGCGATCCGTTGAGATATCCAATGAATGCAGGCATATACCCAACCTTGTTTTTCCAGGTTATTACCCGGAGCTTTCTTCAGAAAGAATCATTACCATGGACTGGTTAGAGGGGCGTCATTTGAAAGAGTTTACTGCAACCAATCCGTCCAGACAAATAAGGGATCAACTGGGTCAGTCTCTGTGGGATTTTTATAACCATCAAATCCACGATTTGAGAAAGGTTCACGCTGACCCGCATCCCGGAAACTTCTTATTCCAGGAATCAGGTAAGCTTGGAATCATAGATTTTGGTTGCGTAAAAGTTATTCCTGAAGATTTTTATTGGGGATATTTCAGATTGATCCGGGAAGATGTGGTGCGAAATAATGATGAACTTGAGAAAGCTTTTTTAGATCTGAACATCATATTTGATCACGATTCTAAAAAAGATAAAGACTTTTATATCGGTATATTCCGGGAAATGATAGAACTGCTTGGCAGACCGTTCCATACAGAGGAATTTGATTTTGCCGATAACGACTATTTCAACGAGATATACGCACTTAGCGAAAGACTGTCAAAAATTAAGGAGTTGAGAAAGAGTAAACAGGCCAGAGGATCAAGACACGCTTTGTATATTAACCGAACCTACTTTGGGCTTTATAATTTACTGAATGAACTAGGTGCCAAAGTGAACACCACCAAGCCGGAATGGTTACAAACCGTACCTGAAGTTGTTTAATCTTTATCGTATAGAATTTTGTTAAGGTTGGGAGGGGAGTAATTGATTGACTTGAGTGTTTTTTTGTCTTCGTCACGGAAAACAAGGTAATGTCCATCTTTTGAGATGTAGTGAGCATTTATTCCTCTCGTTTCTTTGTAGTATTTAACCGTTTCCTGAGCTTCTTTTTCAGATTTACAGGCTTTGCTCATGTTTGATCGTTGTACCTCATCAAATAAAGATTTAAACTTTTCAGCCAATCCAAACTCCAGGATGGCACCGCTTAGTACATATTGGATATCGCAAAGTGCGTCGGCAATTTCTGTTAGGTTGTTGTCTTCAATGGCTTTTTTAAATTCTTCCAGCTCCTCGGCAATCAGGGATACCCTTAGATCGCATCTTTGTTTATCCGGTATCGTAGGTTTGTGTAGTATAGGATGTTGAAAAGTTTCATGAAACCTGGCTACACTTTCCAGGGAATCAGGTGATTTCATACGTTTAATATTTAAATGATTCTACAGATATCAAATCTATCATTTATTTCGTTTTATAATATTAACTCATTAAATTAGCTTACTATGAAGCAGCTATGGAAAAAAATCATAAATTTTTTTAAGAAGAATAAAGACTTTCCTAAGCCTTATCTTGGTGCTACCTGGAATGAATATCTAGAAGATCGCAAACTCATCATCAAGATACTAAAGCACCTAAGCAATAGTCACATCACCTCTGAAGAGTTTGTAAGAAATACCTCCTTTATCAATTACCTGGTTTGGATAAACCTTAGAAAAATAAGGGCTACACTTAATAAATTAAATAGAAACTCAGAAGCGAAAACATCTCTAAGCAAGATGAAGCATTCCTGCATCAAGTTTTTATCTAACCAACTCCCCCTTGATTGCACGCAGGAGCAATATGACTTGAATGTAAAGTATTTCGTACGGACATTTAACCTGCAGGCCGCAGTATTAATTGATCTTTACGGAATCGAAATAGATGATGAACTAAAGTATTTGGAACTAGATTATTCTCTTATTTGATTTAGTATTTTAGGTTGGTTTTGGCCTTTTTTTTATTTTAGGCATAAATTAATCTACCATGAAGAAACTATTTATACTTGCTTTAATATTTATTGCCCTGCTTAATGCCTGTGCTCCGGAGAATGAAAACGAAAAGCTGGTAAAAGCTAAAGTTAAACCTGAGCTTATTGAGCAACACATTCAGACCCTGGCGTCTGATAATTTTGGGGGACGCAAACCTTTTTCACAGGGTGAGACGAAAACAATTAATTATATACGATCAGAATTTCAAAAAATAGGCCTGAAACCGGGTAATGGTGAATCATATTTTCAAAAGGTACCATTAGTAGAAATTAAGCCAACAGTATCTGAATTACGCATGAGAAGTCCTAAAATGGGTTATGATCTATACCATGGAGATGACTTTGTGGCATACACCGAGCGTATAGAAAAATCCGTTCGTGCTGTAAGTTCAGAATTAGTTTTTGCAGGGTATGGCATTGTCGCTCCCGAGTATGATTGGAATGATTATGAAGGAGTAGATGTGGAAGGTAAAACGGTTATCGTTTTGGTGAATGATCCCGGATTTGGCAGTGGTGATTCCACACTTTTTAAAGGAGATGAGATGACATACTATGGTCGATGGACTTATAAATATGAGGAAGCTGCCAGACAAGGCGCTGAAGCTATTCTAATCGTTCACGAAACAGTCCCGGCAGGATACCCCTGGGTTGTGGTTAACAATGGTGCCACAATTCCCAGGTTAATGCTGGATGACGACTCAGGTGATTATAGATGTGCTTTTCAGGGATGGTTGACCAGTCAAGCCGCTGTCACACTATTTAGTGATTCTGAAAAAGACATCACCAATTATCGGCAATTAGCAAGACAACCAAACTTTAAAGCGATGGAGTTGGGGATGAGTATTTCATTGGATATAAATAATGTTTTTTCCCGGGATATTTCATACAATGTAGCGGCAAAAATTACTGGTACCGAAAAACCCGATGAGACCATAATCTATACAGCCCACTGGGACCATCTTGGTATGGGTAATCCTGTAGATGGCGATTCCATTTATAATGGTGCAATTGATAATGCCACAGGTACCGCAGCTTTGCTGTCAATAGCAGAGGCGTTTACCAGGACCTTTGATCCTGCAAGGACTGTGGTATTTTTAGCGGTCACTGCAGAAGAACAAGGCCTGTTAGGGTCTGAGTATTATGTTGAAAATCCTATTTACCCAATACCTCAAACTGTTGCTAATATCAATATGGATGTGTTCTTCCCTTATGGGCCTTACAAAGACATTACGGTTTTTGGATATGGTCAGTCTGAGCTTGAAGACATAGCTGCCGAGGTTGCCGATGGTCGGGGTAGGTATATAAAGCCTGATCCGGATCCGGGCAAGGGTTATTTCTATAGGTCAGACCATTTCAATTTCGCGAAAGTTGGGGTCCCCTCATTGTATGCTTCAGGAAGTTATGAGCCTGTTAATGGCAACATAGAGGAAGCCAGGCAGCAAAAGGAAGCGTATACCAGCACCAGATATCACAGGCCGCAGGATGAATATGATCCGAATACCTGGAATATCCAGGGAATTTATCAGGATGTTCAGTTATTATATGAAGTTGGTGTAAAGCTTGTTTCCGAACCCGAGCTTTATCCGGAGTGGAAAGCGGATTCTGAATTTAAAGCACTGAGGCCTTAACCGCCCCTTTTACCAAATTCGATTACCTCAAGGCTTACTATTCGGTTACCTGAAACAGCAAACCGTAAGGCTGTTCTCATATGATGAAATCCTTGTCTTCCAAGGGCGCCCGGATTCATGTAAATCCTTTGCGGTGTTACAGGATCTTTCATCACTTTACAAATATGAGAATGGCCGCAAACCAGCAAATCTATGTTATTTTCTGTCAGCTTCTCTCGTATGGGTTTATTGTATTTTGGTGGTAGTGCTGCTATGTGTGTGATTAATACCCTGAGGTTTTCACAATAGAAAACCTGATCCTTCGCATAACAATCTCTTATATCTTTACCGTCAATGTTGCCATACACGGCCTTTAATGGTTTGAATGATTCCAATTGCCTTGCGATCCCTAAATCACCAATATCGCCGGCGTGCCAAACCTCATCACTTGAAACAAAGTAGCTGAATATCTTATCATCAAGATAACCATGCGTATCCGATAGCAAACCAATACTTTTCATAAATTAATTATACAAGTATCATTAACAATTTTTAACATACAGTAAAATTTATTTTTTTGAAATAATATGGTTAGCTTATTAAAATTGCATCCATAAAAAATAGGTTCCTTTAACATGGTATGCCTATAGTTTTGTTCATTATCAAGTTAATAATAAAACAATCATGACCATTGAGATAGAAGGTTTAACAAAAAAGTATGGTGAACAAAAAGCTGTTAATAATATCTCATTTAGTGTAAAGACAGGAGAGGTTGTAGGATTTTTAGGACCCAATGGTGCCGGAAAAAGTACAACTATGAAAATAATCACCTGTTTCATGGCACCTAATAGTGGTGATATTAAATTAGATGGCCACTCCATTCATACCGACCAGGAGGAGATTAAAAAGAAAATTGGCTATTTACCTGAGAGCAATCCATTGTATTATGACATGCCGATCATCGATTACCTTAGATTTTGCGCTGAGATACAAGGGGTGGACAAAGTAACCATTCCTAATCGGATTGGTGAGATGATAGATGCCTGTGGCCTTGAAAGTGAAAAACATAAAAAGATTGGAGAGCTCTCAAAAGGATACAAACAGCGTGTAGGATTGGCTCAGGCGATGATTCACGATCCGGAAGTTTTAATTTTAGATGAACCTACCAGTGGTTTAGATCCTAACCAAATTGTTGAGATAAGAAAGTTAATAAAGGAGTTAGGCAAAGAGAAAACAGTAATTCTAAGTTCCCATATATTGTCTGAAGTTGAAGCTACATGCGACCGTATTTTGATAATCAATAAAGGAAGAATTGTTGCAGATGGTACGGCAACCAATTTAAGAGAACAGGCACAAGGACAAGAGCTATTGACAGTGCAGATCGAAGGAGATCAGGGAGATGTTCAAAAAGGGTTAACAGGATTATCAACAGTAGAAAAAGTTGATCAGATAGAAGGTAAGTCCGGGTTTTTCCAGGTAAAGAGTAAACCTGATAATTCTTCCAGAAAATCTGTATTTGACCTGTGCGTTCAAAACAAATGGTACCTTCTGGAAATGACTGGCACGGAAACACGGTTAGAAGATGTATTTAGAGAACTAACAAAATAAGGCATTATGAATAAAATATGGATTATAACCAGACGTGAGATCGCATCATTCTTCGATTCTTTGATCGCCTATGTAATGATCATCCTGTTTTTAGGATTGAGTGGGTTTTTCACTTGGTTGTTTGGAAGCAATGTCTTTCTGGTAAACCAGGCGAGCTTACAAGTCTTTTTTGGTATCGCTTACTGGACACTATTTTTTTTCATCCCGGCCATTACCATGCGCATGATCGCTGAAGAAAATAAATCCGGGACAATTGAATTGCTTAGCACCAAAGCAGTAACCGACTGGCAAATCGTCAGCGGAAAGTTTCTTGCTTGTCTATTGCTTGTGATCATAGCGCTAGCTTGCACTTTGCCTTATTACATCACCATCAGCAGGTTAGGGCCTGTTGACCATGGCGGTATTATCGGAGGTTATCTGGGGTTGATACTTTTATCAGCAGGTTATATCAGTATTGGAATTTTTGCGAGTAGTGCCACTAACAATCAGATCGTAGCCTTCTTATTGGCATTGTTTATCGGCATATTTTTTCAGATCCTTTTTGACATATTAGCATCAAGCTTTAGAGGATCGATCGGTAATCTATTCCAATTTCTTAGCCTGCGAACACATTATGAATCCTTATCAAGAGGCGTAATCGACTCCAGAGATATATTGTATTTTCTATCAATCATTGCCATAGGTTTAATTTCATCGCAGGCAATGCTTACCAGGAGAAACTGGCAATCTTAAAATCGACTATTATGAATAAGAAAAAGATAATATCTCAGTTATTTATAATCATTGGGATCGTCGTTGTTGTCAATCTGATTTCAAATCAGGCTTATTTTCGTCTGGACTTCACAGATGATCAAAGATATACCTTATCGGATGCTACTGAGAATATTCTAAATGACCTGGATAATGTGATCACAGTAAAAGCATATTTTTCTGAAGATCTACCTCCTCAGCTCTTAAATAACAGGAGGGAATTTTGGGATCAGTTAGTGGAATACGAAAATGAATCTGATGGCAACCTGGTATTTGAATTCATCAATCCTAATGAAAGTGATGAGATAGAAAGGGAAGCCCAACAGTCTGGCGTTCGTCCGATCATGGTGAATGTTACAGAACGTGACCAGGTTCAGCAGATAAGGGCTTACATGGGTGCGGTTTTACAGATGGAAGACAGAACGGAGGTGATACCACTCATCAGACCAAATGCTTCTATGGAATATGATCTCACCACAGCCGTAAAGAAACTTGCGATTTTGGATAAACCAAAGTTAGCATTTTTACAAGGCAACGGTGAACCAGGCATACAGTCAATATCGCAACTAAAAGAGCAACTGTCGGTACTATACGACCTGGAGGCATTAAGCCTTGATGATACAACGGTCATTCCATCTTATTACAAAACCGCTATCTGGATAAACCCGAAAGATACCATTCCTCAAAAACATTTCTCAATGCTGGATAATTATCTGGATCAGGGAGGTAATGTGTTTTTAGCTTATAGTCCTTTAAGTGGTGACCTATCAAGTCAATACCTTAGAAAAGATAATGAAATCGGTATTACAAAATGGATAAAGAGAAAAGGTGTTGACTATGGCAATCAGTATGTGGTGGATGCTAATTGCGCATCAGTTTCTGTAAGGCAAAAGCAAGGATTTTTTACCATTAATACGTCCGTTAACTTCCCCTATTTTCCACAGATCACAAATTTTGAGGAACATCCGATCACAGGAGGCCTTGAATCCGTTTTATTACCTTTTGTCACCAATGTAAATGTCAATACCAGCGATTCATCATCCAAAGTTATTCCCCTGCTTTATTCTTCTGAAAATACCGGTCTAATTTCCCCTCCAACTTATATAGACATAAATAAACAATGGGATCAAAGTGATTTTGATGCGGAAAGCCAAACATTATCATTAGCCATTGATGGCGTTGGCGGATCTATCGGCAAATTGGTGGTGGTAGCTAATGGTGATTTTATTGTGAATGGACAGGGAAACAATCAACAGCAACTGACGCCTGATAATGTGAATTTTGCCTCCAATGCTATTGACTGGCTTAGCGATGATACAGGATTGATAGAGCTGAGAACAAAAGGTATCACTTCCAGGCCTCTGGCGAAAGTAGAAGACAGTACCAAGAACCTTATTAAATATGGGAATGTCTTTATTCCCATATTCATAATCCTGGGTTATGCTTTTTTTAGAAAACAGATGAATATGAAAAAACGTCAAAATTGGTTGCAAGGAAAATATTAAATACAAGGACTTATGTTAAAAGGATTTTCAAATATTAAATTGCTGGCCATCTTAGCGGTATTGGTTGGTATCTATTTGCTGATAAATTTCACAGGGGGCAAGCAAAGAAGTAAATCTTTTAAATCCGAGCTGGTAAAGATTGATACCAGTGCGGTTAATAAAATCGAAATCGAAAAAAACAATGAAAAGCTTTTAATAAAAAAAGAATCCAACCAGTGGAAAGTAAGATTAAAAAGTGGGAAAGCGGTAAATGCGAAAGCATCGAATGTAAAAAGTACACTGACCAGTTTGATGTCAATAAAACCATCCAGGTTGGCAGCAAAAGAAGAAAGTAAATGGAAAGATTATCAGGTAGATTCTGCTGGCACAAGGTTGAAAGTCTATGAAGATGACCAGTTAACAACAGACATTATCCTGGGGAGATTTGGTGTGCAGGGCAGACAACGTTACCACACTTTCGTCAGGCTAGCAGATGATAAGGAAGTGTATGCAGCTAACGATTTTATGAGTATGAGCATACCAACGGATGCTTCAGGTTATCGGAATAATGTATTGTTTCGATTAAACAAAGACAGCCTCGATCAAATTGTTTTTAATTATCCAGACTCTGCTTTTACACTCCAATCCATGGATGACTATTGGTTCATTAATGATCAACGTGTGGATTCTGCAAATACCGCCAAATACCTGTCAGGATTAAACCTGGTGACCAGCACCAAATTCTATGACGATACTGAAAACCTAAATGACCCTGCTTTTACCGTTACTTTTAAGCAAAACAACCTTCCTGACATAAATCTATTGGCCTATCAATATGTAACAGACTGGATTATACATACTCCAAATAATCCCGAAGGACATTTCAGGGACCAATCACTTTACGATCGATTATTTAAGCGTCGATCATATTTTCTTGGTAGTGAATAATTTTTAGAACGTCTACTTCATGAGGTTTTTTGCCATGAATAAACCCGCTATCTGATGCGCTGTTTCTCCGTATTCAAGCGGGCTGCAGTTTGATACGATGGCTATGATAATTTTTTCCTCCGGGTACATCCAGAATTGAGTTATTCCACCAACGCTACCACCGCTGTGCCCATGATAATATTTACCCGTCACACCATAACCACTGCTCCAGCCCATCCCATAATTGGTAGCGTCTCCGTTAGTTAGGAATTGTGTTTCTTGAAGTTTATGTAATGTTTTTTCGGTTAATAATCCGGATTCCAGGTGGGCTTGTCCAAATTTGATCAGATCCTCAGCGGTTGAGATGAAACCACCACCAGCCCATTTGTAGCTATTGTCAACATATGGAGCTGGTACTACACCGTCTCCCGCTATGGTATAAAATTTCGTGCGGGTTGATATTTTTTTATTGGCAAAGTCAGCTTCAGTATTATTCATCTTTAATTTATCAAAAATATTGCTTTGCATATAATAGAGGAAATTTTCTCCTGAAGCGTCCTCTATTACCGCACTAATCAAGTTCCACCCATAACTTGAATAACGATATGCTGTACCGGGTTTAAACAAAAGGCTATCATCCTGAAATATTGAAAGCCCATCTTTTACCGTAGGGTAATGCTTTGCACTCATAAATTCATCATTTTGATAGTGACGGATGCCAGCAATATGCCCTGCAACCTGGCGAACGGTGACCGGATATCTTTTTTCAGGGAAGTACTCCAGATAATATCGTATGGTGCTGTCCGGATGAATTTTTCCTTGATCCATTAATAATCCAAGGGCGGTGGATGTGAAGGTTTTGGATACACTTCCTATCCTGAATTTTGCTTTTGAAGGGTCTACCGGTACTTCATTTTCCAAATCCGAATAACCAAATCCTTCGATCCAGATAAGTTTGTTATCAATGGATAAAGCAGCGGCCATACCGGGGATTTTATTTCTCTCCATTAATTCGTTTATTAAAACCCTGGCAGAATCTATCTGAACTGAATATCTATCAGATAATTTTTCTTCGGATGGCTGGCATGAGATAAAAATTAACAACCAGAGGATGGGAAAAAAACAGAATTTTGGTGGTTTCATGGTATTTATTCAAATTGGTGGCTGATGAATTATGATTGGTGGCTATAAACCTTACCTTTAAGGTAAACTATTATTTTATAAATTAAAGACTGCTATTATGAAAGCAAAGAAAAATGATGTTGTAAAGGTCCATTACACAGGAAAATTAACCAGCGGTGAAGTTTTTGATTCTTCAGAAGGAAAGGCGCCCCTTGAATTTACAGTAGGCGGGGGCCAAATGATCAAGGGTTTTGACAACGCTGTAGATGGAATGGAAGTTAATGAAAAGAAGACCATCACTGTAACTGCCAATGAGGCTTATGGTGAACATAATAATGAATTAATTCAGGAAATTCCAAAAACAAGTTTGCCAAATGATCTCGATCCTGAGGTTGGTCAGAAACTAGTCGCCACAAATGATTTGGGCCATCAAACGCGGGTATCCGTAACGGAAGTAAATTCAGACTCAATTAAAATAGACGCTAACCACGAGCTTGCAGGGAAGGATTTGGTTTTTGACATTCAATTAGTAGACATTAATTAGAAGTTTAGGGGCTTTATCATTTGATAAAGCCCCTTCTTGATTCATCTCCCAAGGTTTTCAGTAATCACGCTGTGAATTTCTTCTGCTTCAAAAGGTTTAGAGAATGATTTAAGAATAAGTTGTTCATTCAAGGCATTTCTAATTTCTTCGGTAATGTCATAACCAGTAAGCAGGTAACACTGCAAATCAGGATTTATCGCTTTGGCTTTTTTGATGAATTCCAGCCCGGTCATCACGGGTAGGCTCATGTCACTAACCACCACTTTTATTTCAGGATTATCTTCCAGCACATCTAATCCATCATCACCTGTGAGTGCTGTAAAGACCTCAAAATGATTATTCATATAAATTTCAAGTATTTGAAGATTCAGTTGTTCATCATCCACAAATAAAACAGAGACGTTCATAAAGGTATATATTGCTATGATTGTTTGCTAAAGGTAAAAAATAATCCTCAGCTAAAAGAAATTGATAGTAAATAATTGGTCTGTAACCAATGCGTCGCTAATCGAAGGTAAGAACTTTAACAGCTTTTACGTAATCGTTAAAGTCTTTCCATTTTTTACATAGCACTTTGAAAGCATCGATTAATTCCCGGGCTTTCTTGACAAACTCTTCCAGCGTGATATCATGGTCGTTGTCACCGGTAACTTTTCTAAGTAGTGTTTTATTTTCGTCGCTGGTGTTTATAAACCTTGCCGATACCTCCAGGGAAATATATAAATGGATAATTTCTTTAAGGGAGACATCTACCTTGTTATCGCCTATCTTTTTGACTTTCTGATATTTACCCCTTAGATACTTCAGGTAATCTAAATCAATGGTACCCCATTCTTCGATCTCAAGTATCCAGTGAGAGTAGTTCTTCTCCATCATGTTTATCAGGAGGGTTAGGGATACCTTAAATATATCTATTGAGGATGAGGTAAAACTCATCACAAAATTGGGCTGTTCTTGATTTAGCTGCGGTGGTGATAGTGCCATAATGGACAATCTATAAAACTAGGAACTATGTAATTACATTTTTAGTAGAATAAGTTACTAAAATAGACGAAAAAATATTGCCTTATAAATTAATTATTTATTAATCCTATTGATGATCTTCTTTTAATAAATGGCTGAACTTATTTTTTACTTTATTGATTTTTGGCCTGGATACAAAACGTATGTACCGATTATCAGGATTTTTTCTCTCATAATCCTGGTGATAGGCCTCAGCCAACCAAAAATCTTCCAATGGCTTGATCTCAGTGACGATTTGCATGGGATATATGCCGGTGTTCTCTAAATCATCAATTTTATTTTTTGCAAGTTTCTTTTGATTACTATTATGATAAAAAATAGCCGAGCGGTACTGCGGTCCCACATCCGGGCCTTGTCTGTTTAGTTGCGTAGGGTCGTGGGCTGTAAAAAAAATGTCAAGCAACGTTTCATAATCGATAATATCCGGGTTGTAATACACCTGAACCGATTCTGCATGGTTGGTTCGACCCGCTGCTACCTGCTTATAAGTAGGGTTTTTTGATTGCCCACCGGAATATCCCGAGACGGCTTCTACAACTCCCTTAATCTGATCAAAGGAAGCTTCGACACACCAAAAACAGCCCCCGGCAAATGTAGCCGTATCCAATTGAGATTCATTGACTGCTGCTAAGATGCTTAAGCTACTTTCTTGTATTTCAGTTTTTTTACCGGATGTGCAAGCAAAGTAGCACAGACTCATCAGTATGAGGATATTAGATGTAATTTTCATTATTGGAATTGGTTAAGTTTTATTTGTTAACCAATAAAACTGGTATGGGTTCATTTGGATGTGGTTTTTAAAAAAATAAGCTTCATTTGTAGTATACCTGTCTATTAAACCTTTTATCATATCAAATCCACAGCGGTAAAGTATTTCCACATCTACAATTTGCTTGTGATTACTAAAGTTGCAAAGTACCAATGTTTTTCTTCCTTTCATGTCCCATCTTAAATAGCATAGCACATGATTATTAGATATTTCCTCGATACTGATTGAATTTTTGTCCGCAAATTCAGGAGCGGATTTTCTGATCGTAATAAGTTTTTGTAACCCATGAAAAATCCTGGCTTCCACGGTGCCGGGCATTTTTATTTCCTTTATTTTTTTCCAATCCATAATAGGCCGGTGAAGCCATCTATTGTCGTACGATTTGTTTGGGTCATTCTGATAGGAATAATCGTTGGTGGTTCCTATTTCATCACCGGAGTATAACATAACCAGACCACCATAGGAGAGGATGATGCTATGGAGTAAAATTATTTTCTGTATGCTTACGTCAATGGCTTCCTTATTATCATTGTTCAATGCTTTTTCAAGGCCTGCCAGAGAAGCTAATGAGCCGGATATTCTGGCATCGCCGGTTTTAGGATTATGCATAAATGGCGTTCCCATTGCCATAGAACCTGGAAAATTTCCCGAATAATAGTTCACTAAAAAGTTTCTGTGGGTTTTAGCGTCAAACCCCAATTGGTAAAGGTATTTATCATCAAAGCCCAGGCCGATATCATCATGACACCGCAGGTAGTTGATCCAGGTGTTTCCAAAAGGTTTATCTGGTAGGCCTTTCATACTCTTTTGCAGCATCCGGGTGTCTTGGGTGGCTATTGCTTCCCAAAGAAGCGCCATTAAGGTTGCATTGTATGCCATATCACATTCAACACCCCTGGCATCACCTTCCCCAAAATATTTTACAATTTCATCTGGCGCAACAATGGCTTCGGCAAGTAGTAAAATGCCTGGTGCAATTACCTGGCTGCACGCCTTCATCAGCTGATTGATGGTATGGGCGAGGGGCAGGTTTTGGCTTTCAGTGCCTATTTCTTTCCAGGTGAATGCCAGGGCATCCATACGAATGACATCTGCCCCTTTATTTGCTAGAAATATAAGATTAGCAAGCATTTCTATGAATACCTGTGGGTTGGTATAGTTTAGGTCCCACTGATAATTATGAAATACGGTCATCACCCATTGATCAATACCTTCCAGGTATGTGAAATTTCCCGGAGTGCTTTGAGGAAAGATTTCCGGCATCGAAGCATCAAACTGGTCTGGTATGGTTCGGTCATCAAACATGTAGTAATAATCCTGGAATGATTCGTTACCGGCTAATGCTTTTTTAGCCCACTCATGGTCATCAGCTGTATGGTTCATTACAAAATCCAATACCAGAAGCATTCCGTTGTCATGAAAATGCCTTGCGATGTCTTCCAGCGCTTCCATGGTACCAAATCTTTCGTCTACTTCCCGGAAGTTGCTTACCGCATACCCCCCGTCATTTTCCAACGGGGATTTAAGGAGGGGCATTAAATGCACCACATTAATGCCTAAATCTTTTAAATATCCTGTTTTTTGCTTTAATCCGTACAGATTGTTGCAAAAGTGGTCCACATAAAGGCTCATGCCCACAAGACCCTCACTCAGGTGCCATTCAGGATTATATTCCCTTTCAAGATCGAGGTTTTTCAAGTAATCATTTCTTTCCTGATAAAGCAGAAATAAACGTTTGATCAATGCCTTGAAATATTCAGTCCTTCCGGGGTGATCTTGATATAATTTATTGAACAGTGTTTCAATCCAGTGAATCTGCGCCGCCAGGCGATGAAAAAAATCAACATCAATGGCATGATGCGGATCGAGTTCATGGCGGACCTCATCAATTAATTGTTTAAGGTGGGGCTTATACAAATTCTTTAATCTTTATCAAAGAAATTTTCTACTTCAGTTAATGTAGGAAGCGCATCAATGGCCCCCATTTTCGTACAGGTTATGGCACCTACTTTATTGCCAAATCTAACAATACCCGCTAAAGTATCCATGTTATAAACTTCCTCTTTCGGCGCTTCAAGTGCTGATACCTTGTATAGCGTTCCGCCAATAAAAGCATCACCGGCACCTGTGCTGTCAAGGGATTGAATCGGATAGCTAGGAATAATCTGCTTTTCTTCTCCATTGCTGATCAATGTGCCCTTGCTGCCCAGGGTTATAGCCAACACAAATTTTCCATAGCGATGAAGCTCATCTACCCCCTGATCAAGCCCTTCATCACCGCTAATCAATTGCAGCTCATCATCGCTGACCTTCACCAGGTCGGCGTACTTTAGTGCTTCTTTGGATCGTGCAATAAATTCAGTTTCATTATTTTTCCAAAGGTCGATTCGGAAATTAGGATCAAAAGAGATGAAGTTTTTTTCATGGTAGCTTTCCATGACGTTAAAATATGTTTCCCGTAAGTTTCCGCCCAGCAGGGCAGTGGCTGAGCCCAGGTGTATGATAGATGGGGATGATAATGGTTCACGCTTTAATTCTGTGTAGGTTAGATTTTCGTCGGCGCCACGATTGAAAATGAAATCACGCTGGCCGTCTTTTTTTAAGGACACGAAAGCCAGTGTGGTCTTGCTGGTTTTATCTTTAATTAATTGTTGTACATCCACACCTTCCCGGCTAAGCGTCCGGATCAGGAATCTACCAAAAGCATCATCCCCCACTTTACCGATAAACGCTGACCTCCCACCAAGTTTGCTTACACAGGCTGTTACATTTGCCGGTGCGCCGCCTGCCTTTTTTAAAAAATGCTGGCCGTCTTCCAGCGAAGCGTCAATATCTTCACAGATAAAGTCAATCAAAATTTCGCCCAGGCAAACAACAGAATTATTCATAAAGCAATGAAACATTTAATATTATAAATAACAGCTTTGAAAGTTAATAAATTAGATTGTGTCGGTTTGATTATCCCTATTATTTATGGTTTCTATGATTTTTTGTTGTACCGCTTTTTTATGTGCGTCATTCTTATAACCGACCCGCGGCATGAAAAAACCTTTCAAACCATCCTTCTTATTGCGTGGTACCAGGTGAATATGCAGGTGGGCCACACTTTGACTGACAATGTTATTGTTGGCCATAAAAATACCTTCGCAACCCATAGCTTGTTTGATGGCTGCGGAAAGTAACCTGGCATTTTTGAATAATGGTAGAATCAGTTCATCCGGGAGGCCCATCATGGTCATAATCTCAGCTTTGGGCACCAGAAGGGTATGACCAGGAAACAATGGTCTGATATCCAGAAAAGCCATGGTATGCTCATCTTCAAACACGATATCTGCCGAAGCCTCTCCTTTAATAATTTTAAGAAAAACATTTTTCATGGGGTAATGATAAGGGCTATTGGTTATGATTAAAAATCAGCTACAACTATTTCATAAATTGAAGCCAGGGCTGCAAAAAACATTTGATATATAACTATCATTTAATCAGCTAGTTAAGTATTTATAAAAAATAAAAAGGTGATTAAGCGCTCTATTGAAAGGTGATTATGTGCCTCACTGTTTTAGGTGATTAAGCGCCTCACTGAAATATGCAAAAAGATCACTAAAACAGGGGAGGAAATTGATTGGTCAATTACCTACTTTTAGCTTATTAAAATATATGGTATTATTTTAAAGTAAAACGGCAGGAAATATTAGAGAAAATAGCAAGCTATGGGTTTCATAGAACAAATAGAACGATTAGAAAGGCTTAGCAAACTAATTGAAAAAGAAAGCACCGGAACGCCTCATGACCTGGCTAACCACTTATCCGTCAGTAAAAGACAATTGTTCTATCATCTTGATCTGTTAAGGGACCTGGGGGCTCCGATCAGCTACTCCAGGAAAAGTGAGACCTATTATTATTTAGAAAACGCTAAGGTTCGTATAAGTTTTACTATCGAAATATCAAAAAAAAGAAATACTGAAAAGAAATCCCATACGATGAATAATCCCAGATTTGTCATTGGAATTTTGTCATGAAGGGTTAAAGCCCAAAAAA